>JAYWDN010000093.1:0-12313 GCA_043780615.1 Bacteroidota bacterium | reverse complement strand
GGATTTCATATTTATTGACACCTTCTGAAGACGGAAGTATTTTTTTTAATGAATCAATTTTTTGAGCAGTCAATCCTATTGAAATAAAAATCAAGAGGAAGATAAAAAAAGCTTTGGATCGGTCAATTTTTTTTGGGTACACGAGTTGCTTTTAAAATTTGTTTTGTAGAAACGACCTTGCAGCAAAAAAGAATTTTGTCGCACAATTTAACCAAACCAATTACAAACTAAAACCTAAACCTTACACCATGAAAAAATTATTCTACACAATCGCACTGCTTGCTTCGCTTGCCCTGACCATCTCTTCTTGCACCGAAGAAGTAGTGAAGCCTAGAGAAAATGCCCCAGGTGGAGGTGGCGTATCAGTTCCTAAAGGTTCTTAAAGAAAAACATTCGTCAATCATAAACAAAAGTAAAATGAAAACAAAAGTTGTAAGTGTCATTGCTGTATCAGCAATCATTGCTTTGTCTTTCGCGTTTACTTCGCCTACCAAGGTTGATAAAAAACCAACCAAAGTGGCCACTCAAAAAAATCAGGACGTTGAGCCCATCGGTGGGTTGGTATCAGAGGATAAATTCTGATCTGGTTTTTTGAGAACAACTATCATCTTGGTATTGACAAAATACTGAGATGATAGTTTGTGTTTTAAAACAAATAAATTTCTTTACGCAAGTACCGCTTTCTTCAAGTCCTTGTACGCCAGCCTTGGCCTCAAGTTCAGCACTTGAAACATGGCTTTGTCTTGCACGGTGGCAGGGTTTGGCGTAGTCAATAGTTTGTCGCCAGCAAAGATGCTGTTGGCCCCTGCCATAAAACACAGGGCCTGCTCTTCCAATGTCATACGCACGCGGCCTGCAGATAATCGCACCATCGCCTTGGGCATGAGGATGCGTGCCGTGGCAATCATGCGCAGCATTTCCCACACCGAAACTTTTTCCTGGTTTTCCAAGGGCGTGCCTTCAACCGGTACGAGTGCATTCACCGGCACCGACTCGGGATGCTCGGGCAATGTGGCGAGCGTCACCAGCATACCGATGCGGTCGCCCTCACCTTCGCCCATGCCGATGATCCCGCCTGAGCAGACCGAGATTTTCGCCCTGCGAACGTGTGTCAATGTGTCGAGGCGGTCTTTGTAGGTGCGCGTGGAGATGATGTCGCCATAAAATTCTTCGCTCGTGTCGAGGTTATGGTTGTAGGCATAGAGGCCAGCCTCTTTCAATTTTTCGGCTTGCTCGGGCGAGAGCATGCCCAGCGTGCAGCACACTTCCATGCCCAATGTGCTCACGCCCTTTACCATAGCGAGTACTTTATCAAAATCTTTGTTGTCGCGCACTTCGCGCCAGGCTGCGCCCATGCAAAAACGGGTACTGCCTGCTTCTTTTGCTTCGATGGCTTTCTGCATCACTTCGTCCACTTCCATGAGCTTGTGTACTTTCACTTCGGTGTGGTAGCGGGCGGCCTGCGGGCAATACGCACAGTCTTCAGGGCAACCTCCCGTTTTCACGGATAGCAACGTGCACACTTGAACTTCTTGCACATCGTGGTGCTGGCGGTGAACTGTGGCCGCATCATAGATCAACTCTAAAACAGGCCTGTTGTAAATTTCTGTAATCTCTTCGCGGGTCCAGTTATTTTTTATCATAGTTAGGTCTTAGATATTGGGACTTAGGACTTGGTATAAAGACTTTGGGTTTCAAATTATTATTGAATCAACGAATTTTCAAATCAACGAATCACTCTTCAATGAATCTGCAACTCCAATGGCATCCGTGCTTGTGCGCCCTGATAGTGTTGCACTTTTTTGATTTGCTTCAACGTTTCGTAGCCTTCGCCCAGTTCGGATTGCAATATTTTTACCTTGGCGTTTTCTTCAAGGTCTTGCAACCACTGCGCAAAAAACGATTTTTGTTTTGGATAGAACTTCAGTTTGTAATCGTTTTCAATTTTTGCTTTGGCGGCAGCAATGCGCACCGCCTCGTCAAAGCCACCGAGCACATCGACCAGCCCATTCTGTTTTGCTTGCGTACCTGACCACACTCGGCCAGACGCGATTTTTTTAAGTTGCTCCACCGTCATCTTGCGGCCATTGGCTGCTTTGGTCGTGAACTCTTCATAAATCCGATCGGTCTTCTTTTGCCAAATTGATTTTTCGATTTCGGTGAGCGGCCGTGTGAACGAAACCAGGTCGCCTACTTCGCCTGTCTTCACTTGATCAAAGGTGATCCCTATTTTTTTATCGAGGAAACTGCTCAAATCAAAAAGCACGCTGAACACACCGATAGAACCCGTGATGGTGTTGGGCTCGGCCACAATGGTATCGCAGCCCATGGCCAGGTAATACCCGCCCGATGCCGCGTAATTGGACATGGAGGCGATGATCGGTTTTTCTTTTGATGCCAACATCACTTCGCGCCACATCACATCAGAGGCCAGCGCACTGCCGCCCGGAGAGTTGATGCGCAGCACAATGGCTTTCACTTTGTCGTTGGTGCGTGCCTTGCGCAATTCTTCGGCAAACGTGTCGGCACCGATCGTGCCTTGCTGTGCCTTGCCGGGCATTATGTCGCCATCGGCCACGATCACCGCTATTTCATTTTTCGAGGAAGAGGAATTCGTAAAGCTTTTTTTGTACTTGCCGTATTTCACGAAAGTGATTTTCGCATTCTTGCCCAACCCAAGTCTCGATCGCAAATCGGCCTGCACTTGGTCGTAGTAAACCAACGAATCTACGAGCCCGTATTTTTTTGCTTCTTGCGTGCTGGTCACCAACATTTGATTGGAGATTTTTCTGATCTCGCTTTCGCTGATCTTGCGGCTCTCGGCCACTTCTTTGATCACATTGTTGTTGATCTCATCAATCAGCACTTTCAATTGAAGGCGGTTGGCATCGCTCATCTTATCAAGAAAGAAAGGCTCTACCGCACTTTTGAAATCGCCCACACGGAATACCTCGGGCTTGATCTCTAACTTGTCGAACATTTTTTTGTAGAAGCCCACTTCCACCGACAGGCCGTTGAATTCCAACTCACCTTCGGGATTGAGAAATACTTTATCGGCCGATGAAGCGAGATAGTACGAAGGCTCGGAGTACATTTCGCTGTACGCCACCACCCACTTGCCCGATTTTTTAAAATTTAAAATCGATTCACGGATTTCTTTGGCTACTGCATAGCCGCCTTGAAAAAAGCTCACGTCCAAATAAATGCCACGAATGGCCGCATCGGTTTTGGCGTTGGCCAAGGCACTCTTCAATTGCAACAACCCAATGGCCGAGGCCTCTGCTCCAAGGATAGGCAGCCCTTCAAACGGATTTTCCGATTCCAGTTCGGTGATGGGGCCGTTCAGTTTCAAGTGCAGCACTGAATTATCAGCTACCGTCACTTGCTTGTCGCCACCCGAAAAATTAGAAACGGCCGCAGCAAAAATTGCGATCATTAAAAAAGACAAAACCACTAACGCCAGCAGCGAACCGAGGCATGAGGCCAAAAATGTTTTGAAGAAATTCATGGGTTGGAAAATTAAGTTTCAAAAGTACAGAAACCTGATCGGGAAATAAAAGACGATTGCTACCTTTAAACCCATGTTGCACAAAAATATTTTTCTTTTGACGGGAAGCAATCTCGGCAACCGATCGGCTCAACTTGAACTGAGTATTGAAGAAATCAAAAAAAAAGTTGGACGGATAGTGAAGCAATCAGGTGTGTATGAAACTTCGGCTTGGGGGAAAACCGATCAGTCCCAATTTTTAAATCAAGCGTTGCAAATTGAAACTACCCTCTCGCCACAACGTCTGTTGGAGAAATGTTTAGCGATCGAAAAATCATTAGGCCGAACACGATCCGAAAAATGGGGAGCGCGAACCATCGACATCGATATCATTTATTTTGGAAATGAAATTATCCAAACTGCGGAGTTGGTGATCCCCCACCCCCGCATGGCGGAACGAAAGTTTGTGTTGATCCCGTTAACGGAAATCAGTGTTGCTTTTATTCATCCGCTCTTAAAAAAAACAAATCAAGAATTGAAGAACGAATGCACCGATCTGTTGGAAGTAACTCGATTTACAAACTGAAGGCCTCCACGGTTGGTGCGATTTTTTTTACAAGGCCCTGCAAAACTTTGCCTGGGCCGCATTCTATAAAAACAGTACCTCCATCACTTACCATTTTTTGCACCGACTGTGTCCAGCGCACCGGTGCCGTGAGTTGGTCGATCAAGTTTTTTTTGATGATGGTCACATCGATGGAAGGCATTGCATTTACATTTTGGTACACCGGGCAAAATGGTTTTTGAAAATTTGTGTTTGCAATGGCCGATGCCAGTTCTTCGCGGGCAGGCTCCATCAACGGAGAATGGAAAGCACCGCCCACCTGCAACGGCAACGCACGCTTGGCACCAGCCGCCTTCAGTAGATCGCAAGCAATTTCAATTCCGCGTATCGACCCGGAAATTACCAACTGGCCGGGGCAGTTGTAGTTGGCCGCCACCACAATTTCTTCTTTGATGCCCGCACAGATTTCTTCTACTATTTTATCGTCAAGGCCAAGGATGGCCGCCATGGTCGATGGGTTTTTTTCACACGCTTTTTGCATGGCCTGAGCGCGTTGCGAAACCAACTTCAGGCCATCTTCAAACGAGAGGGCACCGTTGGCTACGAGCGCAGAAAATTCGCCCAGCGAATGGCCCGCTACCATTTCAGGTTTGTGTTGCTGCTGGCAAATCGCTACCAGCACCGAATGAATAAACACTGCGGGCTGCGTGACTTTGGTTTGCTTGAGTTCATCGGCAGTGCCTGTAAACATTGACTCTGCGATCGCAAAGCCAAGGATTTTATTGGCCGAGCCAAAAAGTGTTTTTGCTTTTTCGTTGGTGGCGTAGAGTTCTTTGCCCATGCCCGTGAACTGCGCGCCCTGCCCGGGGAAAATAAATGCTTTCATATCAATTCAAGATTATAGATTTCAAAATTGAAGATTCAAAGATTCAAGATTATAAATTGCAGAACAAACTACGCGTCAACAAATCGGCTTTTCAAATCAGGCGAAGGCAGCCAACACGCATCAGTTTTACCAAACCAGCGATACCGGTTTTTGGCGATGAAATCGTAAACAAAATCGCGGAGGAAGCGAGGCACTATTTTAAAAATAAAAAACACGGGCCATAGTCCGCGCAGCCCTTTAGAAATTTCCAAAGCCGCATCGCTGCGGAAATAAATTTTATCGTTGTCGATCAATACAATCGTGGTGACCTCATGGCCATGATTGAATTTAGGAAGGAGTTTTTTTGCGAACTCGGATTGCAGCGATGCGAAGCGGAAATTATTTTTGGAATCGCGCTTGATTACAAAGTGCACAGCGGCACTGCACAGATTGCACACTCCATCAAAAAGAATAATTTTTTTTATCGTATGATCTGTACCCATCCCTTGATGGCCTTGTTGCGTTTGCGCGGGTCAACCACATTGAAGACAACATTGGCCAGGTAATAATAAGTTGCTGCATCGAGGTCGCGGCCTCCACTGTCTTTGCCGTTCCAATCAATGTAAATGGTTTTTTCTCCGCCCGATTGATAACTGTAAACTTCGCGGCCCCACCGGTTGTACACCACAAATGAAACACTCAGCACAAAGCGGGCACATTTCCTTTTCAATTCTTTCACGTTTTCATCGCTCACCTGCGAGCAAGGCGTGGACATATTTTCAGGGTCGTAGTTTTTTATGCTGTACGCACTGAACACATCGTTGCACTTATCGCCATTGGGTGTGAACACATTGGGCAATTCGTAGTACGGGCAATTGTCGAAACAAAACTGATCGCTCAGTTCACTTTCGTTGCCCGCCCGGTCCACGGCCGATACTTTGTAGCATCGCGCAAACGAAGCCAGTTTGGTGTCGATATAAAACGTATCGACTACGGCCTCGGCAATTTTTGTGAAGGGTTGCCCTATGGAAGGCGAAGCATAAATAGTGTAACTCTTGATGTCTGTTTTGCACGTTAAGTCGGTAGGCTTTCTCCATCTCACCGTGTTGCTGTAACTGGCCGAGCCGGTATTCCCTTCATCGGGGCAAAAAGTATTATTCTCTGAGTTGCAATCGGTGGCAACCAATATCAGCAAGGGTTTGCAAGGCTTTCTGGTAATGTCAGGGACCGCGCAAGTGATCTCTGAAAAGTTAATAAGCGGTGCCGTGATCTTAGGATTTCCATACGAGCCTTTCGTCCGTATGGCGTAACAATAATTCTGTGTTTGCACCAACGGAGTGTTGTTGTATTGGCCAGAATCCAAATACGAAAATTGTTTTTGGTTTACGTTCACGCTGTCAATCAAGGTGAGGTCGGTGATCAGTTTACTGCTCGAATTAGTGCCACGATAAATCAAGTGCATCGGGTAAGCAGTGGTGTTGTTCGACCACGGCACATTGGCGATCCAATTCAATTGGATCTGTTTGAACAACGGCTTCAACTCCAGTCGCACCGAAGAGGCCACCGCAGAGGTGTCCACATACCCACCATTCTTATCGTAAGAAAAAATCCGGTAGTTATAAACGTTTTGCGCGGTGTTCAATCCCGTATCCACAAAAGTGGAATCGGTCAACTGCCCGGGGTTAGCGGTGGTCAAATTTATTTTTCCGCTAAAGCCTTCCGCACGTTTCACCACAAAAGTATAAGGTGGAGGAAACTGGGTTTTTTTTGCTTCGAAAGGCGATCTCCATTTCACGGTGATCTGCCCCACTTGGGTATCGGTAACATCAATCGACACTTTGGTGATCACGGGCGCGTCAACAATAATAGGCGGAAGGCACATCTCTTGCGACACGTAGCTAAAGCCACCGTTGGGCTGCGGGAAGGCGGCCACCAATCGGTAACAATATTTTGCGCCAGCAGCAAGTCCGTTGTCGGTATAGGTGGTAGTGGCAATCGGCACCTGGGCAATCATGGTGTAGCCCAAATAATCGGGTATGCCCGTGACACAAGTAGGTGGTGTGAACGGTGCACTGTCAACCCTGCGCCACACTTGCATGATCGCGGCATTGGCACAAGCATACGGTTGCCATGTCAATAATGAAGATCGATTGTTGGGGTTCAAGGTGATGGTATTCCAAAGTGGTGGTGGTGCCACCACGCGTATCTTCCACGTTTCAAAAGTTGCCAACGGTGGCGCGCCATTGTCGGTGGCCTTGAACACCACTTGGTAGGGTTGCTCTTTTATGTGCAAACAGTTAGTCGCCCAATTAAAATTAATATGGGCTTGTTGGATTGCACTGTAGGTGGGCTGCCAAACTGCGGGGCCTGGGGTGTAGCTGGCAGGCGAAGGATTTAAGGTAAAGACTTGCGAGTAGCCTTCAATTTTCACGCTGTCTCCTTTTCCTCTTGCACCGCCCGTGGGGCTTCCGTCTGGGTCTGTCGCAAAAATATCTTGGTTCACCACCGTGCCCGCCAGCACACAAAGATCAGGCGGCACTACCAGCTTTGGTCGTAGATTATGGCAATTTTCAATTACAATTTGCATGTCGCGCTCTACGTAGCCCAGCGATACCCATGTGCCCGCCACTTTTCTCCACTCTCTGATGATGAAAGCGATGTTGTATTCTCCTGCTTCACCGGGCGCATCCCAGGTGATTGTTCCTGTGATGGGGTTGATGCCAAATGTGGGCGGGCCATTGCCCAACTCATTCGCTTGTGAATAAGGAATGCCGACTGCATTATAAAATTTTTGCGAGTTGGGCTGTACGTAACCCGGTACGTCCACATCTTTTGCCTGCTTAGGCACAAACAACTCGTACGACAAACTATCGCCATCAATATCGTACGCCCCGGGGTTGTGAAACCAGGCCACCCCGGTACATCCCCTATCTATTGGTGGCACCAAAAGTTCGGGTGTATTATCGCAACCCAAAAATGGATCGATGATAATCTGGGTTTGAATGTAAAAAGGTGTTCCCACCGAATTATTAATGTTGATTATTCCATCGTTTCGGTTCTGTTCATAATACGAAATAGTATAAGCACCTGGCCCCGGAAAAGTATGGTCGATCGAAAAGGTTACTTCGCCCACGCCACCGTCATCGGTCGCAGCGATAAGAGGAGGGTTGGGTATCTCGGCAGGGTTATAGATTTTGCTTCCATCGCCAAAGTTCAATTGCCCTGAGTTTCCTTGACTGAATTTTACGGGTGCACTGAATTTAGTGTATATGTGCAGCGTAATAGTGTATGCGTAACTGCTACAACTTTTTCTCCGCAGGGTGATGTCGCCTGCACGTAAGTGGGTGGCCATGGCCACGGTGGTGGTCAGTGCCGCCAACACCATCGATGAAAAGCAAAACCGAATAAACTTTAGCATCTTGAAAATTATCAACTCAAAAATACAACATTAATAAAAGAACATTGTGTTTGAAACCGAACTAATGGACGAACTAAAACGATAATCTATAATGGATATTGGATTTACCAACTAAACCTTTCCGGTAATTATTGCTCCAAGCAAAACAAATCCACACCCGGATGATTCACCTCCCCTTCGCAAAAGCAAAACATCTCTATCACCGTGCCTCGTTTGGCATGCTGCCAATTCAAGTAAAGTATTCCGTGAGATCGTTCTTTCAAAAAAAAGAAAGTACCCCTATTGACGTGATCGTCAAGCCAGAGGTGCCCAACGGTATTAATGACAAGCAAAAGCAACTGGTGAATGAAGTTTTTTTGAAGTCGCAGGAGAATATGATGAAACTCAACCTGGCGTGGATGGAAAAATTAGGCAGCTTGGACGAAGGCGACTTGCTCTATCAAGTAGATTTTAGAAGTGTATATGCTACGCTGCTCGGCAAATGGATGGGGGCCGATCCTTCAAAAATCCTGCGCGAAGATTTTCCTGCGCTCGGTTTTATTTAATGATATTTGCGCATGCGCGTAGTAGGCGAAATCCCCCACCCCGAACTAAAGATCACCATCTTTCATTGGAACAACCGCTACCTCATCAAATTGGAAGCAGAGCTGTTTGAACAGACTTTTAAAATCCACGAGTACGATGTGGCATCGGAAGAAGACCTAAAAAAAATTGTGAACGAGGCCTTCCTCAAGAGTGCCATCGAGCGGTTCAACCAAATGGCCGAGAGCCTGCACACCTCGCTGAATGATTTATAATTCCCTTCACCACTTGTGGCAAACTCTCCCTGAGTTTGGTTGGTGAAGTACAGGTCAACCATTTCTACGAACAACTCTTGGAGCGTTTAATCTGAAAAGAGCCCTTGACAATTTGAAATGCACCCTCAGAGAGCGGGACGTTTTGTGATTGCCTCTTAGTACATTAACTTTGGCCGACTTGTCTAACCCTAGTGGATGGAATTCCTCGAAGAAAAGAAAAACAAAAACCGGAAATACAAACCGATCCTGGATCGCATCCCCGATTGGCCCGTGTACCAACTAAGCAAAAACCGCAAAGAGTTTATCGAAGAAGTCACGCGCAAGGCGGTGGAGCGCATCCGCGAAATGCGACCCTCGTTCAAGCAATTGATCGATGACCTTCAGGCCACTGCCTACCGCGAGCAAAACCGTATCAAAAGAAACCGGTGGCGCGTGGATCCAAAAGATGATTCTTCTTTTTGGTCTAAAATAAAAAACGAGCTGGTAGAACTCAGCGGCAAAAACCCCGATGACGTTCAGCCCAAAGTAGATGATCTCTTGGGGCGCATCGTTCACCGCTATGCGGCAGAGATCGCGGGCAATTTCAAGCCCAACAGCTACCGCCTCGCGCGCGAAGTGGTGAAGTTTTGGTTCCTCCGTTTGCTCAACGGTGCACGGGTAAAAAAATTCGGAGCATTCTTTCGCAACCAATATACCCTGCGCGACAAGATACACATCGTAGGAAAAGTAAAGATGATCCGCAACCTGGCCCGCAAAGGCACGGTGGTGATGGTGCCCACCCACTTCAGCAACCTCGATTCAATTTTGATCGGATGGGTGATCCACTCCATAGGACTGCCCGCCTTTATTTATGGAGCGGGCTTGAATTTATTCAACATCAAGATCATCGCTTACTTTATGAACAGCTTGGGCGCGTACAAAGTGGACCGCAGGAAGAAGAACCTCCCTTACCTGGAAACGTTGAAGATGTATTCCAGTCTTGCCCTACAAAAAGGGGCGCACAGTTTATTTTTTCCGGGCGGCACGCGCTCCCGTTCGGGCACGATCGAAAAGCAATTGAAACTCGGGCTGCTCAGCACGGCCATCGAAGCACAACGCACACTTTACAATACTGAAGGCGAAACACGAAAAATATTTGTGGTGCCGGTTACGCTCAATTATCATTTTGTATTGGAGGCCCCCGAACTGATCGAAGACTATCTTCATGCGAAAGGGCAAGACCGTTATTTTCCGGAGCAAGACAAATACGGGAGTTTTCAACTGGTGAAGTTCATGATCAAATTTTTTGGCAACCGGTCCAATATTTCAGTTTCGGTCGGGCCTGGTTTGGATGTGATGGGCAACTACGTGGACGAAGAGGGGAACAGCTTAGATGCCAACGGCCGCATCATCGACACGAGAGATTACTTTATCAGCAGCGGCCAACTCACCGTTGACCGCCAGCGCGAAGACGAATACACACGTATGCTCAGCCAGCGCATCGTCACGGAGTATCACAAAATCAACCGCGTGTTTGCCAGCCACCTCGTTTCTTTTATTGCCTTTGAAATGTGGCAGAAAAAATTTCCACAGTTGGATCTGTTCAGCCTGCTGCGCTTGCCCGAAGAAGACCTCGAGATAAATTATGAAGAATTCAAAACGGTTTTCAAACGGGTGCGTAAACAAATCTATTCGCTGAAAGAGCAAGGCAATATCAATTACGCCTCGCACGTCAAAGGGCCATCCGATATTGTGATCACCCGTGGATTAGACAATGCCGGTGTTTTCCATTTGAACCGCCCGGTGATGAAAAACAAAACGGGCAACATCATCACCAAAGATTTATCGCTGCTCTATTATTACCACAATCGATTAGTGGGCTATGACCTCGAACACTCTATCTGATAAGCCAGTCGCGGTCATTGGCGCGGGCAGCTTTGGCACGGTCATCGCCAACATGCTGGCCGTAAACCGCAAGGTGCTGCTCTATGCCCGCAATCCTGACGATGTCAGCCGCATCAACCAACACCATCAGCACCGGGGCAATGAGGTGCACGAAAACGTTGAAGCCATCAGCGATTTTGCAAGGCTGGCGCGCGCGTGCGAAATTATTTTTCCGATAGTACCCTCCGCACACTTTCGGGCGATGATGAAGCAACTCGCTCCGCACCTGCACCCTTACCACATGCTCATCCACGGCACCAAGGGTTTTGATATTAATTTGCCTAAAGGCGAAACGATCGAAACGGCAAAAACACTTAACCGCAGCATGGTGAAAACCATGAGCGAAGTGATCCGCGAAGAAAGTGTGGCCGTGCGCATCGGTTGTCTGGCGGGGCCGAACTTGAGCAAAGAGTTGGCACAACGCCAGCCCGCAGCCACCGTGATCGCCAGCAGCTTCAACGAAGTGATCCAGACGGGAAAAAAATTATTGAAGAGCGACCGCTTTCAGGTGTATGAAAATCACGACATCGTGGGCGTGGAGATTGCAGGCGTGCTAAAAAATATTATTGCCATCGCCTCGGGCGCACTCAGTGGCCTCGGCTTTGGCGACAATGCCAAGGGCTTGCTCATCAGCCGCGGGGCGGTAGAGATGGTGTACCTCGGCCGCGCACTCGGTGGCGACACGAAAGCGTTCTTGGGCGTGGCCGGCATTGGCGACTTGGTGACCACGTGCAACAGCCCCATGAGCCGCAACTTCACCGTGGGCTACCGCTTGGCCAAAGGCGAAAAGCTGAAAGACATAATTGAAGACATGAAAGAAGTGGCCGAAGGGATCAACACCGTGCGCATCGCAAAAAAATGTGCCGACCACTACAAGGTGCGCGCGCTCATCACCGACCGGCTGTACAAAGTTTTGTTTGAAGGCATGACGGTTGAAGAAGCACTTGATTTTTTGATGCGCTACCCGCTAAATGTGGACATTGATTTTATTTGAAAAGATTGGTGAGGTGGTTAGTAAAAGATGATTGGAATAGCACAGCTAAATGGGAAATACACGCAACCCGGTTGCGTGTATTCCCTGATTTTGGGCGGGTATGCGCAACGGAGTTGCGCGTGTACTAATGTTATGCACCATGCACGGGCGGCCCCGCTTTTTTTATTTTTTTTATTTCGGAGCGGCAGGCCCGCCAGCATTTTCAAAGTGCGCAGCATGCTCTTGGAGAGTTTGCATTTGCGCGGGGACATGGCAAGAGAAGGA
>JAYWDN010000092.1:0-12341 GCA_043780615.1 Bacteroidota bacterium | reverse complement strand
GGAAGTTTTGAGCCTTTATTTGTTTCCCCTCTTCATCAAACTCCTTCCACTCTTTGTGTTTTTTGTTGGCTACATATTCGCCTTGCTCTTTTATTTTTCCGTTGGGCCAGAAGTTGGTGTAGAGGCCGTGCATGCGGTTGGCACGAAACTCGCACTCGCTCAAAAGTTTTCCGTCTTCATAGAAATTTTTCACAGGCCCTGTGATGAGATTAAATTTCCAGGTCTCTTCCACTTTTTTCTCTCCGTTAGGATGATACATTGTTCGGGTACCATTGAGTTGGCCGTCTAAGTAATTTTCTTTTAAGGTCAGCGTCTTTCCATCGGCACCATAAAAATACCACACTCCATGAGGCCTGCTTTGACGGAAATTCTTTTCAAATAATTTTCGTCCAGAGCTATCGTACTCATTTAGTTCACTGTCCACTCCGTTGAACGCAAATTGTTCTTTGATCCGAACTTTGCCATTGTGGTGATAGTCAAAATTGGTGCCTGTCTTTGAGCCTTGATTGAAATTGTAGTCGTGGCGTTTGGTGCCATCGGCAAAGTACCCGATGTTATCTCCGTGCAAGCGCCCAAGCATGAAGTGTCCTTTCAAAAGTAAATGCCCAGCCGGGTCGTAGTTTAAAAACTCACCTATTTTCTCACCTTCTTTGATCGAGTAGATTAATTCAAGTTGAGCATTTGGAAAATAGGATTTGTAAAACCCACTGACAAAGCCGTCTTTGTAGTTGGCTTCCGTTTCGAGCACGCCACTTTCGTAATACGTTTTGGTGACACCGTTGGGCCGTTGGTCTTTGTACACAATTTCTTTTCTGATTTTTCCAGAAGGAAAATATTCTTTCACGGCACCATCGGGTTTACCTTTTACAAACAGACTTTTTTGTTTTAATATCCCCGATGGAAAAAATGATTTCACGCTATCTACGAGCAAGTTGTTTTGATAATAGGCGGTTTGTATTGGCTTGCCTTTTTCGTTGAAGACCTGCACTTCGCCATGGCGCATTCCGTTTTCGTAACTGATCTTGCGGATGAGTGTTCCGTTTTCGTGGTACTCGTAAAAAGTGCCCGAGCGAACCCCGTTCACAAAATTCCCTTCGAGGGCAATCTTACCGTTTGGAAAATACTTGCGGTATTTTCCTTCCATCATTTGGCTGTCGTCCACAAAGTAATCTTCCTGTACCCGCGATTTTTCCAGATCGTAATACGTTTTTATTTCCTTCTGTGCAAAGGATGAGAAGCTGATAAAGAGGAGTAAATAAAAAACGTGCTTCATTAAAAGATGGCTTTAGGCATTGAGCCTGGATTCATGATTAATGGGTAGCGCGTGCTTCCAGTATCCAGCATCCAGTTTACATTTTTTCGATAACAATTGCCGAAGCCCCACCACCACCGTTGCAAATGCCGGCCACACCAATGGAAGTACTGGTTTGTTTTAAAATATTTGCGAGCGTGATGGTGATGCGCGCGCCAGAGGCACCGAGCGGATGACCTAATGCTACGGCACCACCGTTCACATTCACTGTGGACGGATCGAGTCCAAGCTTCATATTGTTGGCAATAGCTACCGCAGCAAACGCTTCGTTTATTTCGTAAAAGTCGACATCTTTTTTCTCCACACCGGCCATCTTCATGGCTTTTGGAATTGCCAATGAAGGCGTGGTGGTGAACCACATCGGGTCTTGGGCAGCATCGGCAAAGCCACGGATTTTTGCAAGGGGTGCAAGGCCAAGTTCTTTTGCTTTGGCTGCGCTCATCAGCACTACGGCTGCGCCTCCATCGTTTATGGTTGAGGCGTTCGCGGCTGTTACAGTTCCTTCTTTGGTGAACACTGGTTTCAGTCCGGGTATTTTTTCAAAGTTTACATTCTTGTATTCTTCGTCCTCACTGAACAAGGTGACATCGCCCTTCTTTCCGATGATTTCTACGGGAACAATTTCGTCTTTGAATTTTCCTGCCGCCCATGCTGCAGCCGATCGTTTATAGGAATTGATCGCGTAAGTATCTTGGTCCGCGCGACTGATGTTCATCTCTTTCGCAGTATTGTCGGCACACACGCCCATCGCACAATGATTGTACACATCGGTGAGCCCATCCAAAGTAAGCCCATCGATCAATTGGCCATCGCCATACTTGTAGCCGTAGCGGGCCTTCATCAAGTAATACGGAATGTTGCTCATGCTTTCGGCTCCGGCAGCGACCACCACTTCGTTATGCCCCAAGATGATCGACTGCGCGCCCAGCATAATTGCCTTCATGCCCGAAGCACAAACTTTGTTGACGAGCGTACAGGGAATGTTGTAGCCCAGGCCTGCGCCCACCGCCACTTGTGTAGCAGGTGCTTGGCCAAGTCCTGAAGAGATGACGTTGCCGAAGAAGACTTCTTGCACCAGCTGGGGGTCTAAATTGATTTTAGCCAAAGCAGCTTTCACAGCGGTAGCTCCCAACTTCACAGCCGATAGACTAACTAAACTTCCACCAAAACTGCCGATGGGTGTGCGCACGGCCGATACGATTACAACTTCTTTCATGGCTTTAGATTTACGATTTACGATTTACGATTTGAAAAATTGCCTACTGCCTACTGCCTACTGCCTACTGCCTACTGCCTACTCCTCACTACCAATCTGGCTTTCCTTTATCTTTGGGTTTAGTCGCCTTGCGTTTGTTCTGCTGAAGGTATTGGATTTCTTGGTTTTTCATGGCTTCCAAAATCATCTTGGCTCTGTCTTCGCTCATCTTCATATTTTTCAGCTTTTCAGAGAGCGATGGGTTTTGTTCGTCTTTTTTTTCATCCTTGGGCTGCTGCTCTTTTTTGTCTTTCTCTTTTTTCTGCTGCTCTTTTTCTTTCTGTTCTTTGTCTTTTTGATCTTGCTTGTCTTTCTGATCTTTTTTCTGTTGCTCTTTTTTGTCTTTGTCCTGCTGCTCTTTTTTATCCTGTTTGTCTTTCTTGTCCTTCTGATCTTTATTTTGCTGGTCTTTGTTCTGCTTGTCCTTTTGGTCTTTGTTTTGATCTTTTTTCTGATCGTCTTTTTTGTCTTGATCTTTATCTTTCTTTTCTTCTTGCTTCTTTTTTTCTTCCAGTTTCTTCTTCACCATTTCATAGTTATAGCGTGCTTGTTCATTGGCTGGGTCGGCCTTCATGGCTTGCTTAAAATAATTCAATGCTTCTTCAACCTTGCCTTGACGGTTGGCCACCACGCCCATCTGCTGGTTGGCCTGCGATTTTATTTTTGGGTTGCCGCTCACCGACAACGGTTGGTAGGCACTGAATGCATGGGTGGTATCGTTGGTGTTGAAATAGGCGTTCGCCAAATTCATGGATAGTTCTTCTTCTTCCACTTTGAGCGAGTCTTTCAAGAATTTATATTTCGCAATGGCGGTTTTCATATCGCCAGCGAGGTACGCCTTTTTCGCTTCGGCTTTCAGTGCATTGATCTTGCTGATCTTCGCAGGATCGATGGAAAGGAATGAGAGCGAAAATAAAAGTAGCCACTTCATATTGTTACCGTCTTCACATTGATCAATAAATCCAAAACCAAGAGTACTAACGCAGCGAGCAGAAAAAAGTAGTATCGGTTGGCCGAGACATCCACCACACGGGCATCGCGCAGTTCGCCTTCAATCTTGCCAATGGTGTTGATGAGCCGTGCCACATCGTTGCGGCTCTCATTGATTTCAAAATACTGGCCGTTGGTCTTGCTCGCCAGCGACTTCAATTCGGCAGGGTTTATTTTAGAGACCACAATGTTGCCACGTGCATCGGTTTTGTAGCCGTGCTGAGCCATGATCTGACTTCCTTTTTCCGTGCCTACACCGAGTGTAAAAAGTTTAATGTTCTTGTCTTCAATTTCTTTGGCAACCTCGTTGGTATGCTCGCCAAAATCTTCGCCATCGCTGATCAGGATTATCACTTTTGATTTTTGTTGTGTGCTGGGGCCTTCCTGATTTTCCAATTTGCTCAGGGCCATGCGCAGGGGCGGGGCAAAGTCGGTGCCGCTCGAAGGCACAAGGCTGGTGGTCATGGTTTCGATAAAAAGGTTGAGCGCATTTTGATCGTACGTGAGCGGACATTGCATAAACGCTTCCGATGAAAAGATGATCACCCCAAGGCGGTCGGAACTGAACGCCTCTACAAGCCGCTTCATTTCAAATTTTACTTTCTCTAAGCGTGTGGGCTGGATGTCGAACGCGTCCATCGACTTCGACAAGTCCACGCAGATCATAATGTCTTTGCCTACCGATTTGATTTCCCTTTTCGAATCGCCAAACGAGGGGCCAAGAAAGGCAACCAGCACCAACACAAAGAAGGCCGAGCGCCAAGCCAATTTTAGAAAAATAATGTAGTACGGAGTCTTGAGCACGCGGCTGATGCGCACAATGCGGAAAATAAAAATCCCGTAAAGGAAAACGAACAATAAAACGAAAATCCATTGGGTCAAACCCCATTCGCGAAACCAGGCCACGCTATTTTATTTTTTTGTTTTGCAAGTAACGATTTGTTGGCCGCTTAGGCAAGCCGTTATTTGTAAATGGTTATTGGCGAATGTCATGATCAGCAATTAACGGACAACGAATTAACGAGTGTGCGACACTTTTGTATTTCTTTGTGATTTTGTGCCTTGGTGGCCACCAAGGCACGAAGTGAATACATAAAGCCTAAGTCAGTACACCGAATTAACAGTTGCGATTACAGACAACGAATAAATATTAATTTCGCACTCACAAATGGACCGCTATCAGTTGACACTGAATTATTTGTACGAGAACCTGCCGATGTACCAGCGGGTGGGGGCGGTGGCGTACAGAAATGATTTGAACAACACCATCGCGTTGTGTGCCGCGTTGGGCAATCCCGAAAAGAAATTTAAGAGCATTCATGTGGCTGGCACTAATGGCAAAGGTAGTTCATCGCACATGCTGGCGGCCATCCTGCAATCGGCTGGATATAAAACGGGGCTTTACACTTCGCCACACCTCAAAGAATTTACTGAGCGGATAAAAATAAATGGGGTGGATGTGTCAAAAACTTTTGTTGTTGATTTTGTTGAACGGACGAAAGCAGTTTTGGAAAAAATAAAACCATCCTTCTTTGAAGCCACCGTGGCAATGGCCTTCGATTATTTTGAAAAAGAAAAAGTGGATATTGCCGTGATTGAAGTGGGCCTGGGTGGAAGATTGGATTCCACGAATGTGGTCACGCCCGAAGTTTCGTTGATCACCAACATCAGTTGGGATCATGCGGATATATTGGGAGATACCTTGCAGAAAATTGCAACAGAGAAAGCGGGGATTATAAAACCAAGTGTTCCTGTTATAATCAGCGAGCGTCAACCCGAAGTGGAAAACGTTTTTTTGGAAAAAACTGCTGATGAAAATAGCCCAATTATTTTTGCTAACGATAATTATAATGTGAAATCTTTGGGTGATGGAGGCTTTGAAGTTTTGCACAATTCAAAAAAAGAAACATATCATCTTGAATTAAAAGGAAGTTATCAGCAAATGAATTTAGCGGGAGTGCTGGCAGTGATTGACGAATTGAAAAAGAAAGGATTTGTGATCACCGAAAAAAATATTTCTGATGGATTGCAAAACACAGTGAAACTCACCAGGCTAAAAGGGCGATGGCAAAAATTGGGAGACCGCCCATTGATCATTTGCGATACGGGTCATAATGAAGCCGGAGTTCGCGAAGTGTTAAAGCAAATCAGCAAACAAAAATTTGAAGAGCTTTATATTGTTTGGGGCATGGTGAGCGACAAGGACCCAGAGCGCGTGCTGGCGTTGTTGCCAACGAATGGGCATTATTATTTTTGCCAAACGAAAATTCCAAGAGCAATGAATGCGGTTGAGTTAAAAGTGAAAGCACAGGCGTATCACTTGGAAGGAGAAGTGGTTGAAGATGTGAATGAAGCCATCGCACAAGCGAGACAGTACGCCTCTGCTAACGATATGATATTTATTGGCGGCAGCACATTTGTAGTAGCAGAGATTGGAAATTTGTGAGTGGTGAACGTCATTGCGAGCGTCTGCAAGGTTTGTGTGTTGGGCGAAGCGATCTCCTTTTTATGAGGATCGCTTCACGCAATCGCACTGGCTACCCACGGTGCTCGCGATGACGTTTAATGGGTTCGATAGTAATTGACAAATTTATGAAGAGCAAACTTAACCGTTATGAAGTTATTGCCAGTCGCGACAACGTGATTGAGTCCGGCAAGGAAATTTATGAGCAAGTCAAAGGGCATTGGAAGGAATTGTATTTTAAAAACAACAATCCATTAACCGTGGAACTTGCTTGTGGCCGGGGCGAATATTCAGTGGGGTTGGCAAGAAAATTTACCGATCAGAATTTTATTGGTGTGGATGTGAAAGGCGATCGTTTGTGGAAGGGCAGCACGTGGGCGCAAGAAGAAGGATTGAAAAATGTAGCTTTTCTGCGCACCCATATTTTGAACATCGAAAGTTTTTTTGAGCCCAACGAAGTGGACGAAATCTGGCTCACGTTCCCCGACCCGCGCCCACGCAAGCGCGACATCAAGCGAAGACTTACCAGCCCACGGTTTTTGGGCTTGTTTAAAAATATTTTGAAAGCTGATGGTTGGTTCCGGTTCAAGACCGACAATACTGCCCTGTTTGATTACACCGTGGAAGAACTAAGTTTGCGCACCGATATTCTGGATTTGAAACTCACCCAGGATCTTTACCAATCTGATTTGCAAGCGGAGTGCTTCGACATCAAAACCCGTTATGAAGAAATGTTTGCTGCCGAAGGGGAGAAGATTAAATATTTGAGGTTTAAGTTTCTAGGTTCGTGAAGACACGAACCTAGGCATGGGTATGAAGTCAAGTTGTTTTTTGCAGAAGATCAACTTGATTCAGTAACATTCCCCTAACATTCATTTTAACTCACGGTAATTTTGTAATCGCGATCTTTGCACAACCGAATTTATTACTGTGGGCAGCAAAAAAAAACGTGAGGTAGAGTTGGTGGTCATTTCCGATGTGCACCTCGGCACGTACGGCTGCCATGCCGAAGAGCTGTTGCGCTACCTCAAAACAATCAAGCCTAAGCGCCTCGTCCTCAATGGCGACATCATCGACATGTGGCAGTTCAGCAAACGCTACTGGCCAAAGTCGCACATGCAGGTGGTGAAGCACATCACGGGCTTGCTCGCCAAGGGCACGAAGATCACGTACCTCACCGGCAACCATGACGAGATGCTGCGCAAGTTTGCAGGCTTCCGTATCGGCTCGTTTCAGATCGCCAACAAAAAAGTGATCGCGCTGCAAGGCAAGTCGGCATGGATTTTTCATGGCGATGTGTTTGATGTAACGATGAAATATTCCAAATGGCTGGCCAAGTTGGGGGCGGTAGGTTATGCTATGCTGATCCACATCAACTCATTTGTCAATTTTATTTTGAAACTCTTTGGGCGTGGAAAGATTTCGCTGTCGAAGCGCGTGAAAGACAGTGTGAAGCAAGCCGTGAAATTCATCAACGACTTTGAAAAGACCGCGGCCGAAATTGCCATTGAGAACGGATATGATTTTGTGGTGTGCGGACACATTCATCACCCGGAAATAAAAAAAATCATAACCGACAAAGGCGAAGTAACGTATCTCAACTCGGGCGATTGGGTGGAGAACCTCACTTCGCTGGAGTACAATATGGGCGAGTGGCGCATCTACCGCTATGCCGATGACGTGCGGGCGCATTTAATAAAGATTGCGAAAGACAAAAAATATATTTTGGACAATGACGAGATATTTAAAGACCTTGTCAACGAATTTTTGCCCGTAAAAAAATGAACATCCTCTACGCCATCCAAGGCACGGGCAATGGCCACCTGAGCCGCGCGGTTGACATTATCCCCGAACTAAAAAAATATGGCTCGCTCGATTTGTTTGTGAGCGGTGCACAGGCCGAAGTGAAATTGCCCTACCCCGTAAAATACAAATCGAAAGGATTGAGTTTTTATTTTGGCAAAAGTGGCGGCATTAATTTTTTTAAAACTTTTCAAAAGAACAGCAGCAAAGAATTGATGCGCGAGATCAATAATTTCCCGGTAGAGAAATATGATTTGATTGTCAATGATTTTGAACCAATCACCGCTTGGGCTGCGCGCAAAAAAGAAGTGCCGATTATTTCGTTGAGCCATCAGTCGGCTTTGCTTTCAAAAAAATCACCGCGCCCAAAATTCATTGACCCATTTGGTGAGTGGCTCTTGAAAAATTATGCGCCTGTAAAAAAATACGTAGGCTTTCATTTTGAAGGGTACGACAAAAATATTTTTACTCCGGTGATCCGTCTGGCCATCCGCGAGGCCAAGATTTCCAATCAAGGTCATTACACTGTTTACTTGCCCGCCTACGATGACAAAAAGTTGGTGCAGCGGTTGATGAAAGGCCCGAAAGTGCGCTGGCATATTTTTTCTAAGCACACCACCACGCCTTATCATGTAGGGCGCATTTCGGTTTACCCGGTGAGTGGGATTGATTTTGTAGAGAGCGTGGTGACGAGTGCTGGCGTACTGTGCGGGGCTGGATTTGAAACGCCTGCCGAAGTGCTGCACATGAACAAAAAATTGGTGGTGGTGCCCATGAAGAACCAGTACGAACAGCATTGCAATGCCGCTGCACTGCGAAAACTGGGTGTGCCCGTGTTGAAAAAAGTGAAGAAGAAATCGATGAAGAAAATCACAAAGTGGATAGAAGAAGCGAAGCCACTCAATATTTCTTTCCCTGATGTCACGGCCAATGCGGTGGAAAAATTGATGGAGAAATTTGAGAAGTAAGCCAAAGTTATACCAACGCTCAAAGATAACGTGTAACCATGCACGTCATTGCGAACGAAGTGAAGCAATCTCTAACAGAGCAATAAAATATGTGGATTGCTTCGCTCGTTCCTCTCTCGCAAAGACGTATTTTGATTCGCTGATAATCGGTGTCAATCGGTGTCATCGGGGGCAAGCTTTTCAAGGATTTCTGCCAGCGGGTATTCTTTCAAACCCGGTTTTGTTTCTGCGTTCCCGTCAAGGCTGATGCCCGCTATCGGCAGTTTTAAAATTTCCCCTGGGCTGATGGGGCCTGAAAGTTTTAATAGAATTTCAAAGTCTTTCGCCACTTCATCAATCATCGTTGAAGTCACTGCATCCAAAGAAAAAGCAATCAATTCGATGAACATTATTTTTTCTTCGGCCTTGAGCAAGAGCACTCGTGTGGCTGCCCACTCAGTTGCCGCAAGGCTCACGATCAATTTTATTCCCGAAAGATCATTGGCCAACACGACACCCAATTGGGTGGATTTGATCACCATAAATTCGGCAGGGTATTGGTTGAGCAAGTCGCTGCTGAAATTTTCTGCTTCGATGCCAAACTTGGGGCCAGCCACCCAGGCGGTTATCTCCTGAAAGGTTTTTGGATCTACTTGCGCGGTGGGGAACGAAAGGAAGTCAACGCCCATGCCGGCACAGTAGCGGGCTTCGCTCAGGTTGGTGATGTGGCCTATTTTTACTTTAGTGATCAATATGCCCAAATATTGGAAAGAAAAAAATAACTTTGGGGTTGGTGCGAATAAAATTTTTGAAGTGTTCGGTGAGTTAATGTCAAATAATATAATGAAACAACGTCTTTGCGGGGGAGGTACGAGCGAAGCAATCTCCTTTAATTCAAGGATTGCTTTGCTATCGCTCGCAATGACGAGTACCGTTTTTTATTTTTTTATTCTGGCTGCAGCCGGGTGTTCTAATTCGGATAGCCTAAAAATTCCGGATGCTTTTTACTTTCCCCTTCGCACGGGCAATTTTCAAATCTACCAAGTGAGTGAAACCGATATTCTGCAACTGACCTGTGGCGATGGTGGGCAGACGGTGAAGAATTATCAGCTTAAAGTGTTGATGATTGATTCCATAAAAAATTCTGATGGAAGCTACTCGTACACCATCCATCGCTTCACTCGCCCTGACTCTACACAAGCTTGGAAAGATTTGGATACATGGTCGGCACGCAAAAATGCTTCCGAGTTGATCGTGAACGAAGGCAATACCCCATTTGTGCGGTTTGTTTTTCCGATCACTAATAATGGAAAATGGAATGGAAACAAATACAATGACTTGGGCACTGAAGATTACACCTCGTCTGCCAACGGTAAGCCATACACGCTGAACACAGGCAAGAAATTCGCAAACACGTTTACAGTGACCCAAAGCGACAACCACGATCTTTTTGTTTACCAAGACAAGCGGATGGAAGTGTATGCGGTTTCGGTGGGCTTGGTTTACAAATCAATTGTACAACTCCATTATTTTACAGACTCGCAATGCTACGGACAACAAAAAGTAAAGAGCGGAATCCTTTACGAGCAAACATTAATCAGCGATGGCCATGAATAAAACTGCACTACTGATTATACTTTTTCCACTTTCGGTTGCCGGGCAAGCGAACCGTTATTTTATTTCATTCAAAGACAAAGCCAACACTACTTATTCAGTTGCCGATCCTACAAAGTTTCTTTCTCAAAAAAGTATTGACCGAAGAAGACAAGAAAATTTTATGACCACGGAAGAAGATTTCCCGGTGAACTCAAGCTACGTGGCGCAGGTGAAAGCAACCGGGGCAAAGACCTATTTCACTTCGCGCTGGTTCAATGGCGTGTTGGTACAAACCGATCCCTTCACGGCACACTACATTATCCAAGCCTTGCCTTTTGTTTCTTCAGTCGAATACGTTGCGCCCGGTGCCAAGCTGATTGGCGGAAGAAAAAGTGCAAGCACTAAGTTTGAAACGATCAGCAACACGGTAGCGTTGATAAATCAGGCGCAATTAAAAATGATTGGCCTTGACGAGATGCATGCGGCCGGCTACCTTGGCGAGGGCGTTGATGTGGCCTTGTTCGATGACGGTTTTATTGGCGCGGATACCATCTCCGGGTTCAAACCACTCTTTAATGAAGGCCGGATAAAAGCTGCTTTCAATTTTGTTGACAACACCACCAATATTTATTCTGCTGATAATCATGGTACGGCCACACTTTCCATCTTGGCAGGCAATACCAATACATTTTCAGGAAGTGCTTACAAGGCAAATTTTTTTCTCTATCAAACGGAAGATGTCTTTACCGAATATCGGGTAGAAGAATACAACTGGGCATTTGCGGCCGAGCGTGCCGACAGCGCAGGAGTAGTGGTGATCAGTTCTTCGCTCGGGTATTCTGAATTTGATGACTTTACGATGAACTACGCCTATAAAAACATGGACGGCAAAACAACGGTGGTTACACGTGCAGCACGCAAAGCATTTGAGCGTGGTATTTCTGTAGTGAACGCAGCAGGGAACGAAGGCAGTCGGCTCTGGCGCTACATCGTTGCCCCAGCCGATGTCGATGGCGTGATTGCCTGTGGTGGCGTTGACCTCACGGGAACGAAAGCTTCATTTAGTTCGGTCGGCCCAAGTGCGGACAAACGCATCAAGCCCGATGTGAGCGCATTGGCTGTTGGCACTAATATTTTTTCGACCACAGGGAGTGTTGTGTCGGGCAGTGGCACTTCATTTTCATGCCCATTAATTGCGGGCTTGGTAGCTGGGCTGCGGCAAGCATTGCCGCGCGTTTCGGCACGCGAAATTTATACGATAGTGATCAACTCCGCCTCGCAAGCGGCCAAGCCCGATAATCTGTTGGGCTACGGCATTCCCAATTTTACCAAAGCCAAAAACTATTTTGATGCACAACCCGATTTTGAAATTTATCCAAACCCTGTAGCCAGCAGCGATGCCCTCAAAATTTTGTTCAAAGACCCGCAAGGGCAAAATGTAGGCATTGTAGTGTTCAACACTGCGGGGCAAAAGGTTACCGATATTTCTATAGCCGAAACGGCTGACAACAATCCTTTTGGTTTGGATTTTTCAGCGATGGCTGCAGGGCTTTATTTTGTGAAGGTGCAAACACCTACCACCAGCAAAGTGTTGCGCGTGTTGAGGGTAAATTAATTAAGTTTTGGTTTTTATAAGAACTTCTAAGTAGTCGTGAGCCTAAGCCCAACAAGAATCATCATTCTCTCTTCCGAGTTTCCGCCTGGGCCAGGTGGTATTGGCGATCACGCTTACAATCTTTCCGAACAATTGATCGATAACGGCTATGAAGTGTGGGTGGTCACCGAGTTGCGTACAGGATTTTCAGAAAAATGGAAACAAGTACAGCCGCGCGCAAAAATGTTTTATTTCCGAAGGCACAAGTTATTTCCCAACCTCGATTTGATTATAATTTTTGCGCGACTGTTCTTTCAGCAGCACGATGCCATTTGGGTTGCTACTGGCTCTCGTTCGCTGATGATGTTAGGCTCAGCGAT
>JAYWDN010000091.1:0-4560 GCA_043780615.1 Bacteroidota bacterium | reverse complement strand
TGATGAGCCTTCGCAGTTTGTCGGCCAAGAATGCTTTGGCCAAATCCGTAGCGAGCACGGTGGCAAGCAAGGCGGTGAAGAAAATAAAAAACTCAAATCCCGTAGAGTAACCAAAGTCGATGGTGGCAATGCTGATGGTGCCAATCCAAAAAATAAAAACCATGGGCGTAATACCGTTGAGGATAAAACCTTTGAGAATATACTTGAGTGGCTTTTTTTCTGCTTCTGAATGAACCGAAACCATTTTTGCTCTTCGTGCTTTCACGATCAAATGATAAAGCCCAAAGGCGATGAGTATGGCACCACCCAAGTAGGCCATGTTTGTTTTTGATTTGGGGTCGTTGAGGAATTGGAACAACCCGAAGTAGCAGATGCTCACGTAAAGGATGTCGCTGAGCGAAACCCCAATGGCCACAAGCGCACCGTTCCAAAAACCTTTCTCCACACTGGTTTGGATGATGGTGAAAAACACCGGGCCCACCAGAAAAGCAAGTACAAAGCCAAGTTGAACTCCTTTGAAAACGATTGCCATGAGGAGAGGTTATTAGTTATTAGTTAATCGTTGTTTGTTAATAGTTATCAGCTATCGTCATTGCGAGCACCTGCGGTAGCTTCGAGCGATAGCGCGAAGCAATCTCTTAAAATGAAGATCGCTTCGTCCTCTACACTTCCTTCGCAGGTACTCGCGATGACGTTAAATTATTAGTCGTGCTAAACATTCTATTTCATAAAAAAATTAACGCTTTATGAAATCAACCCATTCATCTAACTGCGCGTTTTTCATTACGCGCGGAAATTTATTCTGCCCGCCCACTTTGCCTTTTGACTCCAACCAATCGTGGAATTTTTTCAGCGGAAGCACATCCACAAATATTTCTTTGAGTGCGGCACTGCGCTCTACCGCATAGTCATCGTTCAATTCTTTCAAATGAAAATCAATTTTGTCCTTTAATATTTTTGCATCCACTTTGTCGTCCGTGCCAATGTACCAACGGTGCGCAAAGAGTGTTCCGTGTGGAATCCCGGACACGGTAAATTCTTTGATGGAAATGTTCAGTTCGTCAGAGACTAACTGAATGGCCTTGTTCATGTTGTCCACCGACAAATGTTCGCCACACAAACTAAGAAAATGTTTGGTGCGGCCCGTGATCAAGATTTCTGATTCCTCGAGGGAGGCAAACTTGATCACATCGCCAATGAGGTAGCGCCATGCGCCAGCGCAAGACGAGAGCAAGAGCGCATACTCTTTCCCTTCTTCCACTTCATCGATCAAAAGCGTTTCGGCATCGGGCTTGATCTCGCCCGAAGGCAAAAAGTTTTTTTCATCGAACGGCACAAATTCATAGAACAGTCCATTGTTCAACACCAAGCGCATTGTTTTGCGCTTCGGCATGGCTTGGTAGGCAAGGAAGCCCTCGGAGGCTAAATACGTTTCGATGTAGTAGATGGGACGACCCAATAATTTCTCAAAACTTTTTAGGTACGGATCCATCGACACGCCACCATGTACATACACCCGGAAATTTGGCCATATCTCGTGGATGTTGCTCACTTTATAGTGGGTCAATATTTTTTCAATCAAAATTTGTATCCAAGCGGGCACGCCCACCACTATGCCGATGTCCCAGTCTTTGGCCTTGCGCACAATCTGGTTCAGCTTGTTGTCCCAGTTGCTGCTCTTGGCAATTTTTTTTCCGGGCTTATAAAAATGTTGAAACCAAAACGGCAAGCGTGCAGCCTGAATGCCACTGAGGTCGCCCTCAAAGTAGCTCCCCTTTTTGTTGAGGTGCGTGCTGCCTCCAATCATCAGTATGCCTGCCTCGAAAAGCGAAGAAGGCAAATCGTATTTTGATAATGACAAAATCTGGCGGATGCTGGTGCGCTGAATGGCCTTGGTCATTTCCTTGGTGACGGGGATGTGCTTCGAGGCCGACTCGGATGTGCCCGAGCTGAGTGCGAAATATTTTATGCGGCCCGGCCAGCAAATGTTCTTTGCGCCTTTGTAGGTGAGTTGCCACCAGTCCTTGTAGATTTTATTGTAGTCGTGGATGGGCACCGCAGATTTGTAGGCTTCGTAAAACGCTTTGTCTTTTTTGCGGAACTGCCCGAGGATGCCGTCAAAGCCATAGTATTTGCCAAACTCGGTTTGACTGGCCGTGATCATCAACTCTTTGAGTTCTTCTTTTTGAAGCTCAAACGGAGACGAATATTCCTGATCAAGGTTTTCGCGAAGTTTAATCCCTTTTTTAAGCAACGTGCCGATGATCGCCATAACTTTACGCTTTAAAATATTTGTGGCTAATTTATACATAGATGGTTCGCAAAACAACCGCAAATTGTTAGTTTACCTTACGTATTACCGATGAACATTAAAAACAACATTGCTTTCTTTCAAAATAAATTTTTGAGTACAGCTTGCCGTTTGGTAGCCGTGAGCAAAACCCATTCAGCAGAAAAAATTTTGAGGGCGTACCAAGCCGGGCAGCGAATCTTTGGTGAGAACAAAGTGCAAGAGCTCATCAGCAAGCAAGCGCTGCTTCCGCCCGACATTGAGTGGCACATGATCGGCCACCTGCAAACCAACAAAGTGAAACAATTGGTGCCCTTTGTTTCCTTGATCCATTCAGTCGATAGCGTTAAACTATTGGAAGAAATTCACAAACAAGGAAAGAAAATTAACCGGATCATTCCCTGCCTGCTTCAAGTACACATTGCCACCGAAGAAACAAAGTTTGGTTTTGATGAAACAGCATTAATGGAATTAATCTCTTCCGAAAAAATAAGTGCCCTCGATTTCGTAAAAGTAAAAGGGCTGATGGGCATGGCCACCTTCACCATCAATACTGAGCAAGTGCGCGTGGAGTTTAGGAATTTGAAAAACCTGTTCGACAAGCTCAAAAGCCGATCGCTTCCTTCCACTATGGAGATGACAGAACTCTCGATGGGCATGAGCCAAGATTATAAAATTGCCCAGGAAGAAGGCAGCACACTGGTGCGCATTGGCTCTGCTATTTTTGGTGGGCGATGAAGGGATACAGGGCGTGGTTACCAAATTTATTTTTTCACATTTTAAACAACCCTGTTCAAAACTAACCGGTCAGGTCGATCTCGCTGCTAATTTGTAACTTTAGCAAAACAATTTGTAAATGATTTATAAAACGCGATCATCGGAATGAAAATAAAATTATTGATCGGTCTTTTGGTAGTGGCTTTAAAATCGGTGGCACAGGATTATTCCTCTTTCACCAATACGTTGGCGCAGTTGAAGCGTTCGTCTTCCCTTGCCGATTCGGCACAGCGCAAAAATGAAATCGAAAAATGGCTCAACGTCTTGCGCGAACAAAATCAAATTCCCTTTGTGGTAGAAGACTCGGTGGCTTTTCTTTATCAAGGAAAAGGGAAATACGTTTCCTGGATGGGCGACTTCAACGGATGGGGCTACGATCGAAATTTTCAAAACAACGGCAAGCATATTCCCAATACCGACCTCTGGATTTTGAAAGCTACTTTTCCAAAAGATTCGCGGCTCGATTATAAAATTGTGTTGAACAACACCGAGTACATCCTCGACCCCGAAAACCCGCACCAACAATGGAGCGGTGTGGGCGGTGGCAGCCCCAACTCTGAGTTGCGCATGCCGTTGTGGAAAGAAGATCCCATCCAACAATATCGAAACGACATCGCCCATGGAACGGTAAAGCCCGACATTCTTTTCTTCAGCCATATCTTGGGCTATCAAATCACGTACAGCGTTTACCTTCCGTATGGATTTGAAAAGATGGGCAAGCTGCCTGCCATCTATGTCACCGATGGCTACGAATACCTGCACCCACAAATGGGAAACATGGCCACCGTGCTCGACAATTTAATTGCCGAGAAAAAGATCAAGCCCATCGCGGCCATATTCATCGATCATCGCGAGCCGGTGAACCGCTCCAACAACAAGCGCATGCACGAGTTGGCCATGAACAGTGCCTACTTGGATTTTTTTATAAAAGAATTCATCCCTCAAGTTGAAAAGAAATTCCCGATCGCCTCAGCGGCAACGGAGCGCGCCATTCTGGGCACGTCCATGGGCGGCCTCACCTCCACCTACTTTGCCTTTGCCCGTCCCGATGTGTTTGGCATGGCGGGCATTCAATCGCCAGCGTTTTGGACCAAGCCGCAGATCTATCAATTGTGTTCCAACCCGGCCGTTCCAAAAATGAAAGTGTCCATCACCTCAGGCCTCATCAACGATACGAGCAAAGAAAGCCGCAAAGTGAAAGACATTCTCGCCGCCAGCAGTTGCGAGTACCACTACCGCGAAGTGAACGAGGGCCACAGTTGGGGCAATTGGCGCAACCTCATCGATGACGTACTCATCGACCTGTTTGCATTGAAGTAGAATCATTTCTAAAAACCTCCTTATGACCACCTCAACCCTTCACCCTTCACCGGAAGAGAAGGCACAAGGAGTTTTTAGAATGATTATATTCTTTTTTACTTCGTCCGCAATACTCTATTTTGGTATTTTAATCGCTCCCTATGAAACGGATCCTCTACCCGGCTGCCCTCCTC
>JAYWDN010000090.1:0-12574 GCA_043780615.1 Bacteroidota bacterium | reverse complement strand
TCGCAAATAATGCCTTTGCCGTCATTGGCTTTTAAGTGTTCTATCATTCTTGCCTTGCTGCAATCGGCTGGAATGAATACTATTTTGAAAGGTGGCTTCTCGGGTTTTTCGGGTGCTGGCTCTCCTTTGCTCTTGGTACGTTCCAACTGTTTAAAATCTGCCATTTCATTATCATGTATTTTTTGAGCATCCCTACTTTGCTGCAATATCTTTTGGTGGTACTTGTCCGCTAATCGCTTTGCATTTTTCAATACTCCTTTACCACTTGCTGCCGGGGCAATGATGAAAGTGTACAAGTGAGGAAAAACTCTTTCCTGAAAATACACACCTGTTACGTTTGGCAAACAACCGCTAAGAATAGAAATAGCACCAGTAAAAAATACATCCCTTTTACGCTTGTCGGTAAAGACCCTTGCACCTTCTTTAAGGATATGAGGCAAAGCCTCAAATACTTCATCAGGGATTGTGGGAGTGGTTTTTAAATAATCCTCTAAAGGGTCTTCATCGGTTTGGGGTTGCAACTGCTTTGCAGTTTGCAACTTTGCAGACTTTGCAAACTGTGCAAACTCTGCGGTGTGGTGAGTGTATGCACTCCGAAATGATGCAATCATTTCTTTGCTTGCTAAATCGTAATTGGCTTGGGCATATTGCAAAGCAATATCCTCTGCAATTCCTTTACGATTACAGTTAGAAGCAAACGTATAGAAACCAGACGGGGAAATAATAAATGTTGAAATCATCGATATGACGGCCGTAATGTTTGTGTAAAAAACACATCGCCTTTTCTATTAAAAATTGATGAGTAGAGAAGATTCCCTTAGCAGGGCACATAATATTTTGAGTTACAGATTGTATAGTAGTTAAATATTTTTTTTGTTTTAGGGCTTTAAGAAACATTTCTCTTCCAATTACTTCGCGTACTTTTGTTTCAAAATTTTAAGGATGGAATCAAGCTTGCTCTTATTGATTTTATTGTTCGTGACATTGAGTGTCTTCGGGCAAATTGAGGAAAGCAAACTGAAGCAGCACATTAAAATCTTATCTGCCGATTCATTGCAAGGGCGCGGCACGGGCAGCGAAGGTGAGCGGATGGCCGCCACGTACATCGAGGCGCAATTCAAAAAAATAAAATTGCAACCACTCGGTGATGATAAAAAATATCTCCAATCCTTTCCGTTCAAAGGCGGTGTACACGGCACAGGCCCTGAAGGCAAAGCCAACAACATTATCGGCCTTATTGACAACGGTGCCGCCAACACTGTTATCATTGGTGCGCACTACGATCATCTCGGCTTGGGCGAGAATGGAAGTTCATTGGATGCCAACCCGCAAGGCAAAATCCACAACGGGGCAGACGACAATGCTTCGGGCGTGGCCGGACTGATTGAACTGGCGCGTTACTTTAAAAAAAATAAAGCCAAAGAGAAAAATAATTTTTTGTTCATCGCCTTCAGTGGCGAAGAGCTGGGCTTGTTTGGCTCCAAATATTTTGCCGAGCATCCTTTGCTTGATCTATCGAAAGTAAATTACATGCTGAACATGGACATGATCGGGCGCCTTGATCCTGCCACCAAAACAATAGCGGTGAGCGGAACGGGCACGAGTTCGGTGTGGGAAGCTGAATTAAAAAAACTTTCTTCAGACGACCTGAAAATAAAAACGGACTCGGCAGGCGTGGGGCCGTCCGATCACACTTCGTTTTATTTAAAAAATATTCCGGTGCTCCAGTTCTTCACCGGCTCACACAGCGACTACCACAAGCCCTCGGACGATTGGGATAAAATAAATTATGCAGGAGAAAAATCCGTGCTTGAACTCATCATCAAATTGGTCAACGATATTGACGCCACACCGAAGCTCACTTTTCTTACTACCAAAAATAAATCGATGGGCTCAGCACGCTCGTTCAAAGTAACAATGGGCGTGATGCCAAGCTACACTTCGAATGAAGAAGGGCTGAAAGTGGATGACGTTATCGAGGGCAAGCCTGCACAGAAGGCGGGCATCATTTCGGGCGATGTGATTGTGCAGATGGGCGAACTGATCATCAAAGACATTCAAGCCTACATGGAGGCGCTCGGCAAATTTCAAAAAGGCCAAAGGGTGCCGGTGAAAGTGAAGCGAGGAAACGAGGTGCTCACGTACATCGTCACGTTTTAAGCCGTCTGACTGCTTAGAGCGCTTAGACGGCTAATCTGGTTAAGTTGGCACAACACTTGCCAAGGTTAGGATCATTGAAATCATTGGCATGCCAAGAATAATAGTTTTACTTTTTCTTTTATTCACTGCTTCCTCCACTTTTGCGCAAAAGAAAGTGAAGTTTGTCCATGCCGATAGTTTGTTGGGGGCCGTTAAAAATGGCAAACATTTTCAACGATTGCTGGGCAACGTGGCCTTCATTCAAAACACCACCAACATCTATTGCGACTCGGCTTATTTTTATAAAGCAGAAAATCGGTTGGAGGCATTTGGCCATGTGCACATCACCGATGACTCGGTGGACATCACCTCGCTGCGGTTGGAATATGACGGCACTAAGAAGATTGCGCACTTGCGCCAAAATGTAGTTTTCGAAAAATTAAAAATTGCGAAACTCTACACGGATTACTTGGATTATTTCCGAGTGAAAAACGAAGCACGTTATTTTAATGGAGGCAAACTGGTGGACACCACCAACACGCTCACCAGCAAAAAAGGGTACTATGATGTGCGCACCAACTTGGCATCGTTCAAAACCGATGTGGTGGGTGTTAATCCAGACTACTCGCTCAACTCTGACACGATGCAGTACAACTCAAAATCGCGGATGGTTTATTTTCGCGATTTCACTACGCTGAAAGACAAAGAAGGCAAGACGGCAATTTATGAGAGTGGTGTTTATGATACACAAAAAAAAATCTCTACGCTGAACAATGGTGAGATGGAATCGCCTACGTACAAAATCAAAGGCGATAATTATTTTATCAACGATGTAAAAAAATTCTATATAGTGAAGGGCCATGTGGCGATGACGTCCAAGGCAGAGAACATGACCATTTTTGGCGATGATGGTTTTTACGATAAGAAGAACGGAATATCAAAAGTGTATGGCCATGCCTACGCGGCCAAAGTATCGGATGAAGGCGACACACTTTTTTTGTCTGCCGATACGCTCATTTCTATTGAAAGCGTGGACCCTAAAAAGAAAAGATTGCTCGCTTACCACGATGTAAAGATTTTTAAAAACGACATGCAGGGCAAAGCCGATTCGTTGGCCTATGTTTCATCTGACTCGACTTTATATTTCTATCGAGACCCTGTATTGTGGACAGACGAAAACCAAATGACGGCCGACTCCATCCGCATGTTGTTGAAGAATAAAAAAATCAATCGCATTTACATGGTGAACAATTCCTTCGTGGTGTCGCAAGATTCACTCAAAAATTTTAACCAAATCAAAGGACGGAGAATGACCACTTATTTTGAAAACAAAAGTATTCATCATGTGGTAGTGGAGGGCAATGGCGAGAGCATTTACCACGCGTTGGAAGAAAAGAAAATAAAAAAAGACAGTCTACTTTTGAAGATCACCTTCTTGGTGGGCATGAACAAAATCATTTGCAGCAACATCCGCATCAATTTTAAGAAAGGAAAAGTGAACAGCATCAATTTTTATGTAAAACCCGATGCTTCATTTTTTCCTCCGCACGAAATCAGCGACAAAGACCGCACCCTCAAAGGCTTTACTTGGCGGGCATCTTCAAGGCCCAAGAAAATAGATGTGGTAAAGAACACAGGCAAAAAAAAACCAGAAATTGCGAAGCCTATCATTAAGCCAGCCGTGGCCAAACCTATTGAGGAAAACCAAGAATAACGTAAGAAAGAAAGCCATCGTATTTCAAGCAGCAAGTTTTTTCAAATAAAAAATTGATCTGCCCTTTTTTTAGCCTACCTTTCCTTAGTGAAAGTGTGCATACAATGAAACCCTTGATTATATTTTTTGTGAGTTTCATGGCTACCGTAGCTGGTGTTGCGCAAAATTTTGAACTGGTTGACAAGCAAGAAAACTACCAAGTCAGCTTCAGCCAGTTGGTGAAGATCCCCCTGAAAATCAAAAACAATACCGACAAGGCGCAGTTTTATGTCTTTCGCAAAGTGCGCAGCGACTTGGGAGAATCGCAAAAAGCCTATTTCTGCCTCGACAACAATTGCTTGGATCCTGCCATCGTTGAGTTCTCTAAAAAAGTAGAGCCAGGTGAATCCCTCAACCTGAATTACACAGTGGAAAGTGGTCTGCAGCCTATTCTAAATAGTTTTAAGTTTGAGATTTTCCCGAAAGGAAACCCGACCGAAACAATCGAGCACAGCGTGAGTTTGACGGTGGAAGAACGCGGGCAACGATCGGTCTATCAAAGCCATGAGATCACCATCAACGATGTGTACCCCAACCCCGTACAAGACTTGGCGGTAATCGATTATAAAATTTACAGCGATGCGGTAAAGGCAAAAATTGTGGTGCACAACATTTTGGGCAGGCCCATGGGCGATTTTGATTTGCCCAGCACCGACAGCCGCTTAAAAATCCAGACGGACGATTTCGCCCCCGGGGTTTATTTCTACACCCTCTATATCAACAATAGCGCGGTACTCACGCGCAAAATCATGGTGCGAAAGTAAACGGGCCTCCGTTGTTAATTCCTTTGAGCCTTTGTATATTTGCAGGCTTAAATCAAGCGTAAACTTTGTTTTTAAGTCTTTTGAACCTGCTTTTGTGAAAAACTTGAAATCATTTATTTTTTTATTTGTCATCGTGCTGCTGGTGGCGATTGCCGCGTGTAGCAAATTCCGCAAACTGGAGCGCAGCGAAGACTGGAGGGTGAAATACGAAGCAGGCCAAAAGTATTTCGCCAAGAAAGACTATTACCACACCTCGATTCTGTTTGAACAGATACTGCCCATTGTGCGTGGTTTGCCCGAAGGCGAGAAGGTAGAGTTTTATCTTGCGTACTGTCAATATTATCAGCGAACTTATTTGTTGGCCTCCAACCAGTTCAAGGTTTTTTATGAAACCTATGGCCGTAGCCAGTTGGCGGAAGAGGCCTATTTTATGTATGCCTATTCGCTCTTCATCTCTTCGCCCGATGCCCAACTCGATCAGAAGAGCAGTGTGGAGGCGATGGGTGCTATGCAAACTTTCCTCAACCAATTTCCCGGTAGCCAGTTTTCTGACAAGGCCACCGAAGTGGTGAGCAATTGCCAGCAAAAGTTAGAGAAGAAAGAATTCGACAATGCCCATCAATATTTGAAGTTGAGGTATTACCAAGCCGCTGTAGTTGCTTTTAACAATTTCAAGAAAACATTCCCCGATTCAAAATACTTGGAAGAGATCACTTACCTGAAAGTGTTGGCGCAATTTAAACTGGCGCAGCAAAGTGTATTATCAAAGCAGATGGAGCGCTACACTTCCACGGTTGAATATTATCGCGAGCTGGTGGACGGCTATCCCAACAGCAATTATTTAAAAGAGGCGGAGCGCCTGTACGCTACCAGTATGAACCAGATCAATTTTATTAAAAACAAAAACAAAAACACATAACCTTATGGCTACACAATCATCGATCATCACCCGCGATGTAGACAAAATCGCATCAGCTACTGGCAATCTTTACAAGTCGGTGGTGGTCATTTCTAAAAGAGCGCGTCAAATCGCGATCAACCTAAAAGAAGAACTCAACAATAAATTGGCAGAGTTTGCTACCACCGTTGACAACCTCGAAGAAGTTTTTGAAAACCGCGAGCAGATAGAGATCTCTAAATTTTACGAGCGTATGCCCAAGCCGACCACCACGGCCACCGAAGAATTCCTTGAAGGGAAATTGAACTTCCGCATGCGCGAAGCAATGCCAGTAGAAGAGGCTAAAGCCGAATAACGATGGTGTCCGGCAAGCGGATACTGATAGGCGTGAGTGGCAGCATAGCAGCCTACAAATCGACCTTGTTGGTACGCTTGCTGGTGAAAGCAGGGGCAGAGGTGAAGGTAGTGATGACTTCTTCCGCGGCTGATTTTATCACCCCGCTGACATTGGCCACGCTTTCAAAAAACCCGGTTCTCTCCACCTTCGCAAAGAATGCAACGGGCGAGTGGCACAACCATGTAGCACTTGGCCTTTGGGCCGATGCGATGGTCATTGCGCCTGCCTCGGCAAACACCATCGCCAAGATGGCCAATGGCCTATGCGATAATTTGTTGCTGGCTGTTTATCTCAGCGCACGCTGCAAAGTTTTTTTTGCACCCGCCATGGACTTGGACATGCTCCAACATCCATCGACACAAAACAACATTCAAAAATTAATTGGCTATCGCAATGAATTAATCAACCCGGGCTTTGGCGAATTGGCCAGTGGCTTGGTAGGCAACGGGCGCATGGCCGAGCCGGAGGAAATTATTTCTTGCCTGAACAATTTTTTTAGCAACAACCAAAAACTGAATGGCAAAAAGGCATTGGTCACCGCAGGGCCAACACACGAAGCCATCGACCCGGTACGCTTCATTGGCAATAATTCATCCGGCAAAATGGGCTTTGCCATTGCCGAAGAACTCGCGGCCCAGGGTGCGGAAGTAAATTTAATTTCGGGCCCCACCCACCTCTCCTCGTCTCATCCATCGATAAAAATAAAAAACGTCACATCGGCCGAAGAAATGTACCAAGCCTGTGTTGCCGTATTCCCATCCACCGACATTACGGTATTGTCAGCGGCTGTTGCCGATTTCAAACCAGTAACAAAAGCAGAACAAAAAATTAAAAAGACCGAGACAGGCTTATCCATTGAGTTAATAAAGACATGCGACATTGCAGCTGAGTTGGGCAAATTGAAAAAGCCAAACCAGTTTACCGTTGGCTTTGCATTAGAAACTGAAAATGAAACAGCCAATGCTCAGAAAAAAATCGCCTCCAAAAATTTCGATTTAATTGTATTGAATTCGCTGAACGACAACGGTGCAGGCTTTGGCCATGATACCAACCAAATCACATTGATAGACCGAAACAACAAATCCAAAAAATATTCTTTGAAGTCGAAGAAAGAAGTGGCACACGACATCGTTAGTGCTATCATTGAACAAACCCATGCGTAGCTTTTTTCTTTTGGCGATAGGGGCATGCAGCCGATTCACTTTTGCACAAGAATTGAATTGCAAGGTGATCGTCAACGTGGAGCAAATTCAGTCCACGGATAAATTGTCCATCAAGGCAGATATGGAGCGGTCGATCGCCTCCTTTCTCAATTCACGCAAGTGGACTACCGATACGTACAAAAATTACGAGAAGATCAACTGCAGTATTTTTCTCAACATCAGCCGCCAGCCGTCCATCGGTAGCTTTGCCGCCAGTGCGCAGATCACTGCGGCTCGCCCCGTGTTCAACACCAACTACGAAACCGTGTTGTTGAATTTTGCCGACCGCGACTTTGAATTTGAATACCTCGAATCGCAGCCGATGGAGTATAACGACAACACGTACATCAACAACCTGACCTCGATGCTCGCATTTTACGCGTACACTATTTTAGCGGTCGATTACGATTCGTTCAGCGAAATGGGCGGCAATCCTTACGTGCAAAAAATGTTGCTGGTGGTGAACAATGCTCAGGGCAGCAACCGGCCCGGGTGGATCGCACTGGGCAGCAACCGCAGTCGGTTTTCATTGCTCGAGAGCATGAACAACCCACAGCAATTTGATGTTCGAAAAAATTCGTACAAATACCACCGGTTGGCGTTAGACAACTTTGATAAAAGCTCAGACCAGAGCCGTGAGCAAATTTTGGATGGGCTGCGCTCGATCAAAAAAGTTTGGTCGGTTTATCCCACCTCTATTTTGATCGTTTCTTTTTTCGATGCGAAAAACAACGAGCTCGCCAATATTTTTACCGATGCCAATGCAACGGTGAAGCGCGAAGCCTATGACATCCTTACGGCCATTGACCCCAAGCGCACGGTCTATCAAAAAATCATTGCTAATTAAATATCCTTTTTTATTTTCCCCTTTGGGTTGAAAGTAAAATAACTGACCGCTATCTTGCCCTATTCTTTAGGCCATGCTCATTCACCTTTCAATAAAAAATTACGCGCTCATCCGCCAACTGGAGTTGCGGCCTTCTGCACACCTCAACGTGATCACGGGTGAGACGGGAGCGGGCAAGTCGATTATGCTTGGAGCCATCGGGTTGCTGCTCGGCAACCGTGCCGATGTGAAAACACTTTGGGACGAAAATGAAAAATGCATCACCGAGGGCACGTTCGATATTTCATCCTATCGGTTAAAAGAAATTTTTGAAGAAGAGAACCTCGACTACGAAAACCACACGGTCATCCGCAGGGAAGTGAGCCCTGCAGGAAAGAGCCGCGCGTTTATCAACGATACGCCTGTTACGTTGGAAGTGATGCGAAAGATTGGCAGCCGCCTGATGGACATCCACTCGCAACATGAAACACTGGAGTTGGGCCGCCATCAATTTCAATTGGAACTGATTGATTCGTTTGCAGGGAACAGCAAACTCAAAAATGAATACGGCATATCATGGAAAAAATTCTTGGAAGCAAAAAAGTATTACAATAACCTTTTTGTGGAGGCCACAGCGTTGCGCCAAGAAGCGGATTTTGTAAAATTCCAGCTGGATGAATTGGTTAAAGCCGACTTGAAGGAAGGTGAACAAGAGAGATCAGAGCGTGAACTTTCTGTTTTAGAACATGCCGAGGAGATCAAAGCGAGGCTGAACAACATTTTGCAGAAGTTGGGCCAATCAGAACTTTCAGTGACCTCATTGTTGGCCAATATCAAAAATGAATTTGAATCCATTGTTTCCTATTCTAAAGAGTACGAACAACTTTTTCAGCGAATGGAAAGCGCTCGCATTGAACTGAACGACATTTTAAATGAAGTAGGGCGCGTCAACGAAAAGACAGAACTCGATCCGGCTCGATCCGAGCAAGTAAACGAACGGCTCAGTGTGATATACCACCTTCAACAAAAACACCGCTTAGCTTCTGTACCTCAACTGTTGGAACTGCAACAATCCTTGCAAACCAAAGCAGACAAAACCACCAACCTTGACGGGTCACTTGCCACAGTTAAAAAGCAACTCGATGAAGCTGAGAAATCATTGAATAAAAATGCTGAGGTCTTGAGCCAATCTCGCAAAAAAATATTTGTGCAATTATGCAAGCAACTGATCGGGCTGCTAAAAGAATTGGGTATTCAAGAAACGCAATTGGAAATAAAACAAGAAGTCATTGAGCCAACAGCATCGGGGGGTGACCGCATCGAAATACTTTTTAGCGCAAACAAAGGAATTGCGCTGAGGCCACTGGCACAGGTGGCATCGGGTGGCGAGTTTTCGCGCGTGATGTTTGCGATCAAGTATGTGATGGCCGAAAAAAAATCATTGCCAACATTGGTTTTGGACGAGATCGACACGGGCGTGTCGGGTGAGGTGGCTATTAGGCTTGGCAACCGAATGAAAGAAATGGCGCAACGCCATCAAGTGATTGCCATCAGCCACTTGCCGCAGATTGCGGCCAAAGCCGACACTCACTATTTTGTGTTCAAAGATAATTCTGCTAAGAAAACAGAAAGCCAGATCAGAAAGTTAGAAAGCACAGATCGTGTCACGGAGATTGCCAAAATGATTGGCGGGGACAAACCATCGACAGTGAATCTTGCAAACGCAAAAGAGTTGATGGAGAATTGATTTTTGTTATGGCATAATCTTGTGCTTAAAGTTTTAAATCTTCAGACTTTTTTTTGGAGTCGCTAGGTTGTGCAATCACACTTTAGTTGACTTTATAATTGTTTTTGTCTATGTTGTGAAATACAATACCCAACGATGGCACTTGTTAAAACAATGCGTAGAGATGCTTGGTGGCTTCGGCCTCTTGTGGTATTTGTTTGCCTTTCATCTTTTATTGGCTATGCAACATGGTCGGCATTTCAAGGAGAGTATTATTCCTTTGGGCCATACCTGTCACCATTCTACTCACCTGAAATCTTTGGTGGTTCAGAACATAGTTTGCTGGGCCCCAAGCCAACCTGGTGGCCGTTGATCTTTCCATTCTCTCCCGCACTTTTGATTCTTTGGGCTCCAGGCGGCATGCGTTTCACTTGTTATTATTATAGAGGTGCTTATTACAAATCATTCTGGGCAGATCCGATTGCATGCGCTGTCTCTGAACCTCGAAAAACCTATTGGGGCGAGAATTCTTTTCCGTTGATCATGCAGAACGCGCATCGCTATTTCATGTACCTCGCGGTGATCTTTGTTTTCTTTCTTACTTATGATGCATGGAAAGGATTGTGGTTTGTTGATCCCACATCAGGTGAAAAAGTTTTTGGATTAGGAATCGGAAGTTTTGTTTTAGCAATCAACGCAACGCTGCTTGGCGGATATACTTTTGGGTGTCATTCGTTTCGTCACATGATCGGGGGGATCAAAGACCGGTTATCAAGTTCTCCTATCCAAAAGAAATTATATGATTGCTCCAGTTGCCTGAATCGCGGCCATTCCAATTGGGCTTGGTTCAGTTTGTTCTGGGTTGCCTTCTCCGACATCTACATAAGAATGTGTGCGATGGGTATTTGGACTGACTTAAGATTTTTTTAGATGGCAGCTTACGAGACAATTCAGCATGATGTATTAGTGATCGGTTCAGGTGGAGCAGGACTGCGCGCTGCCATTGAAGCTTCATCAAAAGGAGTGTCGGTAGGAATGGTGTGCCGATCGTTGCTGGGTAAAGCGCATACCGTGATGGCCGAAGGCGGTGTAGCTGCTGCGCTTGCCAACGTTGATGACCGCGACAACTGGAAAGTTCATTTTGCCGATACCATGCGTGGAGGTCAATATCTCAACAACTGGCGCATGGCCGAGTTGTTCACCAAAGAAGCACCCGATCGTGTGAGAGAGCTTGAAGCCTGGGGCGCAGTCTTTGACCGAACTCCTGACGGAAGAATTCTCCAACGGAATTTCGGAGGTCATAAATATCCACGACTCGCTCACGTTGGTGACAGAACCGGACTTGAAATGATTAGAACATTGCAAGATCATGGCATCCATCAGGGCATAGACATTTATCAAGAGCATACCATTGTCAGTTTGTTGAAAGATGGCGATCGTATCGCTGGGGCGTTTGGTTATGACCGGGCAACCGGATCATTCAAAGTATTCAAAGCAAAAGCAGTAGTCATCACTACCGGAGGGATGGGCCGCATTTATAAAATCTCAAGCAACAGTTGGGATTGCACGGGCGGAGGAATTTCAATCGCCTATGATGCCGGAGCTGAGTTGATCGACATGGAATTTGTGCAGTTTCATCCTACCGGAATGGTGTGGCCTCCGAGCGTTCGTGGACTTTTGATTACCGAAGGTGTACGAGGTGAAGGCGGTGTGCTGAGAAATAATTTAGGAAAGCGATTCATGTTCGATGATATTCCTGAAAACTATCGCAGTCAAACATCAACCGATGAAGAAGAAGGTTGGCGCTACATTCAGGGCGACAAAAATGCTAAGCGTCCACCGGAGTTGCTCACGCGCGATCATGTGGCACGTTGCATCATGCGCGAGATCAAAGCGGGACGCGGCTCACCTCATGGGGGAGTATTTCTTGACATCGCCTGGATCAAAGAAAAGATTTCAAACGCACCTGAGCATATCAAAAAGAAATTGCCCAGCATGTATCATCAATTTAAAGAGTTGGCTGGCGTTGACATCACTCAAGAAGCAATGGAAGTTGGTCCGACTACGCATTATATGATGGGTGGAATAAAAGTAGATGCCGATTCGCAGATGACAACGGTGTCTGGTTTGTTTGCCGCTGGTGAGTGTGCAGCCGGATTGCATGGAGCCAATCGATTGGGAGGCAATTCACTTTCTGATTTATTGGTATTTGGTAAAAGGGCTGGTGAATTCGCGGCCGAGTACGCAAAGAATAATTCGGGAACAAGCATCAATCAAGATAAAGTTTCAGAAATCATTCAATCAGCATTGGCTCCGTTTGAACGCGAATCGAAAAATGGAAATGCTTTTCAAATTCAATCACAACTACAGGAATTCATGCAAGACCTTGTGGGAATTGCGCGCACCGAAGCCGATCTCACTAAAGCCCTTGATAAGATTAGTGAAATGAAAATTGTTATACAAAATGTAGCCTGCGATGGCAATCGGAATTTTAATCCGGGCTGGCACACGGCTCTTGAATTAAATCACATGACTACCGTGGCCGAAGCGATCGCACGAGCGGCACGGGAACGAAAAGAAAGCCGGGGCGGGCATTTTCGTGAGGACTATCCGAACAAAAGCGAAGAACTGGGTAACGTAAATATTCACATAAGAAAGTCGGGCGCGGATGCGATGGAAGTAAAACAAAAAGCTAAATTGGATATGCGGCCGGACCTTCAACAAATAATTGAGGAAATGAAATGAGCTTGGTGAAATTCAATATTTGGCGTTCGGGCAATGCAAGCGGTGAGTTTCGGCAATACGAAACTGAAATCACGGAGGGAATGGTTGTGCTCGATGCCGTTCACCAGATTCAAGAAGAAAGTGC
>JAYWDN010000089.1:0-30409 GCA_043780615.1 Bacteroidota bacterium | reverse complement strand
GACGATTTTCTAAAAAAATAATACAACCCTTGGCAATGATTGCCCTGTTGCTGCCGCAAATTATTTTAGCGCAAGACGAAAAGCCGATTGCCCCCGTTGGCCGCACCTATGCCATCACCCATGTGACCATCGTGCAATCTCCCGGGCGAAAAATTGAGCAAGGCATTGTGGTGATGAAAGATGGCTTGATTACCGCAGTGGGCAAAGGTGTTCCAATCCCTGCCGAAGCGATCGTGATCAAAGCCGATTCGATGTACGTCTATGCGGGCTTCATCGATGGGCTTTCGCGCACGGGCGTGACCAAGCCCAAAGAAGAAAAAGACAAAGAAAAAGTGAAAGACCCCGGCAACCCACCAGCCGACCGCGCGGGCATCACGCCACAAAATGATGTGCGCGACTTTTTAAACCCAGCCGACAAATCGGTAGAAGACCTGCGCAACCTCGGCTTCACCACCGCACAAGTTGTTCCTTACGGGAATTTTTTGCCCGGCCAGTCGGCCATCATTTTGCTCGGTGGCAAATCGCCAGACGATATGGTGTTGGTGAGCAAGGCGGCATTGTATTCAGAACTGACGGGCGCGCAAAACATTTACCCCACCACCATCATGGCCGTGATGGCCAAGTGGCGCGAACTTTACAAAAATGCATCGCAAAATAAATCCTACCAATCGCTTTACGCTTCTAATCGCAGCGCAGCAAGCCGCCCCGGCAGCGACCGCATACTCGAAGCATTTTATCCGGTGATCGACCAAAAAATGCCCGTGTTGTTCAAGTCCGAAAGAGTGATGGAAACCCAGCGTGTGTTTACGTTGAAAAATGAGTTGAATTTTTCACTCATGATTGCCGATGTAAAAGAAGGCTGGCCGATCATCAACAAGATAAAATCTTCGGGCGCAAAGATTTTCCTTTCGCTCGATCTACCCGATGATAGTAAGAAAGAGGACAAGAAGGAAGACAAAGGCGGTAAAAAAGAGACTAAGAAAGATAGCGTGAAAGTAGAGCCGCCTAAAAAAGACAAACCCAAGACTGCTTTTGATTTAGAAAAAGATGCGTTGGAAAAAAGAAAGAAAGAAACGATTGCTTTGTACACCTCACAGCCATCGGAATTTATTAAAGCAGGAGTGCCGTTTGGCTTTTCTGCGATGAGTGCAAAAACGAAAGACATTCCCGCCAACTTGCGCAGGATGATTGCGGCAGGGCTGACCGAAGATGCCGCGCTGGCAGCACTCACTACAAGCCCCGCACAACTGCTCGGCCTCAGCGACCGCATGGGCACCATCGACAATGGAAAAATGGCCAACCTTGTGATCAGTGATAAACCCTATTTCAATGAGAAGGCCAAAGTGCGTTACGTATTTGTAGATGGCAACCTATACAAAATGGAAACGAAGGAAGCCAACAAATCGGATGGAAAAACTTCAGCCAAAGGCACTTGGAGTTACACCATAGAAACTCCACAAGGTGGTAGTGGCAAAATTGTGATCAAAGATGACAACGGAAGTTTTTCAGGCACCATCAGCGACTCGACTGGCAAAGAAAACGAACTCAAAAATATTTCTCTTGATGGAAGCTCACTTTCATTTTCGTACGAGACCAATGTTGGCGGTAATTCCATAAAAGTTGATGTAACAGTTAAAATTGATGGCGATAGTTTTGAAGGGAATGCAACAGCCGGAAAGTTTGGTAGTTACCCGATCAAGGCAAGTCGTGACCCAAAAATCAAAATCTAATTAACATGAAGAAGATATTTTTAATTTTCGTTTGCACGCTTTGTTCAGTTTGGGTGCTTGGCCAAGACAAAGGCAGCATGCTGATAAAAAACGGAACCGTGCTCACCGTTACGAAAGGAACACTGGCATCGACTGATGTGTTGGTGAAAGACGGCAAGATTGTGCAGATCGGAAAAAACATTGCCGCCCCTGTAGGCGTGAAGACAATTGATGCCAGCGGTTTGTATGTGATGCCCGGGATCATTGATGCGCACTCACACATTGCCATTGACGGAATCAACGAAGCCTCGAGCCCCGTGACGGCAGAAGTTTTTGAAGGCGATGTGATCAACCCTTTGCAGCTTTCGATTTATCGGGCGCTGGGGGGTGGCGTTACGGCTGTGCATGCCATGCACGGCTCGGCCAATGCGATTGGAGGCCAATGCGAAACGTTAAAACTTCGTTACGGCACATTTGATAACGATGCGATGAAAATGGAAGGCGCACCGCGCACCATCAAATTTGCACTGGGCGAAAACCCTACCCGTGTGCATGGCGGTGGCAACAACATTGTGCCGCGCACGCGCATGGGCGTGGAGTTTGTGATCCGTCAGGCATTCGCGCAAGCAAAAAAATATTCGGAAGACGGGGACACGTACACTAAAAATAAAACAGTCAAAGATTTTCGCGGTGCACCACCGGTGTACAACCTGCGATTGGAAACACTCGCTGAAATATTGAAAGGCAATATCATTGTGCATTGCCACAGCTACCGGGCCGATGAAATTTTTATGATGCTCAGCGTGTGCAAGGACTTTGGTATCAAACGAATTGTTTTTCAACACGTGAACGAAGGTTTCAAAGTTGCCCCTGAGCTTGCCGCTTATGGTGCGATGGCTTCGGTGTTTTCAGATTGGTGGGCGTACAAATTTGAAGTGTATTATTCTACTTCGTACAACGCAGCCATCCTTACCAAAAATGGAGTGACCACTTCGATCAATTCCGATGATAGCGAGATGATGCGCCACCTTTATCATGAAGCGGCCAAGACCCAAAAGTATGGAGGCCTGACAGACGAAGAAGCGCTTTCGCTGATCACCATCAACCCCGCCAAACAATTGGGCATCGATGCGCGCACGGGCTCGCTCGAAGTGGGCAAAGATGCCGACATCGCTATTTTTAAAAACCATCCGCTTTCGGTTTACACCGTTCCACAGTTTACGATTGTGGATGGCATCGTTCGCTTCGACCGCGCCAACGACCCGGCCGATATGCGGTTGCTGCCCGACCCGAAACAGAATATGGACGAAGTTTATTTTAGTGAAAAAGGCCGCGACCATTGTATGGACGGCACGGAGTTTTTATTTAACCTGTCTGCCGAAGCCGGGGCGAAGGCAGATCATTCTTTAAGCACCGACAAAAAATAATTTTTATGAAGAAGATTCAACTACTCACGGGCTTGTTCACAGCCTTGTTGTGCGCCTTGGTATTTCACATCGATGCACAAAATCCGAAAGGAAAATACGGCACATTTGCGTTGACCAACGCCACGATAGAAACCATTACGAAAGGAACAATTTTGAATGGCACAGTGATCATCAGCAACGGAAAAATTATTTCGGTTGGCACAAACGTGACTGTTCCGTCAGGAGCTGAAGTGATCGACTGCAAAGGCTTGTTTATTTACCCCGGCATGATCGATGGTGGCACCAACCTTGGCCTTTCAGAAATTGGTTCGGATCCGCGCACGCAAGATTTTAACGAAGTGGGCGATGTGGTGCCGCAGATGAAAGCACTTACGGCAGTGAATCCCAATGCGGTGGCCATCCCCATCACGCGGGTTAGTGGCGTTACTACAGTATTGACTTCTCCTTCCGGGGATTTATTTTCGGGCACGGCCGCACTCATCAATTTGCACGGCTACACACCCGAACAAATGTTTGCGGGCTTTGAAGGTGTGGTGTTGAGTTTCCCGGCCACAGGCCGCAAAGGATTTTTTGATCGGAGGACTGATGAAGAAATTAAAAAAGCCAGTGAAGTTGGATTGAAAAAATTAAATGAAGTATGGGAACGTGCCGTGCAGTATCACAAAATTGATTCGGCCACGCAAGGAAAAAATTCAGGCTACTATCCAGAGATGCAAGTGTTGCTGCCGGTGGTGCGTGGTGAGCGCGTGCTGCTCATCGAAGCCAACGCCTCCAAAGATATTCAAGCTGCGCTGAAGTGGGTGAAAGAAAAAAAGATTGGCAAGCCCGTGCTGACAGGCGCAGCCGAAGGATGGCGCGTGGCCGATGAAATTGCGAAAATGAAAATACCAGTGATCACGGGCGGAGTGCTTGAGCTGCCCACCCGCGACTACGACCGCTACGACCAAGCGTATGCCAACCCAGCGTTGCTGAAAAAAGCAGGCGTAAAAATTGCCATCCGTTCTTCTGAAACCAACAATCAAAATTATCGCAACCTTCCGTACCATGCAGGCTTTGCCGTGGCGTATGGCATGGACAAAACCGAAGCACTGAGAGCGATCACGATTGTGCCAGCAGAAATTTTTGGAGTGGCCGATAAACTCGGCTCGATTGAAATTGGCAAGAGCGCGACTTTATTTATTTGCGATGGCGATCCGTTCGAAACCAAAACACAAATAAAAAATGTATTCATCGAAGGATGGCAGATGCCAATGAGCAGTCGCCAGACTTTACTTTACGATGAATTTTTAAAGAGAGAGCCGGGGGTGAGTAAGAAGTAATCACACAAGCGCGGTGTCCCGAAGCACACTGCGAGGAAGGATTCGTAAAACGTGAAAGTTTATCTTTGAGTACCATTAAGAATAAGATAACTATGAAAAAAATAATTCTATTCATCGCTGCTTTTTCTGTGACTGGATTTCTCCTCGCCCAAGATAAAACAGACTTTAATTTTACGTACAACCACTTGGCTTTGTCCGTTAAAGATGTTGACCGCTCTGCCGAGTTTTATAAAAATGTGTTGAAGTTGAAGGAGATCACCAACCGCACACAGATCAAGGGCATTCGATGGTTCTCGTTGGGAGAAGAGGGTAGAGAGTTGCACCTCATTTCCATTTTGAAAGAAGATGTTAAAATCAATAAGGCTGTCCACTTCGGATTGACAACTCACGACTTTGATGGCTTTGTGAAGTTACTCGATGAATTGAAAATTACTTATTCCGACTGGCCAGGTACAGCGCACACGGTTAATATTCGCACCGATGGAGTGAAGCAAATTTTCTTTCAAGACCCCGATGGCTACTGGCTTGAAGCGAATAATGTTGCAAAAAAATAAACCTTATTCTCCGCGGTGTCTCCGCTTCGGGACACTGCGAGGAAGGATTCAGATCACCTCTTCAACCCCAAACTCCTTTTTGTTAAAACTAAATCGATCGCCCACTTTTAATCCTAATAACTTTTGGGCAATGGGTGAAGAAGGAGAGATCGCAAAATAGATTTCTTCTTCAACTACAATTTGCCCCGCAGGGATTGAAATATAGAACTTGCCTTGGTTGGTGATCACCAAACTTCCTGATTGAATAGTGTTGCTGGTTTTAGTTGGATCAAGCTGAAGAAGGATTTGTTTTATTTTTTGCGCTTCGGCACGTTGTGTACTGTTCTTCTCAATTTCCAACTGCGCCATCGCTCGGCCAGTCTCGTATTTATCGCCCGCACTGCTTTTAGTTTCTTCGTTGGCGGAGGCTTGCGCAAATTGAATGGCTTGGTTCGCTCCTTTGATTCGTTCTTCAATGTAGATGAGACAAAGGGCGTGAAGTTGTTGTTTGATGGTTTTCAAAGCTCAATTTTTAGGCAAAAAGGTAAATGCTATGCTTTTTCTTTCCGCAAAGAAATTATACTTTTAATGAATAAACATGATCGTTATGAAAGAAGTTGTGGAGTTGCGCAGGGAGACTAAAAAATATATTGATCTAGCGGAGCCGAAGACCGTGAAAATGATCCATGCCATGTTAGAGGCAGAACAAGAAAATGATTGGTGGGATGACCTTAGTGCTGGCGCAAAAGCGTCTATTGAAAAAGGACTCAAAGAATCCGATGAAGGCAAAGTCATTGCTCACGAAGCCGTCATGAAAAAATATCGCAAATGGCGATTGAAATAAACTGGTCACTTGAAGCCACTAAGACCTACGATCAGAATATTAAATACTTGCTGCTTGAATGGTCTGAAAAAGAGGTCGATAAATTCTTGAAACAGACCGACTATGTTTTGTCGAGGTTGCAGGAACACCCCGAATCATTTAACCCTTCTCAGAAAAACAAAAAAGTAAGGAGAGCAAGACTCAATAAGTACATCACTCTTTACTACCGACACTATCCATCCAGAAAGCAAATTACTTTGCTCTCGTTTTGGAACGTGAAGCAAGACCCTGCTAAACTCAAATTCTAAAGGCGTACTATGATCATGTTCATCGACATGAACAGTTTTTTTGCCAGCTGCGAGCAACAGGTGAACTATTGGCTGCGCGGCAGGCCCGTGGGGGTGTGCGCCTACACCGGCAAGTACGGCTGCGTGATCGCGCCCTCCATCGAAGCCAAAAAAAAAGGAGTGAAGACTGGCATGAGGCTCAACGAAGCCATTCTGCTCTGCCCCGAGATCGTGCCGCTCGAAACACATCCCAACCGTTACCGCGAGTTTCACATCAAGATCATGGACGTGCTGCAACAGTATTGCGAAGACGTGATCCCAAAAAGCATTGACGAAGCGATCATTGATCTGAACAACTACAAATTGATTTATAAAAATTTGAGCGACTTGCAAAGATTGGCGCACCGCATCAAGAAAGATATCCACGATAACGTAGGCGATTGGCTCAAGTGTTCCATCGGCATTGCGCCTAATGCTTTCCTCGCCAAATTGGGTTCAGATATTCAAAAGCCAGATGGGCTCACGGTGATCATGCCCGAAAATATTGATGCCATACTTTCTAAATTAAAACTCACCGACTTGCCGGGCATTGGCCACGGCATGTCCGAACGGTTGATGAACGCGGGCATCTACACCCCGTTGCAATTGCGCCATTCCAAACCGGAATTTATTCGTGCCGCCTGCAAAAGTATAGTGGGCTACTATTGGTACCAACGTCTCAATTTTCATCAAGTAGAAATAGACACGAACAGTGGCGGGTATAAAAGTATGCAGGCGATGCGGCAAATCCCGGCCGACAAAAGAAAATCGATTGATAACCTCAATAATCTGCTCATCGCGTTGTGCATGACGTTGGAAAAACGAATGGTACGCAATGGAGTGTTCTGCCGCGAGATCGGGTTTTATTCCACGTATGAAGAGCGCGACTGGAAAGACCATGTGTCGTTGCAAAAGCCGGTGCAAGACGGCATGGAGCTATTGAATATTATTAAAAGCCGGATGAAAATTTTTGAACAGAAAAATAATTCCGGGCCGATCATCAACACGGGTGTGAAAGCGATGTGCGTGTACGTGAGCAATTTTATCCCAGACGATGCGCTGCAATATCACCTCTTTGAAAACAATATCACCAAAGACCGTTTGCGAAAAGTAATCTATGATGTAAAAAGTAAGTACGGTTTAGATAAAATAGTGAAGGCAGCCGAACTGGGTGGAAGTCCGGCAATGCGCGATGCGATTGGCTTTGGCTCGGTGAAAGATTTGCATGGCGATAAATCCGTGGCCGAGCAATTGGAGGCCTTGGGTTTTGATTCTTCCGAAATTGATTTGAGTAATTTTTGATTTACTAACCGCAGAGGCGCAAATTTTTTTTTGGCACTACACATTATATTTCTTTGCGACTTAGCGCCTTCGCGGTTAAAATAATTTCTTAAGAATCAACAACGCTTTTTCCAAATCTTCGGGCGTGTCGATGCAGATGCTTTCTTCCATTTCGGTTTCCACGGTTTTTATTTTGAACCCATTTTCAATCCATCGAAGTTGTTCGAGCGATTCTGCTTTTTCGAGGAGCGAGGGCTGAAGCTGAGTGATCTTTCCCAACACATCGGCACGATAGGCGTACAAACCAACGTGTCTATAAAATGTAGTTTCGTTAAGCCAATCTTTTTGTTCTGCTTTTAGCACAAATGGAATTGGTGAACGACTGAAATAAATTGCTTCTTGGTTTCGGTTGATCACCACTTTCGCCTCACTTGGTGAAAGCAACTGTTCCATTGTTGAAATTTTTTGGATCAGCGTTGCTAATTCTGTCTGTGGGTTCAATGAAGAGCAAAGCAAATCAATTTGGTGGGGATCGATGAACGGTTCATCGCCTTGGATGTTGATCGCAAAGTCAAATATTTCACTTTGGTTCTTCAGTGCTTCGAAGCAGCGGTCGGTTCCGCTCGGGTGATTATCGGCAGTCATGCAGGCAACTCCCCCAAAAGACAACACGTGATCGTAGATTCGTTTGTCATCGGTGGCCACCACCACTTGCGAAAGTTTTTTTGATTTTTTCACTTGGCAATAGACACGCTGAATCATTGTTTGTCCGAGCATATCCACCAACGGTTTGCCTGGAAAACGAGAGGAAGCATAACGAGCAGGGATAATGCCAAGTATTTTCATAATTGTGGTTATAGGTGCACAAGAAATGCAAACTGTGACAAACTTTTTTTTTCAAAAGTAGAAAAATGTTTTATAACTTTTGTTCGCTCCGTATTCGCCACGAAGAGGGATAAAGATTGTTCATTCGGTTGCCCAATAGATTAGCCCAGCCTAAAGGAGTGTCTTCATATTTCATTAAAGCAAACCCTTTTGTTTCTGAAGGTATGTTGAGCGTATCTTTCCTGAGGTAGGCAATGGCCTGATCGAAGGTCAACTCAAGAGAGGGAAATTTCTCCGTTTTGATTTTAGGGGATAATGCAAAGGCATGTTCGGGAATAAGTTTCTCGTGCTTGGCAATAGCAATGGCCGTTCCCTTTTGAATTACTTTAAGAAATTTTGATAAAAATTCAATTTCGAAAATATAATTTTTAGGTACTGCCAATATTAATTCCTCGTGCTTTATTAACTCAATCTCTTCAGGGTTTATTAACCATTCCGAAAGACGCTCAGCAATTTTAGTGGAGGGATGATCAAATGATTTTTTTCGATGAATTGAAATCTCTTTTTGCCCTTCTTTTTTTTGGATGACCGAAATAAAAAATCCCTCGCCTTTTACTTTGTGCGGAAAAAAGCGGTATCCAAAAATATCTTTTGACCTTGCTTCTTCGATACCCCAATCACTTTTGGTTTTTAATTTGATGCTTTCAGCTTTCTTTTCTCCAACCAGCCAATTCAAATTTTCCTCGTTTTCTTTTTCAGTATACGTGCACGTGCAATAGATTAAAATTCCATTTTGTTTCAGAGCAGACCAAACGTGATTCAAGATTCTTTGCTGACGAAGCGCGCACAACCCCACATTTCCTTCCGACCATTCGTTGATTGAATTTGAATCTTTTCGAAAAAGCCCTTCGCCTGAGCAAGGCGCATCGACAACGATCACATCAAAGAAGCCTTCTAGTTTTTGAAAATCTTGTGGATCGTTGTTGGTGACGACTACATTTATATTTCCCCACTTCTGTATATTTTCTGCAAGCACCGTGGCGCGCGATCGGATCGTTTCATTTGCAACAAGCAATGATTGCTCGTTCAATAGACTTAGCAGATGCGTGGATTTTCCTCCGGGCGCAGCACACAAGTCGAGCACGCACAAGGGCTGCGACAAGTCAACGGTTTGTTTCAATACCTGTTCTAAAAACATCGAGCTCGCTTCTTGCACATAATAAGCACCTGCATGAAAGAGCGGATCGAACGTGAACGAAGGCCGTTGCTCCAAATAATATCCGAAGTCGGTCCACGGGATTTTTTCAAAATCTTTCGATTTGTTTTTTAATGGGTTTATGCGAATGCTGGTGGGTGAGGGATGACGGTGCGCTTCAAGAAATTTTTGCCAATCATCGCGAAGTTGCATTTGCATACGCTGGGTAAAGGCAGATGGAAGATCATGGTGCGCTGACATTCTTTTTTGGTGATCGGGTAAAGATAACAGTGTGCTTGCCGAATACGATAGAAATAACAATTCTTTCTGATAACTTTGCTCCATGCCTGTCATATCGATGTTTTATGGATTGATTGTATCGATGTATTACCTCGACACCAAGAAGCATAAGCTTCCACACATCCATGTGAAGTATGCCGAGCATGAAGGTGTTTACAAATCCCAGAAGGAATTTTGTTGGAAGGCGCTATTCCTTCTAATAAGGAGCGATTGCTTACTGCATGGATTGAAATTCATAAAGATGAATTAATGGCAAATTGGCAATTAGCAGCAGGTGGAAACAAAGTTTTTCTAATTGACCCACTCAAATAATTTTTATGAATCCAAGAATAAAAAAAGCGGAATACAAAAGCCCACATAGAATAATCATAACTTTCCTCAATGCCGAGCAGAAAGAATTTGACTTAACTCCTTATTTGCATTTCCCTGTTTATGAAATTCTAAGAGATGAGACCTATTGCCGCAACATGAAGGTAATTGCAGGCACTGTTGCTTGGGGCGATGAAATTGATTTTGACCCTGACCGACTTTATGAAGAGCGTAAAGCGTTGCATATTGCCTGAGTCAACCAATCCTAATAAACCGAACACATGAAATATATCTTAACAGTCACCCTTTCTTTTTCAGTCTCAATATTACGAAAGCAAATTCATGGAATTTTTGTTGAAGAGATTGAACGATAACACCGAAAAATACCTTACCGCCAAGCAACTATTCTTTAGCATCGAAACGGCCGTGCTCAACAACACACGTGCTGTTCCGCAATACGGTACAATACAAGATACGGGCGATGAAGGCGGGGATTTTGTGTTTATAAAAAAAGAATAACCGTATGCTTCGAAGTAAGTAGTAATTTCTCCGTGCCTCCGTGGCAATTTTCCTTAACTTTCGGTAATGAAATTTAATTCCAACGATCCGCAACTAAAATCTTGGGTAGAAGTCCCGAAAGGCTCAGACTTCCCAATTCAAAATCTTCCTTTTGGGATTTTCAAAACAAAATATTTGAATCCAGTAGCTGGCGTAGCCATCGGTAATTATGTTTTGGATTTAGTTTATATGCATGAAAATGGCTTCTTCGATAAACTCGGTTTGCCCCAAGGTATCTTCAACCAAAAATACCTGAACGATTTTTTGGCACTGGGAAGAAAGAAAGGCAGAGAAGTGCGAGAACGCATTTCAGAATTGCTGCGCCACGACAATGATGAACTGCAATCGAACAAGGCAGCTTGTGAGATTGCGCTCATTCCGATGAGCGAAGTGCAGATGCTTATGCCTGTGCGTGTGCCCAACTACACCGATTTTTACAGCAGCGAAGAGCACGCCACCAATGTGGGCTCTATGTTCCGCGATCCAAAAAATGCACTGCTCCCCAACTGGAAACATTTGCCAATAGGCTATCATGGCCGTGCTTCATCCATTGTAGTCTCGGGCACGCCCATTCATCGCCCGAAAGGGCAAGTGAAGCCTGCCGATGCCGAGCTTCCGGTTTTTTGCCCTTCGCAAAAATTGGATTTCGAATTGGAGGTGGCGTTCATCACTTGCCAAGAAACAAAATTGGGTTCGCACATCACTACAAAAGAAGCCGAAGAAAATATTTTTGGTTTGCTGCTCTTCAACGACTGGAGTGCGCGCGACATTCAAACATGGGAGTATGTGCCGCTCGGCCCGTTCCTTGCGAAAAATTTCGGCTCAACAATTTCACCGTGGATTGTAACGCTCGATGCGCTCGAACCATTCCGTACCAAAGGCCGCGAACAGTTTCCGCATGTACTGCCTTATCTTGCTTTTGAAGGAAATAAAAATTTTGACATTGCTTTAGAGGTTTTAATCCAACCTGAGAAATCAGAAGCAACAACGGTGAGTCGATCCAACTTCAAGTACATGTATTGGAACATGGCGCAACAGTTAGCGCACCACACCATGAACGGTTGCAACATTCAAGTGGGCGATATGTACGGCAGCGGCACCATCAGTGGACCCTCGCCCGGATCGTATGGATCGATGCTCGAACTCTCATGGAACGGCCAGCGACCCATGCACATGGCGGATGGAACGGAACGAAAATTCTTATTAGATGGCGACACTGTGATCATGCGTGGGCATTGCGAGAAAGAGGGCGTGCGGATTGGGTTTGGAGAGTGTACTGGGAAAATTTTGGCCGCTAATTAACTACCCATTTCAGATAAAAAAACTTAAAATCACTCAGATTTTAAACTCAAAATCCGACTGATTTTCACTACCTTGCCCGTTCAAATTTTTATCCTTTTTTAACTGAATTTTACTGTGGCAGAAGACACCGGAACACCCCTCGAACGACAGAGTATAATCCCCATCAATATTGAAGACGAAATGCGTGGCGCGTACATCGATTATTCGATGTCGGTCATCGTTTCGCGTGCCTTGCCCGATGTGCGCGATGGCTTAAAACCTGTGCACAGGCGCGTGCTCTATGGCATGTTGGAGTTGGGCGTGAACTACAACCGTCCGTATAAAAAATCGGCCCGCATTGTCGGTGATGTGATGGGTAAATATCATCCGCATGGCGATGCTTCCATTTACGATACGATGGTGCGCATGGCGCAAGCGTGGAGCATGCGCTACATGTTGGTGGACGGCCAAGGAAATTTTGGTTCGGTGGATGGCGACATGCCTGCCGCGATGCGCTACACCGAAGCACGCCTTCGTAGGATTGCCGAAGAACTTTTATCCGACATCAATAAAAACACAGTTGATTTCCAGCCCACCTACGATGACCAAAACACCGAGCCCACCGTGTTGCCATCGAAAGTGCCCAACTTGTTGCTCAACGGCTCATCGGGCATAGCCGTGGGCATGGCCACCAACATGCCACCCCACAACTTGGGCGAAGTAGTGGATGGCATCATGGCCTACATCGACAACCGCGAGATCACCATCCCCGAGTTGATGAAAATTGTGCTCGCCCCCGATTTCCCTACCGGTGGAATTATCTATGGCTATCAAGGCATTCAAGAAGCATTCCTTACGGGAAGAGGCAGGATCATCGTTCGCGCAAAGGCAGAGATCGTTACCAATACCAACGGCAAAGAACAGATCATCGTCACCGAAATCCCTTATCAAGTAAACAAGGCAAACATGATCGAGCGCACGGCCGCGCTCATCAACGATAAAAAGATTGAAGGCATCAGCGATATGCGCGATGAGTCGGACCGCGATGGCTACCGTGTGGTTTACGATCTGAAGAAGGATGCGATACCGAATATTGTACTCAACAATCTTTTTAAATACACACAACTTCAATCTTCTTTTGGGGTGAACAATGTGGCGTTGGTGAAAGGCCGCCCACAAACACTCAACCTCAAAGAGTTGATCGTGCACTTTGTTGACCACCGACATGAGGTGGTCGTGCGCAGAACAAAATTTGAATTGGACGAAGCTGAAAAGCGCGCGCACATTTTAGAAGGCTACCTCATCGCACTCGATCATTTGGATGAAGTCATTACGTTGATCCGCAATTCCAAAGACCCAGACGTAGCAAAACTTGGGCTGATGGAGAATTTCAAGCTCTCTGAAATCCAAGCGAAAGCAATTTTGGAAATGCGCCTGCAACGCCTTACGGGATTGGAGCGCGAAAAAATATTGAACGAATACACGGAAGTAAAAACACTCATCGAAAAGTTGAATGAGATTTTGGCCAGCGAACTCGTGCGCATGGGCATCATCAAGAGCGAACTTACGGAAATAAGAGAGCGCTATGCCGATGCACGCAGAACACAGATTGTGCACAGCGAAGAAGACATCACCATGGAAGACATGATCCCCAACGAAGAAATGGTGATCACGATTTCAAGCCAAGGCTACGTGAAACGTACTTCCCTTTCGGAATATCGCACACAGGGCAGGGGAGGTATCGGCTCAAAAGCGGCAGGCTCAAAAGATGATGATTTCACCGAGCATTTGTTTGTGGCGCAGGCTCACAATTATTTACTCATCTTCACCGAGTTTGGAAAAGTGTATTGGAAGAAAGTGTATGAAATCCCGGAAGGAAATAAAACTTCGAAAGGCCGGGCGATCCAAAATTTGTTGAACATCGAGCCGGGCGACAGTGTGCGTGCGGTGTTGAACATGAAGAGCTTGGAAGATCAAGAGTACATCAACAATACCTTCGTAATTCTATGCACCGAAAAAGGAGTGATCAAAAAAACATCGCTCGAAGCGTACTCGCGCCCTCGTGCCAATGGTATCACGGCCATCACCGTGCACGAAGGCGACCGTCTGCTCGATGCGGCTTTGACCAATGGCACCAACCATATCATCATTGCCAAGAGCGAAGGCAAGGCGGTTCACTTTAAAGAAACCGATGTGCGCCCAATGGGCCGCACCGCAGCAGGGGTGAAGGGCGTTACGTTGGAAGGCAATCATGACAAAGTGATTGGCATGGTTTGCATATCGCGCGAAGACGCCAACTTGTTGGTGGTTTCTGAAAAAGGTTATGGCAAACGCTCGGACACCAGTGATTATCGAATCACCAAGCGCGGTGGCAAAGGCGTGAAGACGATCAACATCACAGAGAAAACTGGCAAGCTTGTTGCGATCAAGGAAGTGGTGGACAAAGACGACCTCATGATCATCAATAAGTCGGGCATCAGCATTCGCATCAGCGTAGAAGAACTTCGCGTGATGGGGCGCGCTACACAAGGCGTGCGCCTGATCAAGTTGAACGATGACGATGCGATCTCTTCGGTAGAAAAAATACAAAAAATAGATGGGGAGAACTCAGCGCCTGAAGCAGCAAATCAAGAATAACTATTAATTTTATTGAATTGAATTTTAACATCGTATTTATGAAAAAACTAATCCCGCTCCTCTTCCTTCCGTTGGCACTGGCCGCACAAAAGCCGATCAAGCCAAGTGTTTCTAAAGCTGAAGCAGCATTGCAAAAGGGCGTGTTCGATGAGGCCAAGGCCATCATTGACGCCACCGTGGCCAACCAAGAATTTATGCTGGACAAAAAAGGACAGCCTTCAAAAAATGCGGCTAAGGCTTGGTATCTCAAAGGTCTGATTTATGCATGCATCGATACTACAAAAGTTGAAAAGTATAAATCACTTGAAGCAGACCCGTTTGCTATTGCTAAACTTGCGTTTGCAAAAGCTGAGGATATTGATAAAGGAAAGTCAAAGGGTTTAGTCAATCAATTGATACTGGGTCAACCCATAGAAATCTCAAAAGAGAATGTTTCAAAAATCCTTGCCCAGGCTTTTCTAAATAGAAGTTACAAAAACTTTCAAAGTAAAGAGTACAAGGCAGCATTTGCTGACGCAGAGAAAGTGATCTACTTAGTGTCTTCTGACACTACTCTATTAATGAATGTTGGGGTTTATTTTGGCCCTTCGGCTGGTGAAATTGATAAGTCTATTGAATTTATAAAAAAATACTTAGCGTTAGGTGGCAAAAACCTTGATGCCTACATTCAATTATATACCCTTTATACTGATAAGAAAGACCTCGAATCTGCGTTGAAAGTAACATTAGAACTGACCTCTAAATTCCCATATAAAGTTGAGTTTGTAAACATGGAATTTAATCTTTACACACAATTAAACCGTTTACCAGAAGCAAAGACCCTAATGGAAAAACGAGCCAAAAATGATCCTAATGATAAACAATCAAGGTATTTTATAGGACTGATCAGCAATCAGATGAAGAACACGGCAGAGACCAGAAAGTGGATGTTGGAAGCTGTAAAAATCGATCCGGAGTATCATGATGCGAATTTAGTGCTAGCAAAGCTGACTTACACCGATGCGCAAGATATGCGCACCGAACGCAACGCCACCAAAGACCTGAAAAAACGCCAAGAACTTTATCTTCAGCTACCAGGAAAATTGCATATCTCTGAAGCGTATTGGGAAAAGTGCGTGGCCGCAAAACCATCGGAAGAAGAATCGCTTTATGGCTTGCTGTCGATCTACAACGACATCTCCATTTACGATGAAAAGTATGAGCCTAAGATTACAGAACTGAAAAAGAAAATGAAAGCATTGGGCTTAGAAGTAGATTAAACTCTAAATCATCAATTGATAAGAAAGGCCAGCGATTTCCCTGGCTTTTTTTATTTTGTAAAGTAATTTCCCCGATTGTTTTGTCCGTCACGTCTTTGATTTTATCTTTCGTTTATGAAACGCTTTTCTAAATGGGCTTTGATTGGCCTCGGTGTGCTGGTTGCAGTGGGGCTGTTCGTGGTGATGGTGGTACCACGATTTTACAAAGAACAAATCCGCACTGACATTGAAAATGAGATCGACCAACAAATAGAAGCGGAGGTCACCTTCAGCGAAGTCAATATAAAATTACTGCGGCACTTCCCTAATCTTACTTGCACGTTGAGTGATTTGTTGGTGATGGGTCAAGGAGAATTTAAAAATGATACACTTGCTTTGGTGAAGGAGATGCAATTAGAAGTGAATCTTTGGAGCTTTATTGCAAAGCGTGAAATTGAGATTAAAAGCATTCATTTGTTCGCTCCCGAAATAAATATTTTTGTGCTCAAAGATGGCAAGGCCAACTACAACATCAGCAAAACTTCGTACGACTCTACCACGCAACGAAAACCAACAAAACTTAACATCGATATTGACAACGTGAGCATGCATGGGGGAAGAGTGACGTACACGGATTGGCAACAAAATATTTTTATGATTGCCAACGAGGTAGAGCATACGGGCAGGGGTAATTTTTTGGAAGATATTTTTGACTACAAAACAAAAACAATTGTTCGGCAGTTCTCACTCAATTATGACAAAGTTCAATATTTTTCGAAAAAGGCCGTGGACATTGATATGGTGTTGGAGATGAACTTGCCCGAAAGCAAATTCGCTTTCAAAGAAAACCGGATACAAGTAAATCATTTTGTTTTTCGCATCGAAGGGTTTTTTCAACAAGTGGTGGGACGCTATGCCATGAACTTGAAATTTCAGGCTCAGGAGACCTCGTTCAAAAATATTTTATCATTAGTACCGGGTCTGTATTTGAAGGATTTCGATTACATGGAAACGCGAGGTGACCTGAGCTTCAACGGGTTTTTAGAAGGGGTGTACTCTGGTACTACCAACGAACTGCCCGCGTTTCATCTCGACATCAATGTGAAGAACGCGATGGTAAAGATTGATAGCCTGCCCGAAGCGTTCAACAATATTCAATTTGAAATGGTGATCGACAACCCAGAGCGTGTGTTGGATAGCACGGTGATTGACATTAAAAATTTTCGTGTGGAGTTGGGCAAGCATCCAATACATGGCCGTGTAAAAGTTCAAGGCCTACATAAACCAAAAATTGATGCTGATATTTTTGCTGATTTGGAAATCGCTTCGTTGGAACGGTTGTTTCCAATTAAAAAATTAGTGCTCAAAGGAAGGGTGAATTTTGAATTGAAAGCCAAGGGTAGATATGATCTGGCAGCATCGATCATGCCCATGTTCAATCTCGATTTAAAATTGGCCAACGGCTATGTGCGCTACGACAGCCTGCCTCGGCCCGTTTCAAATATCCAATTCCATTTGAATGCTGAAAACAAAACGGGAAGAATTGAAAACACGGTGGTGGACATTCGCCAAGTGCATGCCGAGTTGGACGACAATATTTTGCACGGGTTTGTAAAATTGAAAGGCTACCCCGATACGGAGATCGATGCCGACTTGGATGCCGATCTTGATTTGGAAGACATTGAAAAAATTTATCCTGTGAATGGATATTTATTAAAAGGAAAATTTAATCTTGATGTGCTCGCTAAAGGACTTTACAGTAAAGCGAAAAATAAATTTCCCTTCGTTGATTCGAAGATGAGCCTCACGGATGGCTCGGTGCAATACAAAGGCTATCCACACCCCATCAAAGACATCCGTTTTTTTGCGGAAGCGATCAGCAATTCCGACAACCTTAATAGTGCCAAGCTCAACATCAGCAAGTTTACCTATACGCTCGAAGACGAACCATTTGAAATTACGGGAAGCCTTGCCAACCTGAACAACTTTGAGTACAGCATGAGCATCAATGGCAAGGCTGACCTGTCAAAGATCGCACAAGTATATCCACTCGATGGAGTTGTGCTGACGGGCCTGATCGATGCTCAAATAAAAAGCAGTGGCTTGATCCGTGATCTTGAAAACGTGAACTATTCTAAAATTTCTTCGTCAGGAAAAATTAAATTAAATGGAGTAAGTGTGAGTGGAAGCAAAATCAAAAATCCCGTTAAGGTCAACAGTGCAGTGTTTACGTTTACACCTGCTAAAATCATTCTTGAAAATTGGGCGGGAAAATTGGGGAAGAGCAACATCAAAATGTCGGGCGACATCAGCAACTATATGGCGTTTGTCGTGCATAGCAAGGACATGGTGAAGGCCGACCTCAACTTGGAGTGCGACACGCTGGACATCAACGAGTGGATGCCCCCCGCACAAACAGCCACTGGCAAACCCGTGCCGCTTACTGATACCCTTCATTCAAAACTAACGGTGATTGAAGTGCCCAAAAATTTGGACTTTGTTTTTGATTCTGAAATTCATGCAGTGAAATATGAAGACCTTTTGATCACTGAAATGGATGGCGAGATCACCATGAGGAATGGGGTAATGAGTTTGCACGAAACAGGCTTCAATTCGCTCAATGCAAAATTCAGCGTTAGTGGTGACTACAATACCCGCGACATGGCACATCCCATTTTTGACCTGGACATTGACGTGAAAGACCTCGACATCAACCGTGCCTATCGAGGGATAAGTTTGATGCGCAAGCTGGCGCCATCGGCCGCCAATGTTTACGGAAAATTTTCGGTGACGTACAAATTAAAAGGCGAGCTTGCCAAAGACATGCAACCCAAACTGGAGACATTAAAAGGTGGTGGAACCATGCGCATTGCCGAAGCCAAGATCAACGGCATGAAACTGTTTGAAGAGATCAGCAAGAGCACCAAAAAGAGCGAGATGAACGACCCGCACCTGAAAGATTTTACAATGGAGACGGAAATCCGCGACAACAAAATCTTTGTCAAGCCCTTCTCCATCGAGGTCTCGGGCTTCGATGCCGACATTGAAGGTGTCAACACCATGAGTGGCATGGTCAACTATTTAGTGAAGATTGAATTGATTCCTCTTACAAAAATAAAAATCCCCTTTCACGTCACCGGCCATTACGACAGCCCCAAAGTGGTGCTGGGCAAGGGGCATACGTTGCCATATTGATACCTGATTGATTGATGGTTAACTTTTAGTTATGAGGTGTATTTTTTTCTCTTTGGAATTCGCTGTAAGAAAACACAACAGGTATAATTACCATTGTAGAAAATAATACTACAAAAGTAAAGGCAAGCGCAAAGTTGGTGGTGATAATAAAAGAAAGGGCGACAATCAGTATGCCCCCCGCCAACCAGACACGGCCACCCAATTGATGGGTCTTTTTCCATACATGCTCGCTTTCCAATGTCCAAGGGGTACGGATCCCGATGAAATAATTGGGTCTTAAAGTTTGAAAATAATTTCCCATCATGGCGAATAATGCTCCGATGAGTGCCACAAGCATATTCGGATTTTTTTCGCTGCCTACCTTACTGATGTATAAAAGATAAGTTGCTAATAGTGAAATGAAAAGTGTGAGCATAAATCGCAGGCTGTAAAATTTGTCACCCATTTGTTGGATTTTCTTTTTTGGGTCAAGAGCGGGAATGATGAGCATTAAGATGTAAATGCTAATTCCTAATGCCCCTGGAAGAAATAGTAAGGTGGTTTTGCTTGACCAATTATTTGCCTGGCCTTCAAGATTAAAGTGTATGGGCACTTTACTTGGCAATTCGCTCCAAATTGTTGCCAGATAAACATAGGGCAACATGATCAAAGACCATAAAACCAATTCTTTTAAATACTTATTCATCGTTTTATTTTTTAAGCGTAAGAATATATTGAAGTAAGTCGTCTACAATGGTAGTATTGAGCGAGTAAAATATGAACTGTCCTTGTTTCTCTGTCGTCACTAATCCTGCGCGTTTAAGTTTATCGAGGTGATGTGAAATACTTGGAGCGGTCATATCAAATTTGGCGGCAATGTCGCCTGCGGTGATGTCGCGCTTTCTCAACATTTTTAATATTTCCCTTCGTGTAGGATCGTTCAGTGCTTTGAAAATATCATTCATACCATAATTATATATTTAGACAAATATCTAAATATAATTACTTCCAAACAATATTTCACATCAGACACTTTGTGTATTTTCTTCGCAGAGTTCAACACATTATTATTGCGAAAGAAGAGCGGTGGTAGGGATCGATCCAACGGGCTAGGTGAAATACAATGAGCTTGTTCCACAAATTGGCCAAGAGCCGAATTATGAGGCAGCATTGAAAGCGATTTGATCCTTCCTTTAAAACCTAAAAAAACCCTTTCCTAATTGAAATGGTTTTTTGTTTGTAAAATTTCTATTATCTTTTCTTTTTAATAACCTAAGCCATGAGATTATTTACTGCTTTTCTTTTTTTATCAGCCAATGTACTATTGGCACAAGTGCCGAAGAGTTATTACCTGACGGCTGATCGTGTATTTGATGGCGAAACAATGCATGAAGGTTGGGCTGTGGTAGTAGAGGCAGATAAGATTGTTTCAGTTGGGCCGAAAGATAAAGTGAAAGAGCCTGCTGGGGCGGTTAAAATTAATTATCCAAACTCGACTCTTTTGCCTGGGCTTATCGAGGGGCACTCACATCTGTTGTTGTACCCTTACAATATTACTGATTGGGATACACAAGTGTTGAAAGAGACAGATGCGTACCGCACTGCACGGGCAACGGTTCACGCAAAAAATACATTGATGGCCGGTTTTACCACTGCGCGCGATTTGGGTACTGAGGGCGCGGGTTATTCGGATGTTGCGTTGAAGCGTGCGATCAATGAAGGCGTGATTCCTGGGCCGCGATTGATGGTGGCGGGTCGCGCGATTGTATCAACCGGTTCGTATGGGCCCAAAGGTTACGATCACGATCAAGTGATTATGTTAGGCGCAGAGGCTGCCGATGGAAATGACCTGGCGCGAGTAGTGCGCGACCAAATTGGCAAGGGTGCAGACTTTATAAAAATCTATGCCGACTATCGCTGGGGCTTGCAAGGTGAAGATCAGCCTTCGTTTACATTGGATGAATTAAAATTGATCAACGAAGTAACGCGCAGCAGCGGCCGCGTGATGGTGTGCCATGCAAAATCAAAAGAGGCAATCAAACGGGCGGTGGTGGCCGGAGCGGAGACGATTGAGCATGGAGATTTTATTGATGTGGAAATTGGCAAACTAATGAAAGAGCATAACGTAACGTACATCCCGACCATTGCCGCAGTGGAGATGACCTCACAATATGGCGGATGGAAAAAAGGAGTTACTCCAGAGCCGGCCAATATCACCAACAAGAAAAAAAGTTTTAAGGAAGCCATCGCCTCGGGTGTGGCCATTGGCATGGGGGGCGATGTGGGCGTATTCCCTCACGGGGAAAATGTATTGGAAATGGAATTGATGGTGGAGTATGGAATGAAAACATTAGAGGTATTAAAGGCAGCTACGAGCGTGAACGCAAGGGCTTTTCACTTAGATAAGGAAGTTGGTTTTGTTAAGGAAGGATTAAAGGCTGATCTTGTTGTTGTGACCGGAGACCCTTCAAAATCAATTTCTGATTTGCGGAAGGTGAAGTTTGTTATGAAGGATGGCGTGGTTTACAGAAGCGAGAAGTAATAGGCATCGGGCACTGGGCATTGAGTGCTATGAAAACTTTACGAGTGACTGAGCGTGCCAACGCTAATCTGCTTTAGAAAAATTGCTTCTTTTTTACTTTACAAACCCGCGTCCGCAGAAATAATCACTGGAAGACCTTCGGCTGATTGAAAGAATTCTTTATACAATCCGAAAATTTTTTGATTAGGATAAATCCATCCTCTATCCCAATCTAAGCAATCAACCCAAAAATTCTTTTACATCAGTGTAAGGTAAGTTGAATGCTTCAGCCACGGCTTTATAAACTACTTTGCCATTGATCACATTTAATCCTTTTTTCAAATCCGCATTTTCATTGCACGCTTTTTTCCAACCTTGCCCGGCAAGTTTGAGGGCATAAGGAAGTGTGGCGTTGGTGAGCGCAAGCGTAGAAGTATAAGGCACTGCGCCCGGCATGTTGGCCACACAATAATGAACCACATCATCGATGATGAACGTAGGATCTTCGTGCGTGGTGGGTTTGCACGTTTCAATACAGCCACCTTGGTCTACGGCCACATCTACAAGCACCGTTCCTGGGCGCATGGTTTTCAGCATGTCGCGGGTAATTAATTTTGGTGCTTTCGCTCCGGGTATCAACACGCCACCGATGATCAAGTCGTGGGTCTTCACTAATTCGCGCAGCACGTAGTCGTTGCTCACCATGGTGTGCACATTTTTTGGCATCACGTCATCGAGGTACCGCAGGCGGGTGAGGTTCACATCGGTGATGATCACATCGGCACCCATGCCGGCCGCCATCTTCGCAGCGTTTGTTCCCACCACTCCGCCTCCCAAAATCAACACTTTGGCGGGCATCACCCCGGGCACACCGCCCAACAAAATGCCACGGCCTTTCATAGGCTTCTCCAAATATTTCGCACCTTCTTGTATCGCCATGCGGCCTGCTACTTCACTCATCGGGATCAACAACGGCAGGCTGCGGTCTTCGCGCTCCACGGTTTCGTAAGCAAGACATACGGCTTCGGTTTTAATCATCGCATGCGCCAGAGGTTCGTACGATGCAAAGTGAAAATACGTGAACACTAATTGGTCTTTTTTAATGAGACTGTATTCTTGTTCGATCGGCTCTTTCACTTTCATGATCATCTCGGCAATGGCAAAAACTTCTTCGGCCTTTGTCAAAATTCTTGCGCCCGCGCCTACATATTCTTCATCGCTAAAGCCACTTCCTTCGCCTGCTTTGGTTTGGATATAAACGGTGTGGCCGCGCTTCAAAAATTCTTGCGCCCCTGCGGGGGTCAACGCGACACGGTTTTCGTTGTTCTTGATTTCTTTTGGTACGCCAATGATCATGGTAAAATAATTTATTTGTTAATTGACTACTTACTTAGAAGAGATGCAAAGATAACATTCAATGGCAATTGGCGAATTGATAGTTGGATGAATTGTAAGCTAAAGAATAAGTGATATTAATATTTGCTGGGTCTCATCACATACAATTTTTTATTTGGATGCGCTGTATGTTTGCGTAATTAAATAGCGATCTGATTTTCCTTTTGACCTGTCTTTTCTTTTTCCCTACTTTTACCCGAAACCTTCGCCATGGTAAGCCAGACAAAAGCACCCACCACTCGTCTTTCGCCCCAACAAGCAAAAATTATTTTGGCCGACTACAAACTTGTGTGCGAGAGCCGCGAGGCCAGCTTGCTTGGCCGCAAGGAAGTGTTCATGGGCAAAGCCAAGTTCGGCATTTTTGGCGATGGCAAAGAAGTGGCACAAATTGCAATGGCCAAAGTTTTTCGCAATGGCGACCACCGCTCGGGCTACTACCGCGACCAGACGTTCATGCTCGCCATTGGCGAGTTGGCATTGACAGCTTACTTCGCACAGTTGTATGCCCACACAAGTCTCGAAGCTGAGCCTGCATCGGCCGGAAGACAAATGACGGGGCATTTTGCCACGCGCATGTTGGACGAACACGGCCAACTGAAAGAACTTACCAAACTTAAAAACAGCAGCTCTGATATTTCACCCACGGCTTCGCAAATGCCGCGTTTGCTTGGGCTTGCCTATGCTTCAAAACTTTTTCGGCAGGACCCCGAACTGAAAAAATTTACCAACCTGAGCATCAACGGAAACGAAATCGGGTTTGGCACCATCGGCAATGCCTCCACTTCTGAAGGAATGTTTTTTGAAGCCATCAATGCCGCGGGTGTTCTTCAAGTGCCCATGCTCATTTCCGTTTGGGACGATGACTATGGCATTTCTGTTCCAAAAGAATATCAGACTACCAAAGGAAGTATTTCTAAAGTCCTTTCGGGATTTCAGCGCACAAAAACAGAAAAGGGATTTGAGATTTTTATCGTGAACGGTTGGGACTACGAAGCCCTATGCCGCGTGTACGAAAAAGCAGAAAAAATTTGCCGCGAAGAACACGTACCGGTGTTGGTTCATGTCACCGAGATGACGCAGCCACAAGGCCACAGCACTTCGGGCTCGCACGAACGCTATAAATCGAAAGAGCGCCTTGCCTGGGAAAAAGATCACGACTGCGTACTGAAAATGCGCGAATGGATTATTGAACAAGAAATTGCTTCGCCTGAAGAGTTGGACAACATTGAGAAAGCCGGCAAGGTAACTGCAAAAGCGGCCAAGGATATTGCTTGGCGCAAGCTCACAGAAGATATTCAGCTCGATCAAAATAAATTATTTCCCTTACTTGAACGTGCTGCCGAAGGCAATGCAGAAATCGCTGAAATAAAAGACCATTTAGAAAAAACAGTGAACCCCGAGCGGTTGGATTCGGTAAGGGCAGCAAAAAAAGTATTGCGTTTTTTGGCTGGGAAGGAATCGGATGTTCGCCAAGAAATCATTGAATGGTTAAACGCATCGGCTTTAGAAAATTTTGACCGATACAATTCACATCTCTACAGCCAGTCGCAATGGTCGGCAATGAAAGTTGAGCCCATTGCCCCAACGTATTCCGACCATTCACCGCAACTTGATGGCCGCGAAATTTTGCAGGCCTGTTTCGATGCGGCATTGAAAAGCAACCCACTGGTGCACGCGTTGGGCGAAGACGTGGGCAAGATTGGCGATGTGAACCAAGGCTTCGCGGGCTTGCAAGAAAAATTTGGCGAACTGCGCGTGACCGACACGGGCATCCGCGAGTGTACCATCATTGGCCAGGGCATCGGCTTGGCCTTGCGTGGCTTTCGCCCGATTGCAGAAATCCAGTACCTCGATTATCTGCTTTACGCCATTCAGATTTTGTCAGACGACCTTGCCAATTTGCAATACCGCACCAAGGGCGGGCAGAAAGCCCCACTCATTGTGCGCACCCGTGGCCACCGCCTCGAAGGCATTTGGCACGCAGGCTCGCCCATCGGCATGATCCTCAGCAGCCTTCGCGGCATGTATGTGCTGGTGCCGCGCAACATGACGCAGGCCGCAGGCTTTTACAATACCATGTTGCAGTCAGACGATCCGTGCTTGGTCATCGAATGTTTGAACGGCTACCGCTTGAAAGAAAATTTGCCCGATAACATTGGCGAGTTTCGATTGCCGCTTGGCGTTCCCGAAATTTTAAAAAGTGGGAACGATGTAACGATCATCACCTATGGCTCGATGTGCCGAGTGGTGATGGAGGCCGCAGAAGAATTGGAAAAACAGGGTATCGGTTGCGAAGTGATCGATGCGCAGACGTTGCTTCCGTTTGATGTACACCATTCCATTTTGGATTCGATCAAAAAAACGAGCCGTGTAGTTTTTGCCGATGAAGACATTCCGGGCGGAGCCACAGCCTACATGATGCAACAGGTTTTAGAAAACCAAAATGCGTATGCGTTCATCGACTCTGCCCCGTTGACGATCACAGCCAAGGCACACCGTCCGCCCTATGCCTCCGATGGCGATTATTTCTCAAAGCCAAATCCTGAAGAAATTTTTGACAAGATTTATTCGCTGATGCGTGAGGTAGAACCTGACCGATTTTCCTCCATCTATTGAATAATCAATTGAAGTTATAGTCGCTGGTTTCGATCACATTGCTTTTGTGAAAGGCGCGATCGGTAATGTAGATTTTAAATTTTACGGTTTTGTTGTGGAAGATCAGGTACAGTGCTGCTGAAGGTATTTTGTAAGTGAGGATTCCATCCAATGGATTTTTTTTGTTCACATCTTTGGCCAACACCGGAAAGCGGCCGTAGAAGAAATTGGTCACGCAAAGTTTTAGGTTGGTAGATCCAAAATATGTGGTTGGGTCAAAGTAAGTGTACGTATTGCTGCCAGTGTTTTTGATGTAGGCATCAATAAAAATATTATTGGTTTTAGGATTTAACTCAAGGTATAACGTGTCGATGGGGCTTGAGCGAAGTTCCCAATTTTTGCACGACAAGCTGGGCAAGGTATCAAACGGTGCAGTTGCTATTTTCCTTTTGGAACGGAAATTAACATACTTGAATTTTGGCCGCAACGTTACACTGTTGGTGTGTGTGTAGTACCATACCTTATTGATGGTGGTATCATACACGTAGTAATAAGGTGATTCAATATCGATAGAATCCTTCCCATTGTAGATTCTTTTTTCATCACCATTGACCCCCAAGTCGCCATCACCGTCTGTGAATTTGAAAGTAAAAATAAGGGTATCTGGAAATGTCGGAGCTTCGCGTTTGAATGAAATAGTTGGGATCTGAATTTGAGGCACAATCGAATACTCGGGCTGCTTCACGCACGAGTCAACAGCCCACATCAAAATCATCGCGACACAAAAATTTCTAATCCACTTCATTTTCTAACTTTGACTAATTAATCGGTCGATCATCTACTCGTGTTGGAAATAAATAAATTTACTTCTTCGCTACATCGTATCAACGAATCCAACTTCGAAGATATTGCTTTAGGGCTTTTCCAGTTTCAATACAAAAATAACCTTCTTTATCAAACTTACGTCCGCCATCTGGGCAAAGATATTGCAAAAGTTAAATCCCTTCATCAAATCCCTTTTCTTCCGACCCGTTTTTTTAAATCTTATCCCGTAGTTACGGGGAGTTGGCAACCCGAAACGCAATTTACCAGCAGTGCTACTTCGGGCACGGAGGTGAGCACGCATTTGGTCTGGAACAAGCAATTTTATCTCGATAATACCACTGCGGTCTTTCAAAAATTTTATGGCTTACTCGAAGGCTATCATTTTCTTGCGTTGCTGCCCTCTTACATTGAGCGGCAAGGCTCTTCGCTCATCGCCATGATTGATCATTTTATAAAAAAGGATGTGTCGGGCAACTCGGGATATTATTTAAATAGCCATGCAGAATTACTTTTAAAAATTGAAGCACTTAAAAAATCAAAAAAGAAAACGATTCTTTGGGGCGTGTCGTTTGCGCTCCTTGACTTGGCAGAAAAATTCGAAGTTGATTTGAGCCATTGCATGGTCATGGAAACAGGCGGCATGAAAGGAAGGCGCAAAGAATGGGTGCGAGAAGAGCTTCATGGATTTTTATGCCATCGGTTCAATGTAAAGTCCATTCACTCCGAATACGGAATGACTGAACTGTTTTCGCAGGCCTATTCCGCTGAGCGGGGTTACTTTCAATGCCCGCCTTGGATGAAAATGATGGTGCGCGACCTGAACGACCCATTGCAATTGGTTGGAAATGGTAAAATGGGTGCAATTAATGTGATCGACTTGGCCAATGCGCATTCGTGTGCTTTCATTGAAACCGAGGATTTGGGCAGGGTAGGGCAAGATGCTTATTTTGAAATACTTGGCCGTGCAGATAACAGCGATATAAGAGGTTGCAATTTGCTGATAACTTGAAAAAATATTCGTTAAAATGCGATTTGAGGCGTTAAAAATTTGTTCGGAAATAAAAGATTGATAATTTTGTTCATATCAAACCAACCATTATGAAAAAAGTTTTAACATTTATTGCTCTTGTAGCGTTCCTTTCGGCATGCAGTCAATACACTTGCCCTACCTACAGCAAGAAAGAAGTGAAGCCTGCAACACAAAGGATTTAGTCCATTTTGTTCAGAGGTACTTTTTTACTTCGGCTTGGCCGATCGTACCTTCGCACATAATTACCAGCCTTTCCATTACGTTTTTCAACTCGCGGATATTTCCGCTCCATTCGTTTTCCATTAGCACTTTCAAGGCCGCTTTTTCAATCTCCTTTTTCTTTGCACCATAGCTGACCGCAATTTCTTCCAGGAATTTCGTGGCCAATATTGGGATGTCTTCCTTTCGATCTTTTAATGAAGGGACTTTAATCACAATGACAGATAAGCGGTGATAAAGGTCTTCACGAAAGCGACCCTCAGCGATTTCCTTTTTTAAATCTTTATTGGTGGCTGTGATGACGCGAGTACTCACTAAGATGTCTTTTTCACCACCCACCCGAGTAATTTTATTTTCTTGAAGTGCCCGGAGTACCTTGGCTTGTGCCGACAAACTCATATCGCCAATTTCATCGAGGAACAGCGTACCGTTCTCGGCCATTTCAAATTTTCCGATCCGTTGCTTCACAGCCGAAGTAAACGCTCCTTTTTCGTGACCAAATAGTTCGCTCTCGATAAGCTCAGAAGGAATTGCAGCACAGTTCACCTCTACAAACGGGTTTGCAGCGCGTGCGCTTTTCTCGTGAAGTTGCCTGGCCACGAGTTCCTTGCCAGAGCCATTTGGCCCGGTGACAAGTACACGTGCTTCGGTGGGAGCGACCTTATCAATCATGGCCAGCACCTCGCGTATGCCAGCGGATTCGCCAACGATTTCATACCGGTGCGCTATTTTTTTCTTGAGCACCGAAGTTTCCTTGACCAATCCATTTTTGTCTAAAGCATTGCGCAGGGTGATGAGCAACCGATTAAGATCGGGCGGCTTTTGTAGAAAATCATACGCCCCATTTTTTACAGCATCCACGGCCAGCTCGGTGGTGCCGTGTGCGGAGATCATGATGAAAGTAGCACCAATGCCTTTCGCTCTTGCCTGTTTCAATACTTCCATTCCATCCATGCGCGGCATTTTCACATCGCAAAAAACAAGATCAAAATAATTGGCTTCCAACTTTGCCAAACCTTCTTCACCATCTTTGGCTTCGGCTATTTCCAATTTTAATTCTTTTTGGTCTTTCAAGATGTCTTTGAGCACAGCACGGATGCTGGCTTCGTCTTCAATGATCAATACGCTGGGCATGGCAATTTATTTTATCCAAGTTCTTCATTTCTATAGTAAAACAAAAACCCCGCCCCGAACTATGTCGGAGCGGGGCTGAGAATTAATCTCTAAAATATTATCGCTTGAATCCAAGTGCGCTACCTCCACACTTCCCGTTAGAACCATCAAAAGTGTATTGGATGTAGTAGATACCAGTGGCATTGCAAGGATAAGCGATGGCTGAAATGAACTGGCCATTGATTTTGCTAGAAGCTACTTTGTTGCGTCCTGAATCAAACAGTGAAACTATAATCCCATCGGTAGTAGCACCATTGGCGCAGAGGTTGATCATGTACTGCGTGCCTTTGGTGAACACGTAGCTGTACTCTACTTTGTCTTTAGAACCACCCTCGCCATCTACTTTATAGCTCTTTAAAAAATTAAAACCTGAAGCCAGCTTGGGGATGCAGGCATTCGCAAAATTATCAGGGTTGCATTGGCTGGCCAATCGTGTGGATCCTAACCCAATGAACGAAACCAACAACAAGGAAGAAATTAGGTTTTTCATAATGATGTATTCGTATTAACTGGCTATTTTATTTCTGATGGAATTGGTGATGCTGGTAATATTTTGAATGTCCTTATCGGTGATGTCAATGGTGGTGGTACTATTATCTTTAATGATGGCTACCCCATTCACCACTGACATGGTCGATTCTTTGTAGGTATATGTGATATTGATTTTATCAAAAGCACCTTTCAGTTCCGTAAGGTCTTTCAATAACGATGCCATGTTTTCATCGTCTTTGTAAAAAGAGAACAATAGCACAATTTGCTCAAGGATAATTTTTTGCTCGCCAATTTTCTCTTTTAGCTCTTTGTTTTTAGGGTCCTTGGCAGCTACTTGGCAAGTCACCTGCAGGGCTTCTATCCAGCCGCCTGTGAGCAACAATATGCTAAGGTTTTCACGGCCTTGAGTTTGCAAATAATGATTGATGTCGTTAAAATTCTGCGTGGTGATCAACAGCAACGAATCCAAGTTTTTGCTGTTGGTGGCCAATCGGCCAATCGTTTCAATGTCAAAAAACTGACCAATGTTAAGTCCATCAGCAAGCTGCTTGATTGACAAGAGATACTTGGTACCGTCATTGTTTTGCTGATAGATATTGGTGTACCCAAGATCAGTACCATAAATGCCTAAATTCAACGCTTTTTTGTAGTTGCTGTTGTACTTAGAAAGATTATCGGTCGAATTGAGAATGGACGAGTTGTACTTAGTGCCCGATTCTTTGAGCAACACCGAAATCTCCAGCGGGCTGGGGATTTGCTGCAAAATGCTGCTGATCACTTCCTCATCGATGGTGGGGCCTTTTTTGGCCGAATCCAAGCTGTTGAGAAAAGCTTGTTCATCGGGCTTTTTGCCCTTGCCGCAGGCTGCCAACAGCAGGGCCGCAATAAAGCCTATCATTACAATTCTCATAACTTTCATTGTTGGTTACAAAATTAAAAATTCACCGATGGTTACAAAACAATTTATTTTCTTCGAAAAGGGATCGTCACCTTACTAGGAATGCTCACATTCCCGAAAAATTCCACCATTCTTCGCAACCATTCAAAATAAAGTGCAAGGTAGCAGCCCAATGTCATTAGCCAAACGATGATCACATCAAATACAAAAGTGCTAACGGAGAGGCCAAGCAGGTTTTTTTCGGGCACAAAGAAAGCGGTGCGGTAATCGAAGGTGTTTGAAGGTTTTATTTCTTGATAGATCGGGTTGATCTGTTGGATCAGCTT
>JAYWDN010000088.1:0-30606 GCA_043780615.1 Bacteroidota bacterium | reverse complement strand
AGGGCATCTCTAAAAACCTATCTTTTTATTACCTCAACCCTTCACCCTTCTCCCTGCCTTTGCCGAAACGGCTTCGTGCAGGCAGGCAGAAGAGAAGGAAGGAGTTTTTAGAGATCCCCTTAAGAATGATGAAGAGGATAGGTAAAGTCAGAAAAAAAAATGGCAAACCGAACATCGCACCGCTACAACCACCTACCCTTGCTGCCTTCCGGCCCTGGGGGAGTTCAGCAGGAGCTAGTCGTGCCGATTTGCCGAGGCAAAACTAATTAATAATTCTTTAGGATTTTATAATTACTTGTTGAAGGTGAAAACCCAATCACCATCTACTTTGGTATAGCCCGCACGGGTGCTTGGAAAATTGTATCCAACTTGCAATTTGGTGGCGTTAACGCTATAAGTCATTGCCAGCTCATCATTAACAGAGCCTTTGTCGCGGATGATTTGTGTTACAGGGTCTGTACCAAAAGCCCAAGTGCCACTTGCTGGCCAAGGGCTTAGGGCTGGCCTGCCTGCACAGCTATATTGAAATGAAGTAGCACCTTTCGTTCCGGTAATGGCGACAGAGAAACCTTTCCATGATGAAGTTACATCGGTGCCACCTTGGCTAACCGAAGCTATTTTCCAGGTTGTTGAAAGCAAACCCAATTGTTTGTCTTGGGTGGTTTCGGGAGTTCCCCCTTTAGGTTTACAGCCAGAATAGGCGAGGAGCGACCCTACTGTAATGATCGTTATCAAAATCCGAAATGCTTTCATGTTATTAATCTTTAATTGCGATTTAAACTTACAAAAATCAATTTGCTAAAAAAAGTGAATGAGCGGTTTGGCAATTTAATCGGTTCAGTTTTGGCGAAGTAACCTTATTTATAAGACAAAATATCAATTTTATAAGCCGCTGTGGGGTACTCTTGCTCTTGATTAGAAGCAATAAAGATACACACCTCGGCAGGAAGCGCTTCCAATTGTTGGTGGTACCACGCCATGGACACTTTGTCGAGGTTGGTGCAGGGCTCATCCAAAAAAAGCAATTCTGTTTTAGAATAGAAGGCCAATGCCAGCTTTAACCGTTGGCGCATGCCCGATGAAAAGGACGAGATCGTTTTTTGTGGTGATGAGGGAAGTCTGATTTTTTCGACCACTTCCTCTAGGGGTATCCTGCAATTTTTAAACTTGAAATGAAAGCGCACCATCTCTTCCAACGTGAACTCATCGATCAAATCCATGTAGGGCGCAGCAACGGCAACCTCCTTAAAAATTTCTGTTGGGTCGCATTTGAAATAGACTACATGGCCATGGCTCGGAATCATTTGGCCCCACAGCACTTGCATCAATGTGGACTTGCCAGAGCCGTTTGGCCCGGTGATGGCATACGTTTTTCCTGAATTAAATTCGTAATTAAAATTCCTGAATACCCACTCTCGGTTGAAACGCTTGCCCAGGTTTTCGGCTACCATCTTCATTCAAACGTAGCGGTGCCCGAAGAGAATCCTTTGATGATGCCACGCTCAGAGGCCTTGATGAAATCGAGGATGTTGTCGCGCTCGGCACTCATGGGCAATTCTTGTTCTACCAAATCGATTGCCTTTGAATTGTTCAGCCCCTTCAAAAAAATGTAACGGTAGATTTCTTGGATCTCGGTGATCTTGTCGTTGTCGAACCCACGCCTGCGCAACCCGATGGTGTTGATGCCACAATACGTAAGTGGCTCGCGTGCTGCCTTGGTGAAGGGCGGAACATCTTTGCGCACCAATGAGCCGCCCGAGACCATCACATGCGCGCCTACTTTCACAAATTGGTGCACGGCACTTGCCCCGCCAATGATTGCCCAATCGTCAATGGTGACGTGGCCTGCCACCTGCACGGCATTCACCAGTACACAGTTGTTGCCGATGCTGCAGTCGTGAGCCACGTGCACGTAGGCCATTAACAAACAATTTTTTCCGATCACAGTCTTGAACTTATCGGTAGTGCCACGGCTGATGGTAACAAACTCGCGGATGGAGGTATTGTCGCCAATAAAAGTTTCTGTTTTTTCGCCTGCAAATTTTAAATCTTGTGGAACCGAAGAAACCGAAGCACCCGGATAGATTTTTACATTCTTGCCGAGGCGCGTGCCTTCCCACAGCACCACGTTCGCACCCACCCAACTGCCGTCACCAATCACCACATCGTTTTTTACAGTGGCAAAAGGCTCGATCGTTACATTATCGCCAATGATGGCATCGGGGTGTACGTTGGCTAAAGGGTACGTGCTCATAAATCTTTTCTCACGATGCTGGCCGTCATGGTGCCTTCGCACACTAAAGTCTTTCCCACATAGGCGCGGCCTGTCATTTTTGCGATGCCTCTGCGGATGGGAGCGAGCAGGTCGCACTGGATCACCAGCGTATCGCCAGGCAAAACCATTTTCCTGAAACGGAATTCATCGATGCCGAGAAAATACGTCCAGTAATTTTCCGGATCGGGCACGGTGTTCAAAACCAAAATACCACCGATCTGCGCCATCGATTCCACTTGCAACACACCGGGATATACGGGGTTGCGTGGAAAATGGCCTTGAAAATAATTTTCGTTCACGGTCACATTCTTCACGCCAATCACGCGCTCTTTGTCGAGGTAAATGATTTTATCGATTAGTAAAAATGGAAAGCGGTGTGGCAGCGTGGCGGTGATCTTGTTGATGTCCATCACAGGCGGCAACGAAGGGTTGTATTTGGGCACTCCTTTTTTGTCGGCCTGCTGCATCAATTTTTTTAATTTTTTTGCAAACGCCACGTTGGCGGCATGGCCCGGTCTGGCGGCAAGGATCTGTGCTTTCAACGGCCTTCCAACAAGGGCCAAGTCGCCCATGATGTCGAGCAGTTTATGCCGCGCGGGTTCGTTGTTGTAGCGCAGTTCGATGTTGTTGAGGATGCCTTCTTTTTTTACTTCCACCTTGGGCTTGTTCAACATCCTTGCAATGTTGTCGAGTTCGTGCGGCTCTACAATCCGATCCACAATCACAATGGCATTGTTCAGGTCGCCTCCTTTGATGAGGTTGTTTTTGTAGAGCATCTCCAACTCGTGCAAGAAGCAGAACGTGCGGCACGAGGCAATTTCTTTTTCAAACTGCTGGATGCTGGTGATGGATGCATGTTGGCTGCCCAGTACAGGAGAATTGTAATCCACCATCACCGTTACCCGGTAATCATCGAGTGGCAAGGCGGCAATCTCTACATTGCGGGCGGCCTCTCTATAAAATATGGAATCTTGAACTTCGTAAAAATCACGCAGTGCGTTTTGCTCTTCGGCACCGGCTTCTTTTAGCGCATTTACAAACTCGATTGAACTTCCGTCCATGATGGGGGCTTCGGGGCCATCTAATTGAATAAGGATGTTGTCGATCTCCAATCCCACCAAGGCGGCAAGGGTGTGTTCGATGGTGCTTACGCGTGCCCCGCTTTGTTCTATGGTAGTGCCCCGCGACACATCCACTACGCGGTCGCAGTCGGCATCAATGATAGGCGAGCCCGGCAAATCGATGCGCTGGAATTTGATTCCATGATTTGGTTTAGCCGGCACGAAAGTCATGGTGGTCTGCACCCCGGTGTGAAGCCCCACGCCCGAGATGGTTACCGCTTTCTGAATAGTTTGCTGCTTGTGATTAAGCATTCGGTTTTGAAAAGTGGGCAAATTTAAGGCAAATATGAGATTATCCAAAGGGGGTGATTTCAGTTTGTGCGGCCTCAACCCATCAAAAGTTGGGCAATGAGACTATATTAATATCCTAAATCTCTCATTAAACTCTTGGAGAGTTTACGATAAATAGTTTTTAGTTTTACAACGACACCTAAAATTTTAACTCCAACGCCTTCTCGTATGAATATGTCTCCTTACCTCGCAGAATTTTTCGGTACCCTATTGCTCATCGTGCTGGGCAATGGCGTGGTGGCTGGCGTAGTGCTCAAGGGAACAAAATCTGAAAATGCCGGATGGCTCACCATCGTTATCGGCTGGGGGCTAGCGGTAACGATGGCCATCTATGCCGTGGGCAGCATCAGTGGCGCACATTTAAATCCGGCTATCACCATTGCTCTTGCCGTCAACGGAAGTTTTCCAACGGATCAAGTGGTGGGGTATGTACTTTCACAATTTGCGGGTGCTTTTGTTGGAGCAATTTTGGTGTGGTTACATTATTTGCCTCATTGGAAACTGACCACCAAAACATCGACAAAGCTTTCCGTTTTTTGTAATGCGCCCGCGGTGCGAAATATGTTTGCCAACTTGGTCAGCGAAATTATCGCTACGATGGTGCTGGTGCTCGCCTTGCTTTTTATTGGTGCCAATAAATTTACCGATGGCCTCAACCCCATTGTCGTGGGCTTGTTGATTGTCTCCATTGGCTTGAGCCTGGGCGGCACTACAGGCTTTGCCATCAACCCTGCCCGCGACCTCGGCCCGCGCATCGCTCATTTTATTTTGCCGATTCCTGGAAAAGGAAAATCAGATTGGAGCTATGCGTGGATACCCGTGGTGGGGCCGATTGTTGGTGGGTTGCTGGGCACCTATGTGCACAGTATTTTCTTTTGAATTATTTTCCGGTTACGGGCTTCAGGTTGCAAGTGAAACTGAGACAACCTGTAACTTGTAACTTATAACTTTATGAAAAAATACATCATCGCCCTCGATCAAGGCACCACCAGCTCTCGCGCTGTTCTTTTCAATGAGCAGGCTGAGATTGTGGGCATGGCGCAGCAAGAGTTCACGCAAATTTTTCCACAGTCGGGTTGGGTAGAGCACGACCCCAAAGAAATTTTTAGTTCACAACTGGGTGTGCTGCACAAATTGATTGCTGAAAATAAAATCGCTGCCACCTCTATTGCCGCCATCGGCATCACCAACCAGCGTGAGACTTCCGTGATCTGGGACCGCAAAACCGGAGAACCCATCTATAATGCCATCGTGTGGCAAGACAAACGCACCGCCTCTATTTGTGAAGAACTGAAATCGAGAGGACTCAGCGATTACGTAAGACAAAACACAGGGCTTGTTATCGACTCGTATTTTTCGGGAACGAAAATAAAGTGGATACTCGATCACACCAATAGTCATGATCGCGCCAAGCGAGGTGAATTGCTTTTTGGTACCATCGACACGTGGTTGATCTGGAACCTTACGCAAGGTAAAGTTCATGCCACGGATTATTCCAACGCCTCGCGCACCTTATTGTTCAACATCCGCGAATTGAAATGGGACGAACGTCTTTTGGACGAACTGAATATCCCAAAAGAAATTCTGCCCACCGTAAAACCATCGGCTGCCGATTTTGGCGCGTGGAATTTTGAGGGAGTGAACATTCCCATTTGCGGTGTAGCGGGCGATCAGCAAGCAGCTTTGTTCGGTCAGGCGTGCTTCAAGCCCGGCATGGCCAAGAACACGTACGGCACGGGTTGCTTTATGTTGATGAACACGGGAGAGGGAATCCAGTTTTCAAAAAATGGATTGATCACCACCATCGCCTGGGGCTTGGATGGAAAAGTAGAATACGCACTCGAAGGCTCTGTGTTTATTGCAGGTGCAGCGGTGCAGTGGCTGCGCGATAGTTTGCATCTGATAGATCAGTCGAAAGACTCTGAATATTTTGCTGCGAAAGCACTCGGCTCAAATGAAGTTTATGTTGTTCCTGCTTTCGCCGGATTGGGCGCACCGTACTGGGACATGTATGCGCGCGGTGCAATTTTTGGTTTGACCCGCGACACGGGCAAAGATCATTTGATAAAAGCTACCTTGGAATCACTGGCGTACCAGACCAAAGATGTGCTCAACGCGATGCAAGAAGATGCGGGAGTAAAACTGGCAAGTTTGAAAGTAGATGGCGGTGCTTGCGCAAACAATGTGCTCATGCAATTTCAAGCTGATATTCTCAATGCTGAAGTAGAACGACCCGAAGTGATCGAATCCACCGCGATGGGCGCGGCTTTTTTGGCAGGCATACAAATTGGACTGTGGAAGAAAGACGACATCGTTAAGAATAGAAAAATCCAAAAACGTTTTGTTCCTCAGATGGATGAGACAACACGTGCTAAACTGTATCGTGGTTGGTTGAAAGCGGTAGAGCGCACGAAGGGATGGATAGACAATTAGCCGATGTGCCAATTCTAACTTCTAACTTCTAACTTTTTTTTCCTGAACAGAGAACTCTCCATATCAAAATTACAAAGCGAACCCTTTGATCTGCTCATCATCGGTGGCGGCATTACAGGGGCTGGCATTGCACTCGATGCGGCCTCGCGCGGATTGAAAGTGGCGCTCATCGAAAAAAATGATTTTGCTTTTGGCACCAGCAGCCGTTCTACTAAATTAATTCATGGCGGCCTTCGCTATCTCAAGCAGTTGGAATTTGGCTTGGTGAAAGAAGTGGGCAGCGAGCGTGCCGTGGTGCACCGGCTTGCCCCGCATTTGGTGATCCCCGAAAAAATGCTGTTGCCCTTGTACGAAAAGCGCGGCCTGGGCAGCACACTCACTTCGTTGGGATTGAAATTATACGACTGGCTCGCTGGCGTGAAGCCCGAAGACCAACGCAAGATGCTCACCCGCAAACAAACGTTGAAGAAAGAACCGTTGCTCAATCCGCTCGATGTAAAAGGCGGAGCAATCTATGCCGAATACCGAACGGACGATGCGCGGCTCACCATCGAGATCATAAAAGAGGCGAGCAACCATGGCGCAACCGTGTGCAACTATTGTGAGGCAACAGATTTTGTTTATACCGATGAAAAAATTTCAAGCGTAAAAATTTTAGACCAACTTGGAAGTAAAAATCTTGAAGTCAATGCAAAGGTGACCGTCAACGCAGCAGGGCCGTGGGTGGACACGCTACGCGAAAAAGACAAATCAAAAACGGGCAAACGGCTGCACCTCACCAAAGGTGTGCACATTGTGGTGCCGTACGAAAAACTTCCGGTGGCGCAGGCCATCTATTTTGATGCGCGCGATGGCCGGATGATCTTTGCCATTCCGCGCGGCCGCATCACTTACATTGGCACCACCGACACTAATTATTCGGGGAACATTGATGAAGTACACACCGAAAAAACGGATGCCGAGTATTTGATCAAGGCAGTAAATATGACTTTCACCAACACCAACCTTGAACTGAACGATATTGAATCGAGTTGGGCGGGCTTGCGGCCGCTGATCCACGAAGATGGGAAGTCGGCCTCCGAACTTTCGCGCAAGGATGAAATCTTTGAGTCGCCATCGGGCTTGATTTCCATTGCAGGCGGCAAGCTCACCGGCTACCGCAAGATGGCCGAGCGCGTGGTGGACTTGGTGGTCGAGAAAAATTTTGACGAAGACACATTAACATCGTGCCTAACGGGTTCTATTTTACTGGCGTCTTCTGATTTTAAAAATGATAGCGCAGTAAAAGAGTATCGGAAGGCCATCTATGAAAAATTAAAACCTTACCACTTGCAGTGCGTGGCGGATACCTTGGTGAGTAATTTCGGCAAGCAAAGCGATCAGATTATTTCCAACCTTGAAAATTTTTCGGAAGATGACCAAGAAGTCAATCTTTCAAAAGCCGAGCTTAAATTCTGTCTTGAAAATGAAATGGTAATGAGAGCGTCCGATTTTTTTGTTCGAAGGTCGGGCACTCTTTATTTCAGCTTGCCTGCTTTAAAAAAGATCATGAAACCCTGCCTTCGGCTGATGACAGCACATTTTGCTTGGGATGAAGCGAGGGTAGAGACGGAGCGAAAAGAAATGGAAAGATTGATTGCGATGACACACCAATTCTGATAAATCGTAGATTGCACATCGTAAAATAACTGGCCTACGCAAAAATAGTGAAACGTCTTTGTGCAAGGGATGCCTTTGGCACGAGCAGGCGCCTGCCTTTGCCGAAGCGGCTACGCGCAGGCAGGCTCGCGATGATGTCAAATTATTAGTTTTGCGTAAGATCACTAAATAATAAAACCATGAAGACGTTAAAATTTTCAATTCCGTTGTTGGTCATCATCTTTATTATGGGGTGCTCTAAAAAAGAAAAGCAAGAAGAGCAATTACCCGAATGGAAAGAGCTCGACTCATTTCACATGATCATGGCCGAGGCATTCCATCCGTTAAAAGATTCGGGAAACCTTGCGCCCGTCAAGCAAATGATCAACGATATTGCAGATCAGGCAGCGAAGTGGGCGGCAGCACCGCTGCCAAAAAAAGTGGACAATGCCGACATGAAATCCAAAATTGAAAAATTAAAAACAGACACCCGCAGCCTTGCCAATGAAATGGCCAAAGGCGCAACCGATGAAATGATCACCGAGAAACTCACGGCCTTGCATGACCAATTCCATCAGATCATGGAAGCATGGCATGGCGAGGCAGGAGCGGAGCGCGAGGAGGAACATGAGGAAGGCGAAGAACACCATCATCATTGATTTTTATAAAGAGATGAGTATGTGGAGCAAACTAAACTCACCAATAGGACGGTACGCATCATTCTGCACTAAACTTTATCAATAAAATTAATGATTGGGTTACCCGCGATTGAAAAAATTATAGTAAAATTGAGAGTTAAAATCACAAACCCATGAAATGCGTTACCCGTTTTGGAATTCCCCTCGTGTTCTTGTTGACCCTCGGCCTATGGTCGTGCGGGTCGAAGCAAGGAAAAAATGAAAACTCAGATGAGTTCAAGCAAGCGGAACAATCGCTGAGCGATGAGATCAAAGATGTAGCCTACAACATCCCATCGCCATCTGAAATTCCTTACCTGTTGCAAGCTACCGGGGCGGAGTTCAACCAGAGCCTACTCAACGATCGCAAAAAAGCTGACGGCTATATGAGCCGCAACGACAAGGCTGCGCTGAACCTTGGTGTTTATGCCTCTGACATTGGCTACTTAGTTTCGTACGACAAGACCCAAGAAGCGATCGACTATATGAACTCGGCAAAAAAATTAGCCAACGACTTGGGCGTTCTTGGTTCGTTTGATACCGAAATCCTCAAACGCTTCGAGGCCAATATTTCCCAAAAAGATTCACTCACTGAGTTGGTTGACCATGCCATCCAACAAACTGAAAAATTCCTCAAGAACGACAACCGTAGTAAACCCGCTGCGCTTATGCTCACCGGAAGTTTTATTGAAGGCTTGTATATTTCTACGGGGGTGATCAAATCCTACCCTAAAAATATTTTGAAAGACGATGACCGTATTTTGGTGCTCACCCCGCTGATCCGTGTGGTGATCCAACAGCGCGAGTCGGTGGGCGAGTTGGCAAAGATGCTGAGCACGGTGGAACAGACCGAGCCCGTTACGTCAATCCTCAACGACCTCAATTCGTTGGAAGCGAGCTACCGCGCCATGAACATAGAAGAAAACATGAAAAGCGGCAGGGTTGATCTTGTGCTGAGCGATAAAAACTTAGCCGATGTTACTGCGATCATCGAAAAACTAAGAAAGTCGATCACCGATTAATCATAAAAAAATATAAACCAAAAGCCCCGCCACCACGGGGCTTTTTTTTGGCCACTGATATATTCAATCCTTCTTTCTTATCTTTAAAAAATATATTTTCACGCATGAGCGAACCCGTACTTAAAGCCATCATCAGGCTCTTCGCCTTTGTGGCCAAAGAAGATAGCATCACGGCACAAGAACGCGAACATATCCACGCGTTTTTGGAAGACCATCTTAGCCGTCCATCCATGGAGCGGCACATCCGTTTGTTTGATGAATATGCCCTTGAGATTTCGGACAAACTGAGCACGGAAAAAGAAAATGAAACCATCGCACAGATTTGTTCCGCCATCAACCAAGAAGTAACACAAAAGCAAAAAATGGTAGTGCTGCTCGAACTGATGAGCATCGTGCTTGCCGATGGGACGATCTCGCCTCGCGAAGAGAAATTATCAAAAATAATTTGCGAAAAATTCAACGTCACGGCTGCCGACTTAGAATTGATCAAGCAATTTGTGATCATTAAAAACCAAAGCCAGGCAGCCTCTGACAATATGCTGCTGGTCAGCAGCGAAAAAAATTCGGTCACGGTAAAGCACATCGCACGCCCTGAGTTGAATGGGTTTATCGCGGTGCTGCACGTGCCCACTGTTGAACTTTATTTTATAAAATACCTTGGCAAGACCGATGTGTTCCTTAATGGTGTACCGCAAAAGCCGGGCAAGGTAAGTGTGCTGGCCACGGGCAGCTCCATTCGCTGGGGCGCGGCCGAGCCTGTTTATTATGGAGCGATCTTAGGGGCATTTAAAAAAACGGACAAAGGCCCCAAGACCAGCTTTGAAGCAAAAAATATTTCGTTCCAATTTAAAAATGGAAGGCTTGGCTTGCGCGATGTGACAGTGACGGAAGAGTCTGGCAACTTGGTGGCACTGATGGGCGCCAGCGGTGCCGGCAAAAGTACCCTGCTGCATGTATTGAACGGAAACGAAAAACCATCGAAGGGACAAGTGTTCATCAACGGAATAGACATTCATCGCGAGCCGCAAAAAATCGAAGGCGTGATCGGGTTTGTGCCGCAAGATGATTTGCTCATTGAAGATCTCACCGTTTACCAAAATTTATACTTCGCCTCCAAGCTTTGCTTCAGTCACCTCAACGAAGAGGAGATTGACATGCTGGTGCTAAAGACACTGGACGATCTTGGACTGAACGAAGCCAAGGATTTAAAAGTGGGTTCGCCCTTGCAAAAGACCATCAGTGGCGGACAGCGGAAGCGTTTGAACATTGGACTGGAATTGCTGCGCGAACCGGCCGTACTTTTTTGTGATGAACCCACTTCGGGGCTTTCGTCTCGCGATTCTGAGAACATTATTGATTTGCTCAAAGAACTTTCGCTGAAAGGCAAATTGGTTTTTGCGGTGATCCACCAGCCTTCATCTGATATTTTTAAAATGTTCGACCGCCTCGTGATCCTTGACACGGGCGGCTATCAAATCTATTATGGCAACCCGGTAGATGCTGTAATTTATTTTAAGAAGAACATCAGCATGGTGAACAGCGATGAGGGCGAATGCCACACGTGCGGCAATGTAAATCCCGAGCAAATTTTTAACATCATCGAAACGAAGGTCATCAATGAATTTGGGAACTTCACCAACGAGCGAAAATTTTCGCCCGAGCAATGGAATAAATTCTTTAGCGAGAAAGTAAAACTGCCCACGGTGCTGCGGCAAAACGAAACGCCCCACTCTACGTTGCGCATCCCCAAGTGGCTGAAGCAAACACATTTGTTTTCGTTGCGTGATATTCTGTCGAAGCTGAGCAACACGCAATACTTGGTGATCAATTTGCTCGAAGCGCCTGCGCTCGCCTTCATCCTCGCGTTCATTGTTCGATACTACAATTCAGACGATCAACTAAACACAGGCTACATTTTTAGCAAGAACTTAAACTTGCCTGCTTACTTTTTTATGAGCGTTATCGTGGCCCTCTTCATGGGCTTGACGGTGAGCGCAGAGGAAATTATCCGCGATCGCAAAATTTTGAAACGCGAGAAATTCCTGCACTTGAACCGCAGCAGTTACATCTTCTCTAAGATTTCAATTTTGTTCGCCATCTCGGCCATTCAAACTTTTCTGTTTGTGCTGGTTGGAAATTATATCCTCGAGATAAGAGGAATGTTTTTGATTCATTGGGCCATTCTTTTTACCACCTCGTGTTTTGCTAACTTGCTCGGGCTCAATATTTCGTCAGCATTTAATTCGGCAGTGACCATTTACATTTTGATTCCCATCTTGCTCATCCCACAATTAATATTAAGTGGAGTGGTGGTGAAATTCGATAAGCTCAACCCCGTCATCGGCAACACGGCCACCGTGCCCATGGTGGGCGACTTGATGGCTTCGCGCTGGGCTTTTGAAGCTGCGATGGTGGCGCAGTACAAAGACAATGAGTTTGAGCAACAGTTTTATCTGTACGACAAAACGATGGCCGAGGCCGACTATAAAAAAGTGTACTACATTCCTGAACTGGAGAGCCGCCTCGATTTTGTCAACTTGAATTATAAAAATGTGCAGCCGGCCATCCAAGAGGTCGTCAACAAGAATTTGAAATTGCTCCAGTCTGAAATCAAGGACGAACTTTATGTCATAGGCCAAGGAAATTTTAAATACCTCGATGGACTTGCTCCAGGCAAATACGATTCGATTGCCCATGCCGAAACAGTGGTGTTTTTTGAAGCCCTCAAAAAGTTTTACAACAATCGTTATTCGAAAGCCGATAAACTCAAGGATAATGAGATCAACAGACGCACGCACACAGCCAAACAGGAAAAAGAATTTGAAGACGAGCGCAACTCGTATCAAAACGAAGCCATCACCGAGTTGGTAAAAAACACGTCAGAGTTTAACCGCATCATTGAGAGTAAAGGCAAGTTGGTGCAAAAAATTTACCCCGTCTACAAAGACCCCGACCCAGAGCACATGGTCGATTTTGATGCACAGTTTTATATGCCCGCCAAACATTTTCTAAATCGGAACATTGACACGATGAGTTTCAATTTGGGTGTGATCTGGTCCATGACGCTGATCCTTGCCATTGCTTTGTATTTTGAATTGCTGCTGAAGATCATCGATGGCATGGGCAATGTGTACAGCAAAATCCCTAAACGGATGTAATCATGTTTTTTGTCCTTTCAAAAATACTCGCCTACGTGATCATGCCTTCAATGATCATCGGAGCATTTTTTGTTGCTTCATTTTTTACGAAAAGACAAAGGCGAAAAAAAAGATTTCTCAACATTGGGCTGCTTCTTTTCTTTTTTTGGTCGAACGATTTTATCGTCAACGAGATGCTTTTGCTGTGGGAAGTGCCCATCACGCCATTGAGCGCAGTAACAAAAAAATACGAGTGGGCAATTCTGCTTACGGGCGTGACCAAGTACGATACTGGCTTGCGCGACCGAGTTTTTTTCAACCGTGGGGCCGACCGCGTCACGCATACCGTGCAGCTTTATAAAATGGGAATAGTCAAAAAAATTTTAGTGACGGGCGGTAGCGGCAGGCTCTCTGCGCCAGAACGAAAAGAAGCCGATGAAATTGCAGAAGCACTTTTATTGATGGGCGTTCCTCAGGCAGACATTGTTACCGAAACCAAATCGCGCAACACGCACGAATCGGCAGTGGAAGTAAAAAAGATTTTGGAGGGTCAAACGACACCTACTGAATGTTTGCTTGTCACTTCGGCTTACCACATGCGCAGGTCGGCTGCCTGTTTTAAAAAAGTAGGGTATGGAATGGATTGCTTCAGTGTCGATTTCATTTCGCATGAGCGAAAGATTTCCATCGACACGTTACTTTTTCCTCGTGTAGAAGCAATGTTCAATTGGCAGATTTTGCTTAAAGAATGGACGGGCATGATTTCGTACAAACTCGTAGGGTTTGTTTGATTGGAAGAATCGCTTTTCCGTCAACTCAGAATATCCCACTCTTCATTTAACTGTGGTATCACCTGATGAGCGGTGAGGTCAAACTGGCACGGCACTACCGACACAAAATTATTGGCGATGGCCCACTCGTCATTGTCTTCGCCTTTGTCAAAGTTTACAAAGCTGCCCGTCATCCAAAAATAACTGCGTCCGTTCGGGTCGAAGCGCTTGTCAAACTCCTCCACCCATTTTGCGTTGGCCTGGCGGCAGATGCGGATGCCTTTGATGGATTCGTTGCGCTTGGCCGGAATGTTTACGTTCAAGGCCGTGCCTTTCGGCAACCCTTTTTTCAAAACCTGCCGCACAATTTTTTTCACAAATTCTGAAGTGTGCGTAAAATCGGCTTTGTGACTGTAGTCGCAAAGCGAAAAACCAATGGCGGGCGTTCCTTCAATCGCACCTTCAATCGCTGCCGACATGGTGCCGGAGTACAACACACTGATGGAAGTATTGCTGCCGTGGTTGATGCCGCTCACCACCACATCGGGCTGACGACTGCCTTTCAGAACATGGTGGCGCGCCATCTTCACACAATCGGCAGGCGTGCCGCTGCATTCGTAGGCTTTCACGCCCTCAAAAATAAAAGACTCGTTGAGCCGTAGCGTGTCGCCCACGGTGATGGCGTGGCCCATGCCCGACTGTGGGCCATCGGGTGCTACCACGAGCACATCGCCCAGTTCTTTCATCACGTTCACTAAATTTAAAATGCCGCGCGCGGTGATGCCGTCATCGTTGGTCACTAAGATCAAAGGTTTTTGCATGGAAGGTTAATTGTTATGAATTAATTGTAGGAAGTGTACCCAATATTATTTCTTGGTGAACAATGAATTGTAATAGTCGATAATAAGTTTAAGATGATATTTCCGATCAAAGTCTAATCTGTTTTCTTTGACAAAAGCGTGCACTTCATTTTCTTTGTTGCCCATCAGGTCATAGAAGTCGCTGCGCCTGCCACTGAAACTTTCGATGTTTCCGTTTTCCTTTAGCAGAAAATAAATATTGACAAGCACGACCCGCTGGGACGAACCTCCGTAGTAAAATGGTGAATAGTTGTACGATCGGTATTCTAATTTCTCTCGGGAGAGCAGCGTGATTTTCCCTTCGGAGAGGGATTCAAAAAACACGGGGCTTTTGTAACCGCCCGAGGCCGAGTAGGGGAGTGAATAAAATTCGCGGTAGCGTTTGTACGAGAGGTCGAAGATTTCGAAGAACAAAACTTTTCGTGCCGAAAAACTTTCGAGGCGGTTGTCGTGCTTCACTTGTAGTAAATCTTGAAGGTCGTACTTGACAGTGCCACGGAGGGTGTCGCCACTTTCAAGCACTACTTTGCCATCGTGCCAGAGATCGAACGGAAAGGTTTGTGCAAAAGAAAGGGTGGAGAAAAAAAATAACGGAACAAAAAAAAGAAAATGTTTTAAGGCTGCGCGAACAGCAAAGTTATGCCCTGGCACTTCGGGCCGCCAAATAGCATTGAGAAAAATGCTCATCACTTTTTTAAAATCGTATGGCCGAGCTTGTCGCGTTTGGTTTGCAAATATTTTTCGTTGTGTGGGTTGGGCGCAATTTCGAGTGCAATGTTTTCTACGATCTCCAATCCATAGCCCATCAGGCCCACGCGCTTCTTGGGGTTGTTGGTGATGAACTTCATTTTAGAGATGCCGAGGTCGCGCAAGATTTGCGCACCAATGCCGTAGTCGCGGTTGTCCATGTCGAAGCCGAGCTGGAGGTTGGCCTCCACGGTGTCGAGGCCTTGCTCTTGCAGTTTGTAAGCCTTGAGTTTGTTGAGTAGGCCAATGCCGCGGCCTTCTTGTTTCATGTACAGCACCACGCCCTTGCCTTCGTGCTCTACCATCTTCATGGCGTTGTGCAACTGCGAACCGCAATCGCAACGGCACGACCCGAAGATGTCGCCAGTGACACACGAAGAGTGTACGCGCACCATCACAGGTTCGTCCTTTTCCCAAGTGCCTTTGATCAATGCCATGTGGATTTCGCGCGTGGCGTTTTCTTCGTAGGCAACCAATTGGAAGTCGCCAAACTCAGTGGGCAAGTTCACATCGAGATGGCGCGTGATCTGCTTTTCGGTTTTCATCCGATAAGCGATCAGGTCTTTGATGGTGATCAATTTCAAGTTGAACTTGTCGGCCACTTTGCGCAAGTCGGGAAGGCGCGCCATGGTGCCGTCTTCGTTCATGATCTCGACCAACACCCCGGCCGGACGAAAGCCTGCGAGCACGGCCAAGTCGATGGCCGCTTCGGTGTGGCCGCTCCTTCGCAGCACGCCTTCCTTCTTTGCCTTCAATGGAAAGATGTGGCCGGGCTTGCCGAGTTCTTCGGGTTTTGTTTCCGGGTCGGCCAATGCCTTGATCGTTTTGAAACGGTCGTGTGCCGAGATGCCAGTGCTGCAGCCGTGGCCGATCAGATCTACCGACACAGTGAAAGGGGTTTCGAACGCAGCCGTATTTTTTCCCACCATTAGTTCGAGCTTGAGTTCTTCGCAGCGGCTTTCCACCAACGGGGCGCAGATCAGCCCGCGGGCTTCTTTGGACATGAAGTTGATGATCTCTGGGGTGACGCACTCGGCAGCACAGATGAAGTCGCCCTCGTTTTCGCGGTCTTCATCGTCCACTACAATCACCAGCTTGCCGTTGCGGATTTCTTCGAGGGCTTCTTCGATGGTGTCTATTTTTATTTTGTTCATTCTATTTTTTGGTCTTAATATAAGATATTCAAATCTCAAATCTGTTGATGTGTTTACGTTTTGCCTACTGAATTACTGCCTACTGCCTACTTTTATTTAGCCACTACAATGCCCAAACTTCCCGCCAGCTCGGTCTCGGCTTTCTTCAACCCCGTCTGCATTTCTAAGGCGCGGTCCAACTCATCCCAGTTGCCAGCAGTCTCGGCCAGTTTTACTTTTTGCAGATTGTCTTCCATCATTTTTTGTACTACCCGGAATTTTAACCGCAACACATTGGACAGTGCCATCTCGTTGAGCACATCTTTTTCTTTCGGGATGTAGATGTGAAACTTATCGCCCCAATGCGGGCTGGTGTCATACCTTGAAGTGATCAGATCAGAAACGGCAGCTTTCACCGCATCGTTCCCTTGATTCAAAAAATAATGACTGTCGATGGGTTGATTGCTGTGGGCAGCCGTTTTAAATTTTTCATAAATCTCTTTGAACACCACATTATTAAATTCTACATCTTCTAATTCATGTAGCAAAAATTCCGATAGCTTGTTCTGCTCAACGGTTTGATCGGCATAGTTCAAGAGAAGGCGAATTGTTTCGCGCTCCTGATAATGCACCAAACTCTGCGCATCGATTTTTATTGGCGTGCCAATGCCTTCAACATCCAGCGGCTCGTGAGCAGTATCTTGTTCACGGAATTTTTCCTTTTCGTTTTTCCTACGCTCTTGAATTAAAATTTTGTTGAGCTCGCTCAGCAATACTTGTTCACTGATTTTTAAAAGATGGCTCGTCTCTTGAATGTACACCGAGCGTTTGATGGGATCGGGGATGACGGCAATGCTCGAAACAATTTCTTTGATGGATTCTGCTTTGCGGATGGGGTCGTTGGCGGCTTCCTTTGCATAAAGGTTTGCTTTGAACGAAACGAAGTCTTGCGTGTGGTCTTTTAAATACTTTTGAAATTCGGAAGTGCCCACCTTTCGCGAGAAGCTATCCGGGTCTTCGTTGTCGGGGAAGAGAAGCACACGCACATTGAGCCCCCCCTTCAAGATCATGTCGATGCCGCGCAGTGCCGCTTTGATGCCGGCCGCATCGCCATCAAAAAGCACCGTGATGTTTTCGGTAAACCTGCGGATGAGTTTGATCTGGTTTTCTGTCAATGCGGTACCGCTGGAGGCCACCACATTTTCTACATCGGCCTGGTGCAGCGAGATCACATCGGTATAGCCTTCCACCAAATAGCACGCATCGTGTTGGCGGATTGCATTTTTTCCTTGATACAATCCGTAGAGCACATCGCTCTTGTGATAGATGTCGGTCTCGGGCGAATTGATGTACTTCGGCTGATTTTTTTCTTTGCCGAGCATGCGCGCACCAAAGGCAATCACCTTGCCTGCAAGATTATGCACCGGAAAAATCACCCTTCCGCGAAAGCGGTCATAGCTCGATCCGTCTTCTTTTTTTACAGCGAGACCTGTCTTTTCAAGCAAGTCTTTGTTATAGCCTTTGACGATGGCTTCGTTGCTAAAATGTTCCCAGCCCTCAAGCGCATAGCCGAGTTCGAATTTTTCGAGGGTGCGGTCGTTGAAGCCGCGTTCGCGAAAATAGCTGAGCCCAATGCTGCGGCCTTCTTCATTATTGGTGAGAATATTTTTGTAATACTCTTTCGCGAAATTCATCACGATGTAAAGACTTTCGCGTTCGCTCTGCTCTTCTTTCGATTCGTTGAGCGTGCGGTCTTCTTTTATTTCTACTCCGTATTTTTTCGCGAGGTAGCGGATAGCCTCGGCATAGCTGAGTTTTTCATGCTCCATCACAAAGGTGAACGCATCGCCACCTTTGCCGCTGCTGAAATCTTTGAAGATGCCCTTGGTAGGCACAACAAAAAAGGAAGCCGTCTTTTCGTTGTTGAAGGGGCTGAGTGCTTTGTAATTCTGCCCCGATTTTTTCAACGACACAAAGTCGCTGATGACATCTACAATGTCCACCCGGTTTTTAACTTCCTCTATGGTTTCGCGCGTGATCAAGAAGGAAATTGTTCGAGTGTCAAATCAGATTCACCAGAAGGTTTGATTTCGTTAATCAGGTCGATGGCGGCATCAATGCCTGAGCGAATCACATCATACTTCGTTTCACCTTCATAATAACCCACGATATGAAGGATCTCATAAGCAGAGTTAAAAGTCTTGAGCATGCCTTTGTCAAGTTTCGCGAGGCGCGTGCGGTAATCGGCCACGTTCACTCTCGCATATTTTTTCTTTTCAACGGCCTTGCCTTTCATGGCCAAATAAGTATCGGCAGCGATGAGCACCGCATTGTAGGCCGTGGCGCAGGCCATGCGCACATACTTGTCGTCTTCGTAATATTTATTTTTTTTACGAGCCTTAGTGCGCAGAATTTCAGAGGCGTTCTCAATGTATCGGATGGCTTCACGGTGGCGGCTTTGTCTTTCTTTACTTGACATCGTCTTTTAAATTTGAAATTGATACAAAGATACTTTTTAGTTGTCAAATCTATTTATGAAACTCTTGGCCGTTAATTTTGTTTTAGGTGTAAATTGCGTCTTTGATTCCAATGAAAATACACTCTTCCCATATCCTCACCGCCCTCTCCACCGTCCACGATCCCGACTTGAAAAAAGATTTGGTGACGTTGAACATGATCAAAGACATTGCGGTTGCTGAAAACAAAATCAGTTTTACAGTTGTACTCACCACACCGGCCTGCCCGCTCAAAGAGAAAATCCGCCAAGATTGCGTAGAGGCAGTGCGAAAAGTGGTGGGCACTGAAGTTGAAATTGATATTCGCATGACCTCATCAGTCACTACCCTTCGCGACAACGCCCCATTGCTGCCGGGCGTGAAAAATATTATCGCCATCGCCTCTGGCAAAGGGGGCGTGGGCAAATCGACCATCACCACCAACTTGGCGGTGGCACTGGCGCAATCGGGGGCGAAAGTGGGCTTGATCGATGCTGACATTTCAGGTCCTTCGATACCCGTGATGTTCAACTGCGAACGCGAGCAGCCCGAAATAAAAGTGGTGAATGGAAAAAACGTCATCGTGCCGTTGCAGCAGTATGGAGTGAAATTAATATCCATTGGATTCCTTGCCCCGCCCGAAAGTGCGGTGGTGTGGCGCGGGCCGATGGCCAGCTCGGCACTGAAACAATTTATCAGCGATACCGACTGGGGCGAACTGGATTACTTATTGATCGACATGCCGCCTGGCACCAGCGATATTCATTTGACATTAGTGCAGACCGTGCCCGTAACGGGCGCAGTGATTGTGACCACACCACAAAAAGTAGCGCTTGCCGATGCGATGAAAGGACTGGCGATGTTCAAGCAGCCGCAGATCAACGTGCCCGTGCTGGGCGTGGTAGAAAACATGGCGTACTTCACACCCGAAGAATTGCCCGAAAACAAATATTTTATTTTTGGAAAAGACGGGGGCAAGAACTTGGCTGAAAAATTTGGTGTTCCGTTACTGGGGCAAATCCCGTTGGTGCAAAGCATTCGCGAAAGCGGTGACAGCGGCTTGCCTGAAGTGATGAAAGAAGGAGTGATGGCTGTGGTTTTCAAAGACCTTGCAGAAAACTTGGCGCGCCAAGTTGCCATTCGAAATGCTACCTTTACCTCTACAAGAAAAGTTGAAATGACCGTATGATGGATGCAGCCGAAATAAAACCTGAAATTGCCGACCGTATCGAGGCTTCGCTCAATGATATCCGTCCCTACCTCGCGGCCGATGGCGGCAACATCCGCGTGCTTGAACTTACCGAAGATAAAATTTTAAAGTTAGAGTTTGTGGGCAACTGTGGCACGTGCCCAATGTCTGCTATGACATTCAAAGCGGGCGTGGAAGAAGCGATCAAACGCTTGGTGCCCGAAATCAAAAGCATAGAGGTGATCAACCTCTCTTGATTCAAAATTCAAGATTGCAAACTCAAAAAATTATTGACCCTTAAAATTTGAATTTAATTTTGAGCTTTCTAATTGATTGCACTTACCTTTTGCAGAACAGACTAATTCACTTTGTGTTTTCACAATACACCGATTTTGAATTTGTAATTTTTTGAATTTTACAGCATGTTGAAAGTTTTCTCTATACTCATTTTTATGCTTGTTTTTGTTTCCGCGCATGCCCAAGAGCGGTGCGGCACGGTGGCGTATGAAAAACTTCGGCAACTAAGAAACCCAGCGCACGAAACCACCGAGCAGTTTGAAAAGTGGATGAGCGAAAAAATGGTGAGGAAAAGTCAAGCGTTAAAAAATGGACGTGTGCAAGGAGGCAGTTATGTGGTGCCGGTGGTGGTGCATGTGATCCACAATGGCGAGGCAGTAGGCGTGGGCACCAATATCTCTGATGCACAAGTGCTTTCGCAAATCAAAGTGATCAACGATGACTTTGAAAGGATGAACTCCGATGCTTCCAAAACCCCCAGTGAATTCATACTCGTGGCCGGAATGATGAACATTACTTTTGTGATGGCCAAGCAAGACCCAAACGGCATTGCCACCAATGGAATCGTGCGCGTGCAAGGAACACAAACCTCGTGGAATATTTCTGACGATTATACATTGAAAGCGTTGAGCTATTGGCCTGCCGAGGAGTACTTGAATATTTGGGTGGTGAACTTGAGCGCAAGTCTGCTCGGCTACACGCAGCTTCCTATTTCTTCCCTGTCGCTTCAAGGATTACAAAATTCTTCTATCGATCGGCTCACAGATGGAGTGGTGGTAGATTATCAAGCCTACGGAACAATCAACGCGAGCGGTGGCGGAAGTTTTAATTTATTGACCAAGTACAATTTAGGAAGAACGGCCACGCACGAGATCGGCCATTTCTTTGGCTTGCGCCACGTGTGGGGCGATGCGAATTCATGCGACCCCGCGGTGAGCACCGACTATGTGAACGACACGCCCATTCAAGATACCGACTACAACGGACTTTGCCCCAACACCACACAAGTAGAATGTGGTGGACACACGATGTACTCCAACTACATGAACTACACCAACGATGCGTGCATGAATATTTTTTCGCAAGGGCAAGTGGGCCGAATGGACATCATCATCAACAACAGTCCGCGCAGGGCAAGTTTGCTCACTTCAGTAGGAGCAAATGTCCCTGCACCCGTGGCCAATGATTTAGGCATCAAATTAATTTCTTCGCCCGGTGCCTCGGCATGCAGTGGAAATCTTATTCCGATGATCAGGCTGCGCAACTACGGATCGAACACGATCACCTCCGCACAAATTCAATTTTCATTGAATGGAAGCCCCACCGAAACGTTGCCCTTGCCAGCAAACCTTGCCGTAGCAACCGAAACCACATTGAGTTTTTCGCCAGTGTCGTTGAGCGCGGGTGCTTCGTACAATTTTTCTTTTCAAGTGATGCAAACTAATGGAGGCACCGATGGCAATGCGGCCAACAATGTGCTCGCTGTTTCCACAATTGTACCTGTTGCAGTGGCTGTGCCATTAACAGAAACTTTTGATAGCACGCCCGTTAACGCTACGCCCGCGGGATGGCAAATTACAAACCCTGATGGCCTAACCGCTTGGCAAAATGTTTCACTAACTGGAGGATCGAACCATGCGATGTATATGGATTATTATAATTATGAAAATTTGGGTGCCATCGATTTGCTGGTAACGCCCGTACTTGATTTGACATCGGCCACCATTGCCTCGCTTTCGTTTGACCACGCCTATGCCATGTACTCTGGTGGAAGCAATGATCGATTGCGTGTGATCGTTACCACGCTGTGCGATTTTAATAAATCGTCAATAGAAATTTTTAACAAGAGCGGAACGGGATTGGCTACAACAGCCGCTACTTCGTCTCCCTTTGTGCCTACCTCATCGCAGTGGACTACCGATGTCATTTCGATGAATCAATTTCTTGGGCAGAAAATTCAAATTGCTTTTGAAGGCGTGAACGATTTCGGCAATAATTTATTTATCGACAACGTATCGGTGATCAATTACTCATTTACAGCATTCGCATTGAATAGTATTGTTAGCCCTTCGCCTGTCAGTTGTTTATCGACTACTTCGCCCGTGATCAGCATAAAAAATTTAGGCAACACGGTGATCAATTCATTTGTGGCCGATGTAGTTGTCAACAACCAGTTGGCTACTCAGCAAGTCACTGGTGTGCAACTTGATGTTGGCACAGCAGGAAATTTTGTATTAGCACCTGCTACTTTTTCCATAGGAAATAATACACTGGCGATTACCATCAAGTCGCCAAATGGAGTTGTGAATGGAACGCCCACGCTTGATAACCTGAGTACTGCACTTGTCATCAATTCATCTGCCGATGTGGTGCCGCTGCGCGAAAATTTTGATGGCACGTTTATCAATAGCTGGTCGATTGTCAATCCTGCTGGCGGACAGATTTGGTTTCCAGCTCAAACCAACAAAAATATTTCCCTGATTTTTAATTCTTATAACAACACCAAACTTGGCGACCAAGCATGGTTGGTTTCGCCCGTCATCGATTTTTCAAAAACACAAAAGGCCAGTGTTTTTTTTGAAACAAGTTATGCCAGCCAACCGAATGGGGATGAAACACTGTACGTTATGGTTTCGGAAGATTGTGGTGAAACATTCGGCAAAGTGTTGTTGACGTTGTCGGCATCAACATTGGCGGACACGACACAAGCCAATTTTTGGGTCCCTAAAAAAGACAGTCAATGGAAAAAAAATTACCTCAGCTTAGACTCCGTTGCTGGAAAAGAAAACATCCGCTTTGCCTTTGTGGCCACCAATGCGCACGGAAACAATTTGTATTTGGACAACATTGAATTTTTTACTGACGACAACACATCGCCCAATTCGGTGGCGGGTTTGTATTCCGTGTATGGCGGCCGCGATACCCCTGTGAAGATTACGTTCGATTTGCCCAAGCGACAATTGGTGCGATTGCAGGTGTACGACTTGCTCGGTCATGTGGTGGCCGACAACCTGCTGCCCGATACGCTGAACCAAACGTACACCATCGATTTTCTAAGTCAAACGGGTGGACTCTACATCGTTCGTGTGCAAACCACTTCGGGTATTAGTTCAACAAAAGTGTTGGTTGGCCATTGACAGAAAAAAAAATTGGTGCGCGTGGAAATGCCCCAAAACCTCAACATCTTTGAGGGAGAAAATAGACCTACACAAAGGGTACTCGCGATGACGTCACTTTTTGTGTAACATCAATTAATATTAATGATCAGAAAAAAAATTGCAATCCTTTATGGTGGCCGCTCGGTAGAGCACGGGGTGTCGATCAACTCGGCCCGAAATGTTTTTCAATACATTGATAAAAAAGAGTTCAAGCCAATACTGATTGGTATTACCGAGAAGGGCGAATGGTATTTGACCAAAGACGTTACTTCTAAAATAAGTAAAGGAGAGAAATTGTCGCTGGCGTTGAGTGCAGAAAAACCAGTATTCAAAACGAAGAATAAAAAATTCACACCCGATATTGTTTTTCCTGTGCTGCACGGTACCGATGGTGAAGATGGCAGCATGCAAGGGTTGCTCAAGGCCATGAGCTTGCCGATGATTGGCACGGGTGTGCTGGGCTCGGCCATGTCGATGAACAAATTGGTGGCCAAAAAATTATTGAAAGAAGCAGGCCTGCTTGTGGCCGATTTTTTGTTTTGCTTTTTTGCCGATCAAAAGAATTTAAAGTTTGAAACCATCGAAAAAGAATTAGGCTTGCCTTTCATGGTGAAGTCGGCAAGCCTCGGCTCTTCGGTGGGCGTATCGAAAGTGAAATCTAAAAATGATTTTAAGAAAGCCGTGGAGGAAGGCTTTCGCTATGATGATTGCATCCTCTTCGAAAAATTTATTGAAGGCCGCGAGATTGAATGTGCCGTGCTGGGCAACAGTCCCGCCAAGGCTTCGATGCCGGGCGAGATCATCATCAGCAAAGAGTATGAATTCTATACGTTCGATGCCAAGTATGTTGACAGTAAAGCAGTGGAAATACGCGTGCCAGCAAAATTAAGTACCGAAGCAGCGCGAAAAATCCGGGCGTGTTCACTTCGTGCGTTTCAAACGTTGGCGTGCGAAGATTTTGCGCGGGTCGATTTATTTTTGACGAGCGATGGGAATGTTTACGTGAACGAAATCAACACCATTCCCGGTTTCACCAACTCCAGCATGTTCCCCATGATGTGGAAGGAGCGCGGTATTTCGTTTACCGAATTGATCACAAAATTAGTGGCACTTGCCGAAGAGCGATTTAAACTTTCGATGCGTGCGGCTCGTGGGTTTGCTTCTTCATTGAAGTACTGAGTTGAAAATGTGCTTCGCTTTTTCAGTGCCTCCGTGGCAAATTGATTTTAACTATGGACATTAAAAAATCCTTCAAAGACAATTCGGTAGAGGCATTGCTCAAGCACGTTGCCATCATCACTGGCATCTTATTATTTTTTGGCATCACCTATTTTTACATCTACTTGCCCAACATCACCAATCATGGTGAATCGGTGACCGTACCCGATTTGAAAGGAGTGAAAGTAGATGAACTCGAAAAGTTTTTGAAAGAACACACGCTTCGGTTTTCGGTGAACGACTCGGCTTACACCGATACGTTGCCACCCTTGGCGGTGCTGCGCCAATTTCCAGAGGCAGGAGCGAAGGTGAAAGAAAACCGGGTCGTGTATGTTTCGCTCAACCGTGTCACTCCGCCCACGTTGCCCATGCCCGATCTCACCGATGGTTCGTTGGTCAATGCCAAAGCGGTGCTGAAGAGCAACGAGCTTCGCCTTGGAAAAATTTATTATGAAGCGAGCCCGTTCAAAAATTTAGTTCACGAATTTCGTTTTCACGGATTGCCGATTGCGGCAGGCACACGGTTGCCAAAAGGTGCAGTGATTGATTTGGTCATTGGCGATGGCAACGGCCCTGCTGATTTTGCGATTGGCAATGTGGTGGGCAATTCGTACGAAACAGCGCTTCGAAAACTTTCGGGATGGAACCTGCACTTGGGCAATGTAGAAATCATGCAAGGCACAGATACTACGGGCACAGTTCCGTTCGTTCTCAAACAATATCCACTTTCGGGCGACTCGGTGCGCGTAGGCGACCCGGTTGATTTGTGGCTGGCACCCAAAGGTTACAAGGAGCCCGTGAAGATGGATGAAGGAAATCTCTGACACGGTGTGCTGCGTAGCTTGCGCGAAAAAATAAGCGTATGGGGTTGATTAAAAAATGATAATCGAGGTGGTGTCGTCCAAGTAACAAGCGTAGTAGTATGCGATTAATTTTAGTTTCGGTTTTATTTTTTTCTGCGATGACCAGCTGGGCGCAACTAATGCCTGTGCCCATCGTGCGACAGGCCGCGCACAGCAAAAAAATAAATTATAGCGCGCGCGTGCAATCGCTTTCGGCAATGCCGCTTCCTTTCTGGGATGATTTTTCGTTCAACAATCCTTCGCACAAAGATTTGCTTGCCAATTATCCCAGTGATAGCCTCTGGCAATTTGGGCACTCGGTTTGGGTGAACACCGGCATGGGCATCAATCCGCCCACGCTGAAGGTGGCAACTTTTGATGGCATCGATTCGCTGGGCAAACCGTACAGTATCAATAATGCCTACGCCAAAGGCATTGCCGATAGGCTCACCTCGCGGCCACTGCGGATGGATTTAATTCCGGTGAACCGACAAGATTCTGTTTTCATTTTCTTTTATTATCAATACCAAGGCAATGGCGAGCCGCCCGATGCAGGTGACGAACTTTCGCTTTGGTTTAAAAATGATTCAGGAACTTGGATCAAAGTGTGGTCGGTGGGTGAAAGCAGTACCAGCGACAACACGATTTTCGTTCCTGTAAAATTATTCGTTGGCGACAGCCATTATTTTTATAATGGTTTTCAATTCCGTTTTCAAAATTATGGACGACTGTCGGGGCCGTTTGACACGTGGAATTTGGATTACATTTATGTGAGCAATGGACTGGACCAGTACGCTCCGCACTACAGCAATTTTCCCGATCGCGCTATTGCCACGACAATGTCTTCCGTGTTTACACAGTATCAGTCGATACCCGTCAAACATTTTTTGGCCAACCCAGATGCACATATTGTGAGCCCTTCCTTTGTGGTGACCAATCAGCGATCGGACTTGCAACAACCCGTTGACTTTGATGCGAACCTGACAACCACTGTTCGGCAAAACAAAGTAGTGACGAAAACCACGGTACCTTTTTATTCTTCACCCGCATTGGCCGTAGTGTTTGGCCAGCCACAACTTTTTGCATTCAACTCCGCTTATTCTTTTAACGGCTTGAATCCCAGCATCGATTCCATCGCACTAAAATTTGATATTCAAATCAATACGAAAGACAATATCAAGAAGATCAACTCCAGCTCTGGCGATTACGACACGGTCGTTTATAAAGGCATCGAGTTTAGGTACAACGACACTACGAGCACCAATTTTATTTTGAAAGATTATTATGCCTATGACGATGGCGCGGCTGAGTATGCGGTAACACTCACGCAACCGGGGATAAGTTTGGCGTATGAATTTGATATGCTGTATGCCCAGCCCGATACGTTGGTGGCGGTGGACATTTATTTTCCTCACGTAGGCGATGAATCCAACCAAGTGGTGAACCTAAAAGTGTGGGATAAGTTGGCACCAAAGGCGCGCGACAGTTTGCAGTTGACCATCAAGCGCACCGAGAACAATAAATTTATTCGTGTTCCATTGATCCAAGCGTTGTTGGTGCAGAATAAATTTTTTATCGGCTGGAGACAAAATTCCAACGCAACGATTGGTGTGGGCTTCGATAAAGATTCAGATTCTGGAAGTAAAATATTTTACAACACCACTGGCACTTGGTTGCAGAGCACCGACCTTCATGGCAACCTGATGATCCGCCCGGTGTTTGGCAAGGGCAACTTGAACGTGACTACGGCCGTGGAAGAGATAAAAACATTGGCGTACCCAAATCCAAACCGCGGAGTTTTTTATTTGCCTTCCTCTGTTCAACAACTTGAGGTCGTAAATATGACAGGCCAAAGAGTTTCATTCGCTCAAGAAGGTTCCTTTGAGCAAACACAAGTCACCCTTTCAAATCCATTCCCCGGACTGTACCTAACGCGCTACTTTGATGGCACACAATGGCGCACAGAGAAGATTATGGTGCAGCCGTAGTTGCCATAATAAGTTCGATCGGGTCGGACGTTAAGCAGAGAATAAAAATAACGAGCGCGAGCCATCCTAAAATTTTTCTTTTGAGATCGAGCGGTTCTTCAATTTCCGAACGCGGATGCGGCACGCCCACCACCCAGCCGATGAGCATCACAAACGCGAGCCAGCCCGGGTAGCCATGCATGGCGGGCAATAGCCATCCCGTAAGGAATTGCAAAGTAAAAATGGCCATGGCGTACATCAACCGGTCGCGCTTTTTTTCAAAGAGGCTGCGCATAGACATGTATAAAGCAAAAATGTAAAAGGCGATTTCATAAATAAATTTATCAACGGGCAATTGCACATCGATGAGGCCGAGCCCTGTATAGAAGAGAAGCGCAAAATAAATTACAGTGGCCACGGTGCGGTGCCAACGATAGCCGACCAATCCATAAAGCACATGGCCACCATCCAACTGGCCGATGGGCAACAGGTTCATACACGTGAACACGAGCGAGAGAAACCCCGCAAACAAAAATGGATAGTGCATGATCTCGTGCGGGTTGGGCATGCGCGCAGGGTCTGCAAATATTTTTTCTAAAAAAGTAAAGAGCATGTTCTTGCCAATGACGACATCGACTGTTCCAGTTGGCATCACCGTAGCATCGTAAACGTGATCGGCATAGTTCAATCCATACTTTTCATATTCAGGATGGAATTGATAAATGTGCTCGGGTGGTGGCAACGTCACAAAACCGTAAATCAAAAAAGCGAGCGCGGCCACAAACCCAGCCAGTGGCCCAGCGATGCCAATATCAAAATGTTGTTTTGCTTCGCGGATGTGATCTTTGATGCGGATGACGGCACCAAGCGTGCCGAGAAAAAAAGTAATGGGCGGCAATGGAATATAATAGGGCAGTGTCGCTTTCACACGATAGTATTGGGCTGTGAAATAATGACCAAACTCATGGCAGGTCAGGATTGTCAAAAAACAAATAGAGTAGGGAAGGCCGCTGGCAAAGTCGGCCCAAGTGTACTCCGTTTCGAGAACCAGATGAGCCAATATTGATTTTCCATTCGTCCACTCGGCACCGGCAAATGTGGTGGTGATAAACGTAATGATAAACAACGAGCCGTGCAGGACGTACGTTTTGATTTTTGGGTTCATGCAAACAAAGGTAAGACCATCTCAGGTGAAGTGATGTGTGTAGTGCGGATGCCAAGCGAACTGGCACTTAGAATATTTTCCAAATTGTCGTCCAAGAAAAGCGTTTCGCTTGTGGCAAGATCATTTTCTGTGAGTACGCATTGAAAAATTTCGGAGTCGGGCTTGCGCATTTTCATCAGGTGCGAATAGTACTCCTTATGAAAATAATTACTGAGGTTGCTATCGCCCGTATCGTTAAAAACAATTTGGTTCACCGCCTGCAAGTGAATGTTGTTGGTGTTGCTCAATAAGAAAAGTTGGTGGCTGTCCTTCAGCTTTTGCAGCAAGGCATATTTTTCTTTGGGGATGCGGAGCAGCATGGCATTCCATGCTTCGTCTAATTGCTGGTCGGTGGCTTGGCAATTTAAAAAGGAGCGGAGTGCGGTGCGAAACTCCGTATCGGTCATCCATCCTTTTTCATATTCATTGAAAAATAATTGTGACGATGCCCTGGCTTGAAGTTCATCGGCACGATAGCGGCATAGTTTTGAAAACGCTTGGTACGATTTGAAAATATCGAGGTCGAGGATCACTCCGCCCAAGTCGAAGATGATGTTTTTAATTTCGGGTGCGATCAAAATTGTATGATAAAGCGCAAATATGTAACATTGCAACTCGTTTTCAAAAAGGGCCCTTAGCTCTCCCGATAGCTATCGGGAGGTTAGAGACTCAATATAAATAGTACGGGCCCTTAGCTCAGCTGGTTAGAGCATCAGACTCATAATCTGAGGGTCGCTGGATCGTTCCCAGCAGGGCCCACATAAGTTGCATATTTATTTTTTTAGGTGTTAGAGGTTTCCTCAAAGAAGTTGAAAAAATAGTACTGACCAGAGGAACAAATTCTCAACAGATATTGGAGTTTTTAATCAATGACTGCATCATAAACGATTTTAACATCAAAATCAATTTCTGAAGTCGAGCTTTGAAGTTCAATGCTCACCTTTATTGGATAATCATTGATTGTTGGAGTTTTATCCCAAAATTCACTTGAAATATTTATCGGATTCGCCATTTACATCAACCGCATCACGGCCTTGTTGATCTTGGTAGCAGGAATTAATATTTTAAAAGATCACTTATAACGGGGTTAGTTTTTTACGCAAAGTCGCAAAGTAAAACGCAAAAAAATTAAATGTAGCTTTCAGTTTGTGGTTTGAGAATTGGAATTTGGATTTTTTAAGAGGTGTGATCATACACAATCACCCAGTTTCCTTTTTTCTTTCGAAAGAGCAGCGTAAAAATTCCCGATGGGTTGTCTTTCGCACGCGCAAGAAAATATTTCCCGGTAACGAGATAACTGTCGACAGAAATAAAATCCATTCGTAAGATTTCAAACCGAAGTTTGCCCATAGCAGCCAAATTTGGGTACCCTTTTTTGTATCGGATCAAGGTACTGTCCCAGCCCGAAGTGATCTTGCTGCCGATGAAAAGAATGGAATCCGATTTCCAATAGCCTTTCATAAACTCGTCAAGGTTTCCTTGGTTCCATGCGGTTACTTGTAGGTCAAGAACCTTGCGAATGGCAGTTTCATTTTCAGTTTTGATTTTCACCTTTTGCGCAGTGGCCGAGGTGAGCCCTCCGAATAAGAGAAACAATACCAGTATTTTTTTCATGATCTCATCGTTAATTTTTTTCGACAATCAAAAATCAGATAACTTTGGCCAATGAACAAAAAAAAATATTTAATTATTCTGATCACTTCCTTCGTGGTGGCTTCGGTGGTAGGGGACTTTACAGAAAAAAAAGTACGGAGTTGGATTGAAATAATTTATGAAGTAGTTACGGGGAAGCCCATGGTTTACGACATCAGCCAGTGCGATGAGAAAGGGATCCCATACCTCATCGAAGGCACGATTGGCAAGCAGCGAAACCCGATGACCGTATGCAACAAAGCACTTTTCTATCACGATCAATTTATTCGTGGCGACTCCAGTCAATTGATTTTGTTTTTGAACTGTGTTGATTGGCTGACAGAAAATGTGACTCAACAAAATGATTTTTCAGTGTTAAAGTATAATTATAATTGGCCCTTCTATAATATGGTGGCTCCTTGGCGTTCGGGCTTGGCCAACGGAGTTTCTTTGCAAGTATTTGCAAAAGCCCATGCCATCACACACCGCGAAAAATATCT
>JAYWDN010000087.1:0-4836 GCA_043780615.1 Bacteroidota bacterium | reverse complement strand
CGAAACGCTATGGTTACGAATTTGGAGGAGAAATTGGCGGTCATATCATCGGTCGTTTTCCACATGAGCAGCCGGATAAAGGGGCTGCTAACCAACTGAGTTTGGATGTTCACCCGGACAATCACGATAGCATACTGCTCTTGGACAAACACGGCAATCGCAGGCAATGGGTTTTGGAAATTCAATTTGTGGATAGGGCTAAAGGCGTTGGTGCCTTCTATGAACAACTGTTGAATTAATTTCTGGAACACGTTAAAAACTCGAATGAACCTATCACTATCAGACAGGCCGGCATTAATCTTAATTGATATTCAAAAAGGATTTGATGATATTGAATATTGGGGAGGACAGAGAAACAACCCAGAAGCCGAAATAAGAGCCAGTGAACTGCTTCAACTATGGCGAGAAAAAGAACTTCCAATTTACCATGTCAAGCATTGCTCTTCTATCCCCACTTCTTTGCTTCATGAAACAAATGCCGGAAATGAATTTATGGATTTGGTTCAGCCAATTTCAGGTGAGCCCGTAGTGAAAAAGAATGTAAATAGTGCGTTCATTAGAACCGATTTAAAGGCGCAGCTTGACCTCGCGAAAATTAAAAAACTTGTGATTGTTGGATTGACAACAGACCATTGCGTTTCAACAAGCACGAGAATGGCGGGAAATTTAGGTTATGAAACGTACCTTGTTGCTGATGCAACGGCCACTTTCAATAAAAAAGGCTTTGATGGAAAAATTTATTCGGCTGAAGTAATCCATGAAACAGCCCTGGCAAGTTTAAATGAAGAATTTGCTACCGTGGTTACAACTGAATCCATAAAAAATATAATTGGTGAGTCTGTAAAGTAAACAGGCTGTCTGAGTATTCGCCCAAGAACTAGTTCATTTTGAAACGATAGTTGAGCGTATCTTCAAGCTACGCTGATTTCTCCATTGAGCGGTGCATGACTTTAAACCACAGTGGTGGAAGCAATGAAAGCACCATCATGCCCGGATAGCCTGTGGGCATTTGCGGGCTATCGTGCTGATGTCGCAGCACTTGATATTTGCGCGAAGCCAGATAATGATGATCGGAGTGGCGTGTGAGTTCAAACAACATGATCCTGCCCACAGCGTGGTTGGAGTTCCACGAATGTGAGGGCATCACGCGCTCGTAATGACCGGCATCGGTTTTCTTTCTTCGAAGCCCGTAGTGCTCTATGTAGTTTACGGTTTCGAGCAATAAGAAACCAACGGTGGCCGCACCCACAAAGCACAGCATCACTTTCCAATTCCAAAAGAAAGCAATCGCACCTAACAGGGTGAGTTGAATGAGTTGGTACATCAGCATCTCGTTGTGGATGCTCAAAAAATTACGATTGGATTTTTTTAACCGTTCGTTTTCAATGTGCCATGCCGATAGCCAACTGTCGCGCACCGAGCGAAAATAAAAAGCATAAATGTTTTCTCCGTAGCGGGCCGAAGCGGGGTCTTCATCGGTAGAAACTTTTTTATGATGGCCCCGATTGTGTTCAATAAAAAAATGCATGTACAAGGAAGTGGCCAAAAGTATTTTGCTCATCAGTTGCTCATACCAAGTGCTGCGGTGGCCTAGCTCGTGGGCCACGTTGATGCCGAGGATGCCGCACGAAATCCCGAAGGCGAAAATCATCCCCATTATTTCCAAGCCGTTTAGGGAAGCCTCGTTCACACGATCAAGAAAATAAAACAGCAGTGCCAACTGGATGGGTAAAATGCTCCACGCCACGACATCGTACTTCCAATCTTTTTTGGCGAGTTCTTCTTCGGCCTCGGTCAAATTAGTGGTCGTGCCTTTAAAAAAAAGTTCGAGCAGCGGCACGATGCCAAACACAAATACCGGGGCGATAAAAACAAGGACGCCACCCGCCACGAGCGAGGCGGCAATCACCACCACCGTGATGTACACAGAAGTGTATTTGAAAAAACGGAAAGCCATCGTCTTAAATTTAGGTCATATCAAAGTTACCAATGTTTTTCTATTTGGGCTTTTTCATTCTTTTTTCCTTTCTTCACTTTTAATGAAAGCCATTGTTGTTTTTATTTTTGGATTCTTTTTGATTTCCATCACCGGATTTTCACAAAAGCAATTGATTGTGATCAAGCATGGCACGGTGGTGGCGCGCTTTGCCGAAGGGCAGTACCTGCGGTGTGTGCTCAAAAAAAAACATCGGCACACCGAAGGTCATATTTTAGAGCTCAATGATTTTTCGATGATCGCTTCCAGCGACACCATTCAGTTCCGTGATATTGAAAGGATAGATATGCGCAAGCAGCGCGGCCCTGTCCGTTGGAATAGTGGCGTAGGCGGTTTGCTTTTCGTAAGCGGCATTTTGTACATCGGCTTGGATCGCCTCAACAGTGGCATCGGAGTGAACACCTCACCGCTCGATGCCTCGGTGCTGAACACTTCGCTGATCATGACCAGTGTGGGTGCTGCCCTGATTTTCATCCGGCCAAAATACCAACGCGTGAACAGCAACGGATTCACGTTGCACACCATCGACTACAATTCTCCGTTTTACAAGTAAGGTAGTTGGTGCCCTTGTGGGTATTGATTTATTTTTTTAGTTCGGCCTCAATAAGTTGTAGGTAATCGCCTCTCAAGCCTTCAACATGCTTGCGATACCCCTTATCGAGAGCTTGACAAATTTGATTTGCGGTTAACTCTGTTTTGAAGTTCAGCTTAGATGCAACTTCAGCTTGTGCATACGCACCTTGAGCTCTTGCCACGCTAATAATCGCCAGCGTATCACACGGTTTTATTTTATCATTTGCAAAACGTTTTTTGATAAAATCAGATGTTAAGCCATGCTTCAAATTAGTTTGGAAGAGATGAGCGCATTTAGTGAAAACTTCGGCATTTTTACTTTGAGCAAATGCAAAATCTTGAAAGAACAGTAACAGCCCCAGTGAAATTAGGTATTTGGCGTTTTTCATAATGTTTATATTTTTCTGTTAATGATTTAAAGGAATTCGCAACCAATCATGCAACCTGTCATAAATACCCGATAGTATGTTCCTTCTTGCTCGGCTCCGGCCACAAAACATTTAAATCCACATGAATTCAGGAAAGATAAATCAACCAGCTGCGTCCTGGACGAGTGATTATTTAAAAGATTGGCTTCATTGACCATTTTATCGTTTAGAATTTTGATCAAATCATCCTCTTTATAGTTGTATTTAGAAAGAGAATTGTATAATGAAACAAAAGCAGGCATTGTTTTTCTTGAAAAACCATTTGCATCTAAGAGGTTCTCAAATTCTTTTACATCACTTTCCTTTGAAGCTCCGTTCTGATATTGACTGATCAGTAAATTTGCCCTATCCTGAAATTGGGTTTTCTTTTGAGGACCAAGATTTATTAATGCAGAATGATCCTGAATTGTCCCATCAATTAATGCCGCTAAGTCCGGATGTTTCTCAACTAAATTCCTTAAAGAATTTGCACTTAAACTTGATTTGGTCGGGGATTGATCGGTACACTGGATGCTAACGGCAACCAAGAATACAAAAATCAAAAAAACGGGGGGGGGTAATGGTTTTCATAGGAATTATGGTTTAGTTGGTTATTCGAAAATAAAGCAAACTTATGGAACTTGCAAATCATTGAAGGGTGAACTTCATTTGAAAAAACCTTACTCTTAAATCTCGCAACTTTGCTACCTTCACGAAAATTTTTAGTTATGACCATAGACAAGTTGAGAGACTTGAGGGCCCGCATTGTGGCTTTGAGGAGGTATCTTTGACTACGATCGCAAGATTGAAGAGATACAAGATGAAGAACGCATTTCGCACCAAGCTGATTTTTGGACCAGCCCCAAGCAAGCCGAAACTATTTTGAAAAGCATCCGCACTAAAAAAGTGTGGACCGATGCCTATGATAAAGTGTCCAAGCAATTGGATGACGTGGAGGTGCTCAACGAGTTTCATCAGGCTGGCGATGTGGGCGAAGACGAACTGGAGCGCGAGTACCAGGCATCGTTCAAGGCCATTGAGGAATTGGAGTTCAAAAAAATGTTGAGCCACGAAGAGGATCAACTCAGTGCCGTGTTGGAGATCAACCCGGGCGCGGGCGGCACCGAAAGCCAAGACTGGGCAGAGATGCTCAACCGCATGTACATTATGTGGGGCGAGAAGAGTGGCTACAAAGTTTCGCAGATCGATTATCAATCGGGCGAAGTGGCGGGCATCAAATCGGCTACGCTCGAAATCGAAGGGCCGTTTGCGTACGGAAAATTGAAATCCGAAATTGGCGTGCACCGGTTGGTGCGCATCTCACCTTTTGATTCGAACCAGCGCAGGCACACTTCGTTTGCTTCCATTTTTGTTTACCCGAAAGTGGACGACACTATTCAAATCGAAATCAACCCGGCCGATGTGGAACTGCAAACTTCGCGCTCGGGCGGGGCGGGCGGACAGAACGTGAACAAAGTAGAAACGAAAGTGCAGCTTACGCACAAGCCCACGGGCATCGTGATCGTGTGCCAAGTAGAGCGCAGCCAACATGCCAACCGCGAGCGTGCCATGCAAATGTTGAAATCAAAACTTTACCAGCGCGAGTTGGACAAGCGCAATGTCGAGCGCGACAAAGTAGAAGCCGGAAAAATGCGGATTGATTTTGGGTCGCAGATACGCAACTATGTGTTGCACCCCTACAAGTTGGTGAAAGATGCCCGCACTGGCACCGAGCGCACCGATGCACAAAACGTGCTCGATGGCGACCTCGATGATTTTATCAAAGCGTTTTTGTTGGAAGCCCAAGAGAAAACGACAACTACTTAATTTTTGAGTTAGCCGTCTGACCGCTCCAAGCGG
>JAYWDN010000086.1:0-4836 GCA_043780615.1 Bacteroidota bacterium | reverse complement strand
TTCTTCAAAGCCGTTGATGAGCCGGGCCACGATGCGTGCACAGGTGGTTTTGCCCACCCCGCGCGGTCCGCAAAACAAAAGTGCTTGCGCTAACTTGTTGTTGTCGATGGCATTTTTTAGCGTGGTGGTAATGTGCTCTTGCCCCACCACCTCATCAAAGCCTAAGGGGCGGTACTTGCGCGCAGAAACCACAAAATTGTCCATCGGGTGCAAGATAGTGCAATTTGAAAATTGAGCAATTGAAAATGGAATGAAAGATTTGAGCTAAATTCTGCCTGTGAATTTGATAGACGGCTTTATCTATCAAATAATATTTTTTTAACTTTCAAGCATGAAAATCACGATAGTTCTGACCGATGAAGTAATTCAAGAGATTAAAACTTTTTGGTGGCAAGAGCGCAACCGAGGGCTTGAGGATGTGATAGCAAACTATATTGGGCAGCAACGGTCGAGAAGTGCTATGAGCGAATTGAAAACCAGGCCTTTGGAGTTTGTAAAATGAATTAAAGAATCTGATTTCTAATATGGAACCCATGAAAAAACTTATTGCTCTCTTTACCCTACTTATAGCTTTTCAGGTTGGGGCTACTGATCCGTATCCCAAAAACAAATCCATAGATATCACTCATTATCATTTTTATTTGGATGTGAATGATTCAACTGACGTTATTTATGGAGAAGCATCGGTAACCGTTTTATTTAAAAAAAGAATTTCTTTCTTCGAGCTAGATCTTGCCAGCAAAAATAATTTAGGCAAAGGAATGGAAGCAATCGAGGTGACACTGAATGGTGTTAACCTTAATTATTCTCACTTAAAAGATAAGCTGGGAATAAATCTATCCACGCAACCAAGAGAAAATGAAACATTGGTTTTTAAAATCAAATACCGTGGCGAGCCACAAGATGGATTGATCATCGGAAAAAATAAGTATGGAGACCGTGGTTTTTTTGGCGACAACTGGCCCGACCGTGCGCACCACTGGCTGCCCGTGGTCGATCATCCATTTGATAAATCTTCGGTTGATTTTTCAATCTCTGCACCGTTGCATTATTCGGTGATTGCCAATGGGATTAAAATAGAAGAGAGTTTTGTCAACGAAAAAAGAAAACTCACGCGCTGGCACGAAGAAGTTCCAATCCCTGTAAAGGTAATGGTGGTGGGCATTGCGCGCTTTGCCACCGAGGTGACAGGGCGCGTTGAAAATATTGCCGTAGAAAGTTGGGTGTACCCGCAAAACAAAATTGATGGCTTCAGCGATTATGCAGTGGCAACAAAAGCGCTGGATTTTTTTAATACCAACATTGGTTCGTACTCGTACAAGAAATTGGCCAATGTACAATCGAAGACACGCTGGGGCGGACTGGAAAACGCCAACACTATTTTTTATCCTGAAAATTCGGTAACGGGAAAAGGAAATATTGAGCCGTTGATAGCACATGAAGTGGCCCATCAATGGTTTGGCAATTCGGCCACCGAAAAAGATTGGCACCATGTGTGGCTCAGCGAAGGCTTCGCTACTTACTTTGCCAACCTTTACCTCGAGTTTACGTACGGCCACGACCGTCTGGTGAAAGAAGAAATTGCTGATCGCGACCAAGTGGTCAAATACTACTATCAAAACCCAGCGCCCGTACTCGATACCACCATCACTGATTTGGAAAAACTTCTTTCCATAAATTCGTACCAGAAAGGAGGCTGGGTGTTGCACATGCTTCGGCATGAAGTGGGCGACCTAACTTTTTGGAAAGGCATCCGGCAGTATTACTCTTTATATAAGAACAGCAATGCGCTCACCAGTGATTTTAAACGAGTGATGGAAGAGGTTTCCGGCAAAGATTTATCGGAGTTTTTCGGTCAATGGATTAACAAAGGAGGCCACCCAAAAATAACGGGGAGTTGGCACTACGCAGCGGATTCAAAAACCTTGACGATTGAACTGGCTCAAGAACAAAGCGGGGGGCTTTTCAAAGTCCCTTTAGAAATTGGAATTGCCTCGGGCTCAAATCAAGAGATCAAAACGGTGCAGTTAGACCGCAAAACTCAGTCCTTTCAATTTGTTTTGCCTGCAAAACCTTTTCAAATCACCATCGACCCCAATACTTGGCTGCTTTTTGAGGGGCGGATTACAGAGAAATAAGGTGGTTTTTTCTAAAACCGTTTTGCGAACTACACCGAACGTATTACATTTGCAGTCCTTTTTAGAAAAACATTATGGCAAATCACAAATCAGCAGAGAAACGCATCCGTGCCAACGAAACCAAGCGCGTGCGCAATCGCTACCAGCACAAGACCACCCGCACCCAAGTGAAAAAACTGATGGGCGCTACCAAGAAAGATGAAGCTCAGGCTTTGTTGATCGAGGTGACCTCGATGCTCGACAAGCTGGCCAAGAAGAACATTATCCACTGGAAAAAAGCCGCTAACCAAAAAAGCAGCCTGACTAAGCGTGTGAACGCGCTGGCCTAACCAACAGTGTCATTTTTTTTTATTTCCCCTTCCTTGCCCCGTTGCAAGGGAGGGTTTTTTTATTCTCTAAAAATTCGCAAAAAGCGGCCAGGCGACTTGTGTTTATACTAAAAGGTGAAGCAAGAAAGAATTTATACTCCTCAGTTTTGGATGCTCTGCCTCTCGGCATTGTTGTTTTTTGCCAGTTTCAACATGATCATCCCCGAGCTGCCCGAATTTTTGACCAAGTTGGGTGGGGCAGAATACAAAGGGCTGATCATTTCATTGTTCACCATCACGGCCATGCTCTCTCGTCCCTTCAGTGGCAAGCTGGCCGATCGGCTCGGCCGCAAGCCCGTGATTATTTTTGGCGGCATCGTCTGTTTGGTATGCAGTTTATTTTATCCGTGGCTCACCACGTTGTATGGTTTTTTTCTGTTGCGTTTGTTCCATGGATTTTCTACTGGCTTTTCGCCCACGGGCGTGTCGGTCTATGTTTCAGATGTGATCCCGGCCAACAGGCGCGGTGAGGCCATGGGCTTCATCGGCACGGCTGGTGCTATTGGCATGGCTGCGGGCCCGGCCATGGGCGGAGCGGTGGCCAATCAGTTTGGCCTCGACTGGATGTTTTATTGTTCTTCGTTTTTTGCTTTCGCGGCCATCGCCATCACGTTGGGAATAAAAGAAACGCTGCGCGAGCGGCACGAGATTTCTTGGGCACTTTTAAAAATAAAGAAAGAAGATTTGTTCGAGCCGATGGTGCTCGCTCCGTGCTTGGTGATGCTGCTGGTGGTGTATGCCTACGGAGCTGTGTTCACCCTGCTCCCCGATTTTGGTCAGCATGTAGGCATCAAAAATAAAGGCTTACTTTTTACATACCTCACGGTGGCATCGCTGCTGGTGCGGCTCATTGCCGGAAAGGCGTCTGACGTTTATGGCCGAGTGCCTGTGCTGAAAGTGACGGTGGCTTTTATTATTGTAGCAATGGTGATTATTGGCTTGGCCGATGATCGGTGGATGCTGATTTTGGGCGTGAGCATTTACGGACTGGCCCACGGCTCTACTTCGCCTACACTGCTGGCGTGGGCCACCGACCTGAGCAGCGAAGAGCACCGTGGCCGCGGGATTTCTTCGTTCTACATTTCGATGGAGCTCGGCATCGGGCTGGGGGCATTTGTGTCGGGCTGGATGTATGGAAATTCCCCCGCCAATTTTTTTCTTTGCTTTACGGTTTGTGGTAGCTTGGCTTTTGCCGCGTTGGGATATTTGTTCCTTCATTCCAAAAAGATTTAAGCGATGATAAAATATTGGTTTCATTTTGCCCTTGTTGTTGCGGCAGCAGCAGAAATAGCATCGCAAGTCTTTGGGTTTTCAATGCTGCACATAGTAGCCAAGCCCTTGCTTTTGATTTTTCTGGCAGCGTACTATTGGCAGAGCGTTCCATCGGTCAATAAAACTTTCTTTTCTGCGCTTGCCTTTTGTTGGGCAGGCGATGTTTTTTTATTGTTAGATCACCTGCATGCCATTTATTTTATGGCCGGGCTTGGATCATTTTTGATTGCTCATGTTCTGTTTATTTTTGTTTACCGACAACTTCGCCTTGAGGGCGAAGTGCTGAGCGGCCCGCAGCGCGCACGGTTTTCATTTCCAGCGATCTTGGCGAGCTCGGGGCTGGTTACGGTTTTGTATCCTGTGCTTGGCGATTTAAAAATCCCGGTGATGGTCTATACTTTGGTGCTTACGCTAATGGTAGTGCAATCCATTTTTAGGTTTGGCCGCACCAGCAGCAAAAGCTTTTGGCTCGTTTTTTTTGGGGCGGCTTCATTCATGGTATCCGATGCCCTGCTCTCCATCAATAAATTTCACCCACCACTTTCTAATGCAGGGGTATTGGTGATGGGCACTTATATTGCTGCCGTTTACATGATTGTGCAGGGCGTGATTGCACATTCTGAAGATTAAAGTTTACACTTTCGCTTTCACTAAGCCAGCAATAATTTTCTTTGAAAGTTTTTTTAAGTTCGGGTCAGTGAAGTCAAAGATGCCTTTGAAATAATTTTTGAGCTGCTTAACAATTTTTCTGTCGGTTTCTACTGAATTGTCAATGCTCACAAGCAATGATGTTTCAACATTGGTGAACAGTCCTTGCGATGTCAGGTTAGAAGAACCGATAATGAGTTCAGATTTGTCGGCTCCCTCAAACAGATAAATTTTCGGGTGAAAAATTGTTATTGAAGGTTGGTAGAAAACATAAGCGTTGATGTCAAGCGATAATAATTCTTCAAGTGCTTCTAAAAATAACGTCATTGCGAGGGAGGAACGACCGAAGCAATCCCATTTTGGCTCCGATTTGGAGATTGCTTCGCTATCGCTCGCAATGACGTTTGGGT
>JAYWDN010000085.1:0-13179 GCA_043780615.1 Bacteroidota bacterium | reverse complement strand
TTTCAAATTCGGGATTGTCCAGGAGATTTTGATTTTCCGTATCCCAAACCTCAGGTTGGAATTCTTTCTTCCAACGGTTATTGCTATCAAACCATTGAGCAGTTTCATCTTCTATGATGGCAAGGTTTTGTACGTTGACATTCCGTGACTTCTGTCGGTAATAATCAATTATTTTATTCTTCAATATGGAGAAAAGCCATGTTTTAGGTGAGCTCGCTTCCCGAAAACTGTCGAAATGCTGAAAGGCAGAAACAAAGGTTTCCTGAATGATATCTTCGGCAGTGGCTTGGTTTGAAGTCTTATGAAGTGCCCACGAAAATAATTCATCACTATACTTATGCACCCAATTAGTAAGAAGTTCCTTTCTGTCAGACATTATTAGCACGCTATCATTGCAAAGATTAGCCGAAAACAAGCAAAAACAAAAATATGTGAGAACGTCAAAATTTGACCAAGAGCAATTGGCATCAAAGTGCGGGACAACGAAATCGTATATTTCAAGAATAAGAGAACAATGCGAACGACATAAGACTGTCGGACATTGATAAGAATTATTTAAGAAGATATTGGTGGACATTTAAATCTCTCGGTGACGTACTAACCAAGAAGATGGTACTGGCATCCAACATGGTGCTTGCGTCAGGCGTGGGAAGTAGCAGAAGATAAAAATGGATAAGAGAAAAATAATAAACCCATTGTTTGAGAGGTGAACGGAAGACGTTCAACTTAACCTTTCATAATCTCCTTCGCCTTCACTTGCATGAGCAACAGCAGCCCCACCACAAAATAAGAAGCCAGTGCCAGTGTACTGTTGCGCATGCTGCCGGTGAGGTGTTCGATCAGTCCGTAGCTGAACGTGCCAAACACCACCGATAAATTTTGGGTCACGTCAAAGAAACTAAAGTAGGAAGCGTGGTTGATCGAGCCTTTGGGAATGAGCTTGGTGTACGTTGCCCGCGACAGCGATTGGATGCCGCCCATCACTATGCCCACCGAAAAAGCAATGGCATAAAATTGATATTCGTTGGTAACAAAATACGCAGCAAAACAAATCACGATCCAAATGTAGATCATTACCATCAGCGAAAACTTATTGCCGCGCTGGTGGGACACACGCGCAAACAAATGCGCGCCCACCGCAGCCACCAACTGAATGAGCAGCACCGTGCCGATCAGTTTGTCGTCAGCGAGTTTTAATTCTTTAGCACCAAACGTAGCGGCCAAGTACATCACCGTCTGCACACCCATGTTGTAAAAAAAATACGCGATGATGTAAAATTTGATGTCGTGGTTCTTTTTTAAAACGCGCCACACTTTCACAATCTCATGGTAGCCTTTCAAAATTTTTTGTTTGCCCGGCTGTAGCCGAAAAGGATTGTCGGGCAGGCGGGCAAAAGGGATTTGTGCAAAGCCGATCCACCACAGGCCCACCATCAAAAATGAAAACCGTGTGGCCATGCCCTCATTCGGGAAGCCAAACGTGTGTGGCGATAAAATGAAGGCAAGTGCCACCACCATCATGATTACGCTGCCGTAGTAGCCGTGCGAGTAACCGCGCGCACTGGTTTTGTCGAGTTGGTCTTCACTGGCAATTTCTGGAAGGAACGCATCGTAGAAAACCAAACTCCCCGAGTAGCCGATGCACGCTATCACCACACAAAAAATACCCCAGTGCAGCGAAGTGGCGGTGAAAAAATACAAGCCCATGCAAGCGAGGCCGCCCGTGTAGCAAAATAGTTTCATAAAAAACTTTTTGTTGCCCGTGTAGTCGGCCATGCCCGAAAGCAAAGGCAGCAATGGCGCGATGATCAAAAACGCAAACGACAATGAGTACGAATACAATACCGAGTTGACTACTTCGAAGCCAAGGAAATTTACTTTGTCGCTGCCATCGGCTGCGGTAGTCACTGCTTGGTAATAGATTGGAAAAATAGCCGAGGTGATCACAAGCGAATAAACCGAGTTGGCCCAGTCGTACATGCACCAGGCCCTGATGGTGCGGGGGTTGTTAAATGTGGTAAACACAAGCTATATATTTGAAATAAATTAACAAGGAATTTTTCTCGTCTCCCTAATCAAAAAGACAGCAAGTTGCTATCGGAATAAAAACGCATAAAAGCTAAGGCTTCTTTTTTACCGATGGCTTTTTAGCAGCAGGAGATTTAGTTGCAGGTTTTTTGGTCGAAGGCTTTTTAATAGCGGATGCCTTAGTTACAGGAGCTTTAACGACAGGTGGGTGAATTTCTCTTTCTGTAAGCGTAATTATTCCTAGGCTAGCTATGCTCTTTACCTCTATATTGGATATCAAAGGATTGGGGCCGCTTGAATCAAAGTACACCGTCATCTGAATATAGTCTGTTGTTGTGTATTGATTGGCAGGGAGAACACAATACGTCAACTGCACAACGTCCTCTCTTTTATTTTCATAGCCTCGTTCGATCACCCGCTCGTCACTCTTTAGTGGGTCTATCCCTTTTGGAAAACCATCGGTAAATTTATCTGCCAAAGCATTAATGCTGTTGTTGGTCAAGGTTGACTTACTTGAAATTGGCAGCGTGTACAATGTTTGCTTTTTTAATAGCACCAACTTGCATTTTTTTGCTAAGTTGAGGTATTGGCTCGCAGTATTCTTTTTTCCAATGTTGGTTTCCTGGATGATAAACTTCTGCCCAATGGACGGGTAGAAAATAATCAAGGCAAATGAAAGAATGATAGGCTTAGCGGTTTTCATAGGATACGATAGTAATTCAGCCTTTGAACATAATCTATTTTCGGGTTATAAAAAAGAAGTTTGCGATAAGCAGGGATAATAAACTACAACAGGTCATCGGCAGTGGTACATCAAAACTGTCGTACACCTTTTTCTGACAAGATTTGTTTGCCAGACGGATTATCTATTTCTTTGTGCACTTTTTTTGGAGAGGTGTCAGAGTGGCCGATCGAGCACGCTTGGAAAGCGTGTTTACCGCAAGGTAACGAGGGTTCGAATCCCTCCCTCTCCGCTTTACCCTCCGTAGCACTGTACTTAATGTTGTTTGTCCTCGCATGAAACCTTATCGTGTGAGTTAAATCCGTTCAAATCCCCTTTTGGTTACGTTGAGTGTACCTTCTTATCCGCAGAGCCACCTGTCTCAGAGACTCTGAGAAAACCCATCGAGGGCGGCTTATGGTATCAGGTGGTTGACGCCAGATATTTTTCAACAAAACTCTTCAAACACTTCTACCAAATGCTGGCCGATCATCTGGGCGTTGCGCCCCTCGATGTGGTGGCGCTCAACAAAGTGAACGAGCTCACCATCTTTGAACAATGCAATGGCAGGCGAGGAGGGAGGATACGGCAAGGTGTATTCGCGTGCCTTGGCCACCGCCTCTTTGTCAACACCGGCAAACACGGTGGTCAACTTGCTTGGCTTCTTTGCGGAATGCTCCAGTGCCCATTTGATGCCTGGCCTTGCTGCACCTGCAGCACAACCGCACACTGAGTTGATCACCAAAAGGTTTGTGCCTTTCTGATTTTTGAGCTCCGAGTCCACATCGGCTCCTGTTTTTAATTCTTTAAAGCCAGCGACTGTAAGGTCATTGCGCATCGGGGCTACTAATTGTTCGGGATACATAATATTTAGATTTACGATTTACGATTTTATTTTTTTTGACTCCTAACTCCTAACTCTTCTATCTCACATAAAACCTAATTCAAGTTTCGCTGCCTCGCTCATCATGTCTTGCGAGTAGGGCGGATCGAAAGTCAATTCTACTTTCACTTCGTTCACACCCTCAATTGCTTTTATTTTTTGTTCTACTTCACTGGGTATCGCTTCGGCTGAAGGGCATGAGGGCGAAGTAAGTGTCATCAAAACAAAAACGTTGTTGATGGGAAACACATTGATTTCATAGATCAGCCCAAGTTCATAGACATCAACCGGAATCTCGGGGTCGTACACCGTTTTGAGGGCCGCTAAGACTTTGTCTCGCAGGTTGAATTCAACCGATTCTTTTTGTTCAATATTTTCGATGGCTTCGTTCATGGGTTGGCTGCACATTGAGTTTTGAAGGCAAGTGCATACAGTTTCATTTGTTTGATCATGGCGGCAAACCCATTGGAGCGTTGCGTGCCTATAAATCGATCCATTCCAATACGGTTGACAAAATATAAATCGGTGTTCAAAATAGTTTCTGGACTTTGATCATTGAACACCCTGATGAGCAAACTTACCAACCCTTTGGTGATCGCGGTGTTGCTATCGCCCGAAAAGAAAATTTTTTCGTTTTCCATTTTTGCGGTGAGCCAAACTTTTGATTGGCATCCCTTCACAATATTTTTTTCTGTCTTGTCAGCCTCGTTCATCACAGGAAGTTTTTGTCCCAGTTCCATCATGTAAAATACCGTCATCTCCATGTCGCCATCCAGCAACGAAAACTCATGAATGATTTCGTCTTGAATTTCTTCGGTTGTCATTTGTAAACTGCATGCTCTAATTTGGTCACACGCTCGTTCAAGTTTGCAATTCGCTCTAGCTCATTCGATAGTTTAATTGATGCTCTTGGGTTTTCTGAGGTCTGAAGATTTAATTTAACAATGCCGCCTTCTAATTTTCCAATCATCTGATCGAACTTGATCGATGTTTCGGCAAGGAGTTCTACTATTCGTTCTTCATTTTTCATGATAGTAGATTTATTTTGCAAAGCTAACGATCCGCTCAATGCCCTCCACAAATTCATCCACTTCCTTTTTTGTGTTGTAAATCGAAAACGAAATCCGCACCGTGCCTTCAATGCCCAAGCTATCCATCAATGGTTGTGTGCAATGGTGCCCCGTGCGCACTGCTATGCCACGCGCATCGAGCATCTGACCAACATCGAACGGGTGAACTCCTTGGATGACAAAAGACTGAACCGCCACTTTCTCTCTGGCCGTGCCGATCAATTTCACTCGTGGCATCCTCAACAATTTTTCTGTAGCATATTCAAGCAATTCATTTTCATGTTCTGCAATCTGCTCTTTGCCAAGCGCGTTGATAAAATTGATGGCTTCGTTGAGTGCCACCACATCGGCAATGTTTGGTGTGCCCGCTTCAAATTTGTAAGGCAAGTCATTGTACGTGGTTTTGGCAAACGTCACTTCTTTGATCATCTCGCCACCGCCCATGTAGGGCGGCATTTTTTCTAAAATATCTTTTTTGCCGTAGAGAATACCAGCCCCTGTCGGGCCGTACATTTTGTGTGAAGAGAGGCAATAAAAATCACAATCCAAATCTTGCACATCAATCTCGAGGTGCGCGGCCGCTTGGGCCCCATCAATCAGCACCACCGCACCGACTTCATGCGCCAACCGAATGATTTCTTTTACAGGATTGATTGTGCCCAAGCTGTTTGACGCATGATTGACGGCCACTACTTTTGTTTTTGCCGATAATAATTTACGATACGTTTCAATGTTGATTTCACCGGCTTCCGTTACCGGAATTATTTTGAGGACTGCTTTTCGCTCATCGCAAATCATCTGCCAAGGAACTATGTTCGAGTGATGTTCCAACCCCGAGATGATCACTTCATCGCCTTCATTTAAAAATGTGCGGCCATAACTTGAAGCCACCAAATTGATGCTCTCGGTAACACCGCGCGTAAAAATAATTTCTTCAACATTCCTCGCGTTGATAAACTGCTGCATCGAATACCGTGTGGTTTCAAATGCCTTGGTAGCTTTTTCTGCTAACGTGTGAATGCCTCTGTGAATATTGGCATTGTAGCTTTGATAATAATTTACCAAGGCATCGATTACCTGCTGTGGTTTTTGATTGGTGGCCGCATTGTCAAAATAAATGAGCGGCTTGCCATTTACTTTTTGATGAAGCACCGGGAACTGCGCCCTTATCTTTTCAATATCGATGGCTGTGGTGACGTTCATTTTTTTGAAATCAAAATTGATTCAAACGTGCAGAGACCAATCCGTCCAAATAGTTTTTTAATATTTCATTTTTGATCGGGCCGAGTGTTTCTTTTGCAAAAGCATAGAGCAACATCGCTTTGGCATCGGCCTCAGGGATGCCACGCGAACGCAAGTAAAACAACGCTTCTTCGTCTAACTGCCCTGTGGTGCAGCCATGCGAGCACTTCACATCATCGGCCCAAATCTCCAATTGCGGTTTGGTGTTGATGGTGGCTGTATCTGTCAACAATATATTTCGGTTCGATTGAAATGCGTTTGTCTTTTGGGCGTGTGGCCGAACAAATATTTTTCCGTTGAAAATACCTTTCGAATTTCCATCCATCACCCCTTTGTACAATTCGTTGCTGTACGAATTGGGCTTGAGGTGGTCCACCACCGTATGATTGTCGGCCAGCGTGTTTCCGTTCAACAAGTACAATCCATAAAAATGCGATTCGCAATTTTCCCCATCGATGGCGATGTTGAAATTATTTCTGATCAACGTGCCACTCAGCGTAAGCGTGAATGTATTTAACTTACTACCGCCCGACTGATGGATCATGGTGTTGGCCACCTGATGAAGTTTGCCTTCATCGTTTTGGATTTTTACGTACTCGAGCGAGGCATTTTCTTTCACCACGATTTCTTCGGCAAAGGTGTGGAGGATATTGTTTGCCCCAGTAGAAGCAGTGCGTTCGATCAGCATCAATTCACTTCCTTCTTCTAACACCACCAGCAATCGCGTGTGGATGATCGACTCATTTTTTGTTGCGTCATTGATGTGAAGTACAAGGAGCGGCTTCTCTACTTTGGTGTGAGCTGGAACTCGAACGAAAATGCCGTCTTGCCAAAACGCTGAGTTCATTGCCGTGAACGGATCAGCTTTTGTTGTTAAATATTTTTCGAAATAAGGTATCGCTTCCCCGGTTTCAATAGCCGATTTGAGATTGGAAATCTCTAATTCATTTTTAGGACTGATGATTTTTGAAAATTCTTTTGAATAAAACCCGTTAATAAAAACAATGACATTGGCTTCTAGTTGTGGGATTAAAAATTCTTTGACTGAATCAAATGCCGATGAAGAATTGATCTCGTCAAAATTAAAATTCATTTCTAGTGCCCGAGCGATCGGAGTGAAACGGTATTCTTCAGATTTGTTCGTGGGCAAGCCAAATTTTTGAAAACGGTTGAATGCTTCTTGGCGATGCTCATCCTTACCGGCCATCGCTTCAAATGCTTTTACGATTTTCCCTGTCAAGTTAATATCGGTAGTAATGGTGCTCATTCTAATTATGCTACTGCCATTTCATTTTTGATCCAATCATAACCTTTTGCCTCAAGCGCTATCGCCAACTCTTTGCCACCCGACTTCACGATTTTTCCTTTGTAGAGAACATGAACGAAATCTGGCACAATGTATTCCAGCAAACGCTGATAGTGGGTCACCACAATGGTGGCGTTATTTTTTGTGCGCAGTTTGTTCACTCCGTTGGCAACAATGCGAAGCGCATCAATGTCGAGACCGGAATCAGTTTCGTCAAGGATGGCCAGCTTGGGTTCAAGCATAGCCATTTGAAAAATTTCGTTTCTTTTTTTTTCTCCGCCAGAAAAACCTTCGTTGAGCGAACGGCTCAGCAACGATTGGTCAATCTCCACCAACTTCATTTTCTCTTTCATCAATTGAAGAAACGCCACTGCATCCAACGATTGTTGACCTCGGTACGCACGGATTTTATTGAGCGCAGTTTTCATAAAATTGATCGTGCTCACCCCGGGTATTTCCACTGGGTATTGAAAGGCAAGAAAAATTCCTTCACCAGCCCGCACTTCAGGCTCTAGTTCGAGTAGGTTTTTTCCATCAAACTGGACTTCGCCTTCGGTCACTTCATACTCTTCGCGGCCAGCTAGTACTGAGGCGAGCGTGCTTTTGCCCGAACCGTTTGGCCCCATGATAGCATGCACTTCGCCTGCTTTTACCTGTAGGTTGATCCCGTTAAGGATTTGCTGCTCGCCAATTTTGGCTCGTAGGTTATTGATAACTAACATCGTTTTAATTCTGTTGAAGGTTAAAAGTTAAAAGTTTAAGGTTTCAATTCAGGTTCTGATTTTTTATACGTTGCCAAACTTTCAAATCTCCAAATGGTTTGATCTTTCCCACAATTTTGAATTTGTAATCTTAAATTTTGAATTGATTACCCTACACTTCCTTCTAATGTCAACGCCAACAACTTTTGCGCTTCCACTGCAAACTCCATGGGCAATTGACTGAGTACTTCTTTTGCATAGCCGTTGACGATCAATGCTACGGCCGCTTCTTCGTCAATGCCACGCTGCAGACAATAAAATATTTGGTCTTCGCTAATTTTTGAGGTAGTTGCTTCATGCTCAATTTTAGCAGAATTATTTTCTACATCGATGTAGGGAAAGGTATGCGCGCCACATTGGTCGCCCATCAACAAAGAATCACATTGCGAAAAATTTCTTGCATTAGTGGCGCGCTTCATTACGTGCACTTGGCCACGATAACTGTTTTGTGATTTGCCTGCCGAGATTCCTTTTGACACAATTCGCGAACGTGTGTTCTTGCCGATGTGAGTCATCTTGGTGCCGGTGTCGGCTTGCTGATAATTGTTGGTGACCGCCACCGAATAAAATTCGCCCATCGAGTAGTCGCCTTTCAAAATGCACGATGGATATTTCCACGTGATGGCCGAGCCAGTTTCTACTTGCGTCCACGAAATTTTTGAATGATCGCCAAAGCACAGCCCACGTTTCGTAACGAAATTGTAAATACCACCCTTTCCATTCTTATCGCCCGGATACCAGTTTTGCACTGTTGAATATTTTATCTGTGCATCCTTCATGGCGTAAAGTTCTACCACCGCTGCATGCAATTGGTTCTCATCGCGCATGGGCGCAGTGCACCCTTCGAGGTAGCTAACATACGAGCCCTCTTCGGCCACGATCAACGTGCGTTCGAACTGGCCCGTGTTGGCGGCATTGATTCTAAAATAAGTTGAAAGTTCCATCGGGCAGCGCACGCCTTTTGGGATGTAACAAAATGAGCCATCGCTGAACACGGCCGAGTTGAGGGCCGCAAAATAATTGTCGCCCATGGGCACTACACTGCCCAAATATTTTTTGATCAGATCAGGATGCTCACGAACTGCTTCGCTAAACGAGCAGAAGATTACACCAAGCTCACCTAATTTTTCTTTGAAAGTAGTTGCAACCGATATGCTGTCGATCACCGCATCTACGGCAATGCCGCTCAATCTTTTTTGTTCGGTCAGCGAGATGCCAAGTTTCTCAAATGTCTTGATCAATTCAGGGTCAACTTCATTGAGACTGTTGGGAGCGATTTTTTGTTTGGGCGCTGAGTAGTAAATGATGTCTTGATAATTGATCGTGGGGTATTTTACGTTGGGCCATTTAGGCTCTACCATTTTTTGCCAATGACGAAACGCTTTCAGCCGCCAGTCCAACAGCCAATCGGGCTCATTCTTTCTTGCAGAAATAAACCGAACGGTATCTTCACTCAGTCCTTTGGGCGATTCATCGGCCTCTAAGTCAACAGTCCAGCCGTGCTCATATTCTTTCGAGGTGATCTCTTCTAAGACTTGGTTGTCCTTCGTCATTTGGCAATCTATTTAGACTAAGTTTAAATAAGACCCTTAAATTTACAACAAATTCCCATCTGGAAGGTTAAAAACGCCTTAGATTTATTTTAGGTGAGTAATGGAGGGATTTTCAGGTGGCCTCCCAACGAACGTTGCGATTACCTTATTTTTTTGCCTACTTGGGCTTCTATTTACAAAGAATGAAAGATTTTCAATGGTTTAAGAAATACCCGGCCAATACTCCGCACGAAATTGGTGAACTTCCATTCAGTTCGTTGGTAGAATTGTATGGGGCAGCCTCAAAAAAATACCGCGAGCTTGTGGCTTACGAAAATCTTGGAGGCAAACTCACTTACGGTGAAGTGGACAGGCTCTCGTCTGATTTTGCAGCGTACTTGCAAAAAGACTTGGGGTTGAAAAAGGGAGAACGCATTGCCATACAAATGCCCAACCTGTTGCAGTTTCCGGTAGCGTTTATGGGTGCATTGAAAGCCGGACTGATTGTGGTGAACACCAACCCGCTCTACACCCCGCGCGAGATGGAGCATCAATTTAAAGATGCAGGAATTTCGGCAATTGTAATTGTAGCCAACTTTGCCAGCAACTTAGAATCGATAGCTGATAAAATTTCGGCCAAGCACATCATCATCACTGAAATGGGCGACCTCTTGGGTGGCTTCAAAGGATGGCTGGTGAATTTTCTTGTAAAACATATAAAAAAATTGGTGCCAGCATATCACTTGCCACATGCAAACTCTTTTCGTGTTGCGATGAAAAAAGGCGCACAACTTTCGTTGGACAAACTTGAAATTCTTCCTGAAGATTTAGCCGTGCTGCAATACACGGGCGGCACTACGGGCATTTCAAAAGGTGCGCAACTTTCGCACCGCAACTTGATTGCACATAACCAGATGATTGCGTACTGGTTCAAGCCATTGCTTACCGATGCCAGCCAAGAAGTTGTGATCACTGCCTTGCCGATGTATCACATCTTTGCACTATCGGTCAATCTCACCTTGATGTACCACAGCGGGCTTCGCAATATTTTGATCACCAACCCGCGCGACATGGAGGGCTTTATGAAAGAATTGAAGAAGCACAAGTTCTCGATCATCCTTGGAGTGAATACTTTGTTCAATGGAATGATTCATCATCCGATGTTCAAGACGTTGGATTTTTCAAGGTTGAAAGGAGCCGTGGGCGGGGGTATGGCCGTGCAAGATGTAGTAGCCGCCAAATGGGAAGAGCTAACAAAAAGCCCGCTGGTAGAAGGTTATGGCTTGAGCGAAACCTGTCCCGTGTTGTGTTGCAATCCGCTGGACGGAACTCAAAAGCGTGGCACCATCGGCTTACCGATGCCGAGCACCGAAGTAGCCATCTTTGACGACAATGGAAACCAGTTGGCGCAAGGTGAGACGGGAGAGATTTGTGCGCGTGGCCCGCAAGTGATGCGCGGCTATTGGCAAAAAAATAATGAAGGGGTTTTCTTTGACAACGATTGGTTTCGCACGGGCGACATCGGCCTGATGGACACGGATGGATTTTTTAAAATCGTGGATCGCAAGAAAGACATGATCAAAGTGTCGGGCTTCAATGTGTTCCCCAACGAAATTGAAAATGTTTTGGCCTCGCATCCCAAGGTATTGGAGGTAGCGGCCATCGGTATGCCCGATGCCAAGTCGGGCGAGGTGATCAAAGTTTTTATTGTAAAGAAAGACCAAAGCCTCAGCGAAGAAGAACTAAAAAAATTCTGCCACGAGAATCTCACCAACTACAAAGTGCCAAAATATTTTGTTTTTAGAACAGAGTTGCCAAAATCAAACGTAGGTAAAATTTTGCGCAGGGTGCTGAAAGAAGAAGACGCTGCGAAGACGGCTTAATCAATTTTACAATTCAATTTTCAATTCCACTTATTTAATTAAATGATGAAACACTTTTTTGTTATCGTGCTGCTCGCCCCGTTTGCTATTTCTTTCCAGAGTGAAAAAATAGCTCATCAAACTCTTGCTGCTGACTCGATCCATTATGCGCGAGAGAAGCATTTTAAAAATGTAAGGCAACTTACGTTTGGTGCAGACAATGCTGAAGCGTATTGGAGTTTTGACGGAAAGAGTATCAGTTTTCAATCGAACAATAAAGCGTGGGGATTTAACTGCGACCAGATTTTTTATTTGCCGATTGAAGGAATGGATTTAAGCAAAGGTGCTAAGCCTAAACTCATCAGCACAGGAATGGGCCGCACCACTTGCCCTTTTTTTATGCCCAATGGCAAATCAATTTTGTATGCCTCCACACACCTTGGTGGAAAAGATTGCCCCCCCGATGTAGAGCGCAAGCCGGGAGGAAAATATTTGTGGCCCGTGTACAATACCTATGATATTTTTGTGGCCGACCTTAGCGGGAAAATCATCAAACAACTGACCGACACGCCCGGCTATGATGCCGAGGCAACCAGCTCACCAAAAAAAGATAAAATTGTTTTCACCTCTATGCGCCATGGCGATTTGGATTTGTATGTGATGGACATCAATGGAAAAAATGTAAAGCAGATCACGCACGAAATTGGGTATGATGGTGGTGCCTTCTTTTCTCCCGATGGAAAGAGAATTGTTTTTCGCGCTTCACGTTTCAAAACCGATGAAGAGAAAAAAGAATACCTCGATTATTTGAAACAAGGATTGGTGGCGCCCACGGCCATGGAAATTTTTACATGCCATGTAGATGGCTCTGATTTAAAGCAGATCACCAACTTAGGCAAAGCCAATTGGGCTCCGTTTTACACTCACAATGGAAAGAAAATTATTTTCAGCTCAAACCACAAAGGCAAGCGAGGGTTTGAGTTCAATCTTTTCATGGTCAACGAAGACGGCTCTGGCCTTGAACAAATCACCTACGACAAAGTTTTTGATTCATTCCCCATGTTTTCGCCAGACGGCAAACGCATTATTTTTTCGTCCAACAGAAATAACGGTGGCACACACAACACGAATTTATTTGTTGCCGATTGGGTAGAGTAATTTTGAGTTATAGTGGGTAAGGCAAGAAAGCGGAAACATCTCCTTGGTAGCGATGCACCTCGCGGATGATGGACGAGTTGATGGCCGCAAACTGTGGCGAGGTGATCAAAAAAACAGATTCCAATTCATTGTTCAGGTGGCGCGTGATTTGCGCAATGCTGTTCTCGTATTCAAAGTCGGTGGTGTTGCGCAGGCCGCGCAAAAGATATTTAGCCTTGTTCTTCTTCGCAAACTCGGCAGTCAGTTCGGCATAGGTTTGCACACTGATCTGCGGATGTGCCTTGAAAGTTTCTGTGATTTTCTTCACCATTAGTTCGATAGGAAAATAGCGTTGGCTCTTGGTGCTGTTGTAGCCAATGGAGATAACGATCTCATCAAAAAGTTTGAGCCCGCGCAGCACAATGTCTTCGTGCCCTTTGGTAAAAGGATCGAACGAGCCAGGAAAAAGTGCGATACGGTTCATTAGTCTTTAAGTAAATAAAGAGAATACAAATCAAAGAAATGGTGCTCTTGTACTTCGTCAAAGAGGTAACTGAATTTCAAGTGACTACTCCTTCCACCAAACGTAACGTTGCGGATGTACTTGACAAATTCTTGGTAGTGTGGTGAATTTTTC
>JAYWDN010000084.1:0-30866 GCA_043780615.1 Bacteroidota bacterium | reverse complement strand
ATGTAAGATGTGAGATGTAAGATGTGAGATGTAAGATGTGAGATGTAAGATGTGAGATGTAAGATGTGAGATGTAAGATGTGAGATGTAAGATTTGGTATTGGCCTAAGACTAATTCTAGAATCAGATTATGGACAAATTTGAATTGATGAACAGGACAAGGCAATTTGCCATCATGGTTTTTAAGTTGATGGATCAGTTGCCAAAGTCCGAAGCTGCAAAAGTGGTCACTTATCAATTATTAAAATCATCCTCCTCTGTAGCTGCGAATTACAGAGCCGCAAATAGAGGAAAGTCTGACGCGGATTTTACTAACAAGATAAAGATAGTTTTAGAAGAAGCTGACGAAAGTCATTTTTGGTTAACTTTCATCGCAGATGTTGAGCTGTTAAAAAAGGATAGCAAAGAACTTAGTCTATTGATAAAGGAATCAAATGAATTAACGGCTATTTTTACTGCATCCTTAAAGACTTTAAATCGAAAGAAGCTTAATAGCTAAATCTTAAATCTAACATCTTAAATCTAATATTAATTTATGAGCTTAATAGTAAGCATTCACGCCCGCCAGATCCTTGACAGCCGGGGTAATCCTACCATAGAAGTTGACGTGTTCACAGAGAGTGGAGCCTTTGGCCGGGCAGCAGTGCCTTCGGGTGCGTCAACAGGCAAGCATGAAGCTGTGGAGCTTCGCGATGGCGACAAAAAAAATTACATGGGCAAAGGTGTGCGCAAGGCAGTTGAAAATGTCAATTTCAAAATCGCTGCCGAAATAGTAGGGCTTTCAGTTTTTGATCAGACCTTGATCGACAAAGTGATGATCGAACTGGATGGCACGCCTAACAAAGCGAAGCTTGGAGCGAATGCCATCTTGGGCATCTCGCTTGCGGTGGCGCGCGCAGCCGCCATGGAATCGGGTCAATCGTTGTACCGCTATGTAGGTGGCGTAAATGCCAACACGCTGCCCGTGCCGATGATGAATATTTTAAACGGTGGCAGTCATGCCGACAACTCCATCGACTTTCAAGAATTTATGGTGATGCCCGTGAAGGCCGATACGTTTTCGCGCGCACTGCAAATGGGCACCGAAGTTTTTCATACACTAAAAAAAGTGTTGCATGATCAAGGCCTCTCCACCAACGTGGGCGATGAAGGTGGCTTTGCTCCCAATATCAAATCGAATGAAGAAGCAATCGAAGTAGTGTTGAAAGCCATTGAAAAAGCAGGCTTCAAACCCGGAGTAGATATTTTCATTGCCATCGATGCAGCCACCTCAGAATTCTTTGACGCAAAAACGAAAACCTACACGTTCAAAAAATCATCGGGCAAAAAATTAAAGTCGGCAGAGATGGTAGCGTATTGGGCAACGTGGGCAAAAAAATATCCGATCATCTCCATCGAAGACGGCATGGCCGAAGACGATTGGGACGGCTGGAAAGGATTGACCGATAAGATCGGAAAGAAAGTGCAGTTGGTGGGCGATGATCTTTTTGTAACGAATGTGAAACGCTTGCAAGAGGGGATCGACAAAGGCGTGGCCAACTCGATCTTGGTGAAAGTGAACCAGATTGGCACGCTCACCGAAACAATCGATGCGGTGAACTTGGCAAAAAGGAATTCGTACAAAAGCATCATGTCGCACCGCTCTGGCGAAACAGAAGATAGCACCATTGCCGATTTAGCCGTAGCTTTAAACACCGGACAAATCAAAACAGGTTCGGCCTCACGCTCAGACCGGATGGCGAAGTATAATCAACTCTTGCGCATCGAAGAAGAGCTTGGCGAAGTGGCGTATTTCCCAGGCATAAAATTTTAAGATATGAAAATAAAACTCGATTTGATCGACAAAAAAATCCTTGCGTTGCTGCAAGCAAATTCCAATATCACCAACGCCTCGCTGGCTCAAGAGATTGGCCTGTCGCCAGCGCCTACGTTGGAGCGTGTAAAAAAATTAGAAACACAAGGTGTAATAAAAAGCTATCATGCCGTGGTGGACATGGCCAGTGTGGGGCTTGGCGTTTGCACGTTTGTTACCGTGTCGCTCAAAGGCCACAACAAAGACAACATCGAAAAATTTACCAAGGCGATTGGCCGCATCACGGAAGTGATAGAATGCCACCATGTGACGGGCCAAGCCGATTTTATTTTAAAAGTGATCGCCCCCGATATCCAAGCGTATCAGGCTTTGATGCTCGAAAAAATTTCGAACATCGAAGTGGTGGACAACATGCAGACGACCATGGTGCTCTCTACGTTTAAAGACAGCCATACCCTGCCGTTGCCATGAGCGCAACAAAAAAATCGCTGGTGTTGAATGCTGCGCAAGTGGCGCAAAAAATCCGAAGGATTGCCTTTGAGATCTATGAAAACAATTTTTCAGAGAAAACACTTGTGCTCGCAGGCATTGACGGACAAGGATATGCGTTTGCGAGAATCCTTGAAAAAGAATTGAAAGCGATCTCCTCGTTGAAAATCACCCTTGCAAAAGTTTCACTTGATAAACTCTTGCCCGTGCAGAGCGAAGTAACGCTTGATATGCCGATGAGCGAGATGAAAAAGAAATGCATTGTATTGATTGATGATGTGCTCAACAGCGGAAGAACTTTGGCCTACGCGATGAAACCATTTTTAACCATCGAAGTGAAACGAATTGAAGTGGCTGTATTGGTCAATCGCAGTCACACGGTTTTTCCGATTGTGCCAACCTATTCAGGATTTGCCCTGGCCACTACACTCACCGACCATGTGGAGGTGATGCTCGGCAAAGATGCGGCCGTTCACTTGCGATAAATTACAGACTCAAAGATTGAAGAGGTAACGTATATTTTTAATCGTAGATGTAAAATCTAAAATCGTTAAATCAAATGTCTGTCCATAAAAAATCGGAATTAAAAAAAATCACTACGCACCAACTTCAGGAAATGAAGAACCGTGGCGAGAAGATTGCGATGCTCACGGCCTACGACTACAGCATGGCCAAGATCATTGATGGGGCAGGCATCGACATTATTTTGGTGGGCGACTCAGCTTCGAACGTGATGGCGGGCAATGAGACTACCTTGCCGATCACCTTGGATCAAATGATTTATCATGCCAGCTCGGTAGTGAAAGCAGTGAGGCGCGCGTTGGTGGTGGTGGACATTCCATTCGGTTATTATCAAGGCAGTTCGGGCGAGGGGTTACGCTCGTCCATCCGTATCATGAAAGAGTCGGGAGCACACGCAGTGAAATTGGAAGGTGGAAGCGAAGTGAAAGATTCGGTGTTGAGAATATTGAGTGCGGGTGTGCCAGTGATGGGGCACCTGGGCCTTACACCACAGTCGATTTATAAATTTGGAACTTATACGGTCCGCGCCAAAGAAGAAGTGGAAGCCAATAAGTTAATCGAAGACGCGCTGCTTTTGCAAGAGTGCGGCTGCTTTGGGTTGGTGTTGGAAAAGATTCCTGCTGAGTTGGCAAAAAAAGTTTCTGCTAAACTGAGCATCCCCGTTATTGGTATTGGCGCTGGGCCTGATGTGGATGGGCAAGTGCTGGTGATGCAAGACATGCTGGGCATCACGATGGATTTTAAGCCGAGGTTTTTGCGCAGGTATGCCGACCTCCATAACATTGTCACGTCTGCTGTTAACAACTATGTCGATGATGTGAAGGAAAAAAAATTTCCAAACGAAGAAGAGAAATACTGACCATTTTCAGTGCACAAATCATTACTTACTTTATTTTAATTTTTCTAATTTCGAGGACTTCAAACTATTTATCATTCAATATTTAAAACCATGAGCGATCAAAAAATTACCATCAGCAACGGAAAATTAAATGTGCCCAACAATCCTACTGTTCCATTTATAGAAGGCGATGGTACGGGTATTGATATTTGGCCGGCATCGAAGCCCGTGTTTGACGCTGCGGTAGCGAAGGCCTACAACGGCACACGAAAAATAAATTGGAAAGAAGTGCTGGCAGGGGAGAAAGCATTTAACAAAACTGGAAGCTGGATGCCCGAAGAAACGATGAACATCTTCCGCGAATATTTGGTGGGCATCAAAGGACCGTTGACCACACCCGTAGGCGGAGGCATTCGTTCGCTCAATGTGGCCTTGCGTCAAGAGCTTGATTTGTATGCGTGCGTTCGCCCGGTGCGGTGGTTCAAAGGTGTGCCATCGCCAGTAAAAGAGCCGCACAAAACCGACATGGTGATCTATCGCGAAAACACCGAAGATATTTATGCGGGCATTGAGTTTGAAGCAGGCAGCGATGACAATAAAAAGCTCATGTCTTTTTTTAAAGACAACTACCCTAAGCAATACAAAAAGATACGTTTCCCCGAAACTTCGGGCATCGGCATCAAACCCGTTTCGAAAGACGGCACCGAACGCTTAGTGCGCGCGGCCATAAAATTTGCGATCGAGCAGAAGAAGCCAAGCGTCACACTGGTGCACAAAGGCAACATCATGAAATTTACCGAAGGCGGCTTCCGCGATTGGGGCTATGCGTTGGCGAAAAATGAGTTTGGCGCAAAAGAAATAGACAAGGGGCCATGGATGGAAATCAATAGCAACGGTCATAAAATTGTAATCAAAGATTCCATTGCTGATGCGTTCCTCCAACAGATTTTATTAAGGCCTGATGAATATTCGGTAGTGGCCACGCTCAACTTGAATGGCGATTATGTTTCTGATGCGCTCGCTGCGATTGTTGGTGGAATAGGCATTGCGCCCGGTGGCAACATCAACTACATCACGGGCCATGCCATCTTCGAGGCCACACACGGCACGGCACCAAAGTATGCAGGGCAAGACAAAGTAAACCCAGGCTCAGTAATTCTTTCGGGTGTGATGATGCTGGAATACATGGGCTGGCAAGAAGCAGCCGATATGATTGTGAAAGGATTGGAGGGCGCGATCTCTGCCAAGCGAGTCACCTATGATTTCCATCGCCAGATGGAAGGAGCAACGTTGTTGAAGTGTTCAGAGTTTGGGCAAGAGGTAGTGAAGAATATGTAATTGAGAAGAAGATTCACGGCTTAGAATATTTTGACGAGTTGATGTTTACCTTTCAATAAGTTAACTTACTGTTCATTAAACTTTTACTGAAATGAAAAAGATTGGTTTAATAATAGTGTATTCCCTTATCCTTGTTGGTTTTCTTCGCGCACAGGATGAAGGCACCGTGATTAAAAAAGAACGAATTCAACTTGACAAAAGTATTTTCGTGGGGGGTGGGGTTTCTATTGTGGGCGGATCGAACTTCGGGGATTATTCCACAGGTACAAATTTTGAGGGCGGCTATTTGAAAAGACTAAACCGGGTCTTAACTATCGGTGGGTCTATCTCCTATTTGAGTTTTAAGTACGATCAATCCATCCTTCAAAAACCACCGGCCCAATCTCTGGACCCCGTTAATTTTTATTATGGCTACGATGTCAACAGCAATGAGATCGGTGCCTTGTTGGACTTAAGCGGAGGCAATATCACAATGACTTCTTTAGCCTTTAATATCAAATTGAATTTCGTGCCTGTAAAAGATAATTCAATTGTATCGGTGTATGCTTTCGCGAAGCCATTTATTACCAATGCAAGCTTGAGCGATTTGTCGGGCCTCTCGCAAAATTTTATCCGCGATGCTGTAACTGGTGATTGGGGAACACCTCAAAGTACTACTTCTTATTCTTATAAAGGAGGTTCAAAAATTTCTGGTGGCATTCTCTTAGGCCCAGGGTTGGAATTTTTCCCGGCTAAGAAAATTTCTTTCTTTGCCCAGGCATCTTTTGGCTACACCTTCTCCATTGATTTTGTAAGCACCCGATCGTATAACAGTGACATTGAGAATTTGGCAAACCCTAAATTCCCAACTAAAAGTTTAGGCTTTACCTCGATCAATTTTGCCGGAGGGGTTTCATTAAATCTTGATTAAAAAATTGGGTATGAAAACAGGATTCAATCTACTTATCTTTTCTATTTGTTGGGTTACCTCCAATGCGCAGTTCAAATATTACGAGCAGGGAATCGATGCTTATCAGTCGAAAGACTATCCCAATACGATCAAAAGTTTAAATGCCTATTTGGATTACACCATTCGAGACAAAGCCTTCGATGTAGAGGTTCATTATTATTTAGCGCTTTCCTATTTCAAAACCCAGTCGTACACCAGCGCGGTGCGCGAGTTTGATGAGGCTTTGCAACTTGGGCACAAGAATACCGGAAATATTCAATGGTTCATGGCCAAGGGGTATAGCGAACTCAAAGTACCCAAGCAATCCATCGAAGCATATAACAAAGCCATTGAAATTATTACCGACAAATCGAATCAGGCAAAGCTGTATTTTGAACGTGCGCAACAGTACCAAAAATTAGGTGATTCAAAGTCAACCGTTGATGATTTGAATACGGCTGCTAAACTTGACGGTTCGAATGAAGAAATAAAAAAAATGCTTGCTGGTATAACTCCCGTCAATCCAAGCGAGGAAAATGAGATTACTTCGGAGTCGATTTCAAAACGAAGCCTCACCAGCAATAAAGGCACCGGGCAAGAAAAGAAAGAAACTAAACCCGAAGAAGATAAAGGAGTGGCTTCAAATGTGAAGGGAGACTTGGGATCATCCGAGTCGAAAAATAAACCTCTGGTTATTGTTCCATTAGTTATCGATAAGAAGAGTGTAATCATTGCCCCGCCCGGGGTGGAGCCCAAGGAACCTACGTTGGCAGACTTGTACAAAGAGGAGAAGCGCTATGCTTTAGTGATCGGCAACTCTGCTTATAAAAATGTTTCTCCATTAAAAAACTCTGCCAATGATGCCAATGACATGGCAGTAGAATTGGAAAAATCAAATTTTGAGGTGATCAAAGTGATCAATGGCAATTATAAAGAGATGCGTGAAGCGTATCGCAGGTTTCAGGAGAAATTATCAGGTGGGCCAAAAGACCAAACTATAGGCTTGTTTTATTATGCAGGCCATGGTTTGCAAAGCGAAGGGGAAAATTATCTCGTTCCGGTCGAAGCCAACATTCAATACGAGGACGATATTCCACGAACCTGTTTTGCGCTTCAACGGGTAGTGGTAGCCAATATGGAGCGATCGAATTCCCGGATGAATATTATTATTCTTGACGCTTGCAGAAACAATCCGTTTCCTTCTGCTTATCGTTCATCAACAGGAGGCTTGGCCGAGATCAAGCGCGCCAAGGGATCGTTTATTGCTTATGCTACCGCACCCGGCTCCATCGCTTCTGATGGAGAAGGAAGAAATGGTTTGTACACGCAAGAACTGCTGAAGGCAATGAGAAAGCCCGCTAAGACTATCGAACAAGTTTTTAAAGATGTTCGTCTGAATGTCATGAACCTCTCCGGTGATAAACAATACACCTGGGATCAATCCAACATCATTGGCGATTTTTATTTTAAGTTCTAAGGATTTTTATTTTTCCAGCATCCTCACCACCGTCAGCGCGGCTTCTTCACCTTTGTTGCCGAGTTTTCCTCCAGCCCGTTCGAGGGCTTGTTTTTTGTTGAGCACGGTGAGCACACCAAAGGCCACTGGTTTTTTGGTGACCAAGTTCACTTCCATGATGCCGAGTGCAACAGCCTGACAGATGTAGTCGAAGTGGGGCGTGTCGCCTTTGATCACCACACCGATACAGATCACCGCATCAATTTCTTTTTTTGTGGCAAGTTGTAGCGCAGCCAAAGGCAGTTCAAAACTACCGGGCACATTTCTGCGCACAATATTTTTTTTGTTTGCACCCAAGCCAAGCAGGCCATCATACGCGCCCTGAAATAAAACCTCCGTGATCTCTTCGTTCCACTCGGCCACCACGATGGCGAATTTTTTATTCTTCAAGTTGATTTTACTTTTTCTCGAAACAGATTTAAGAATGCCTGCCATAAGCTTGTTTTTATTTTGACGATTATCATTGCAAATATCACCGATGTTTTTTTGCCTTTGCAAATTCTGCCGCTCTCTCCTCTGGAGAGGGCTCAATACAACTGCGTTAACGCAGGAGTTGAATTGGGTGAGGCAAAAAAAAAGGATAGCTGACTATCCCTTTTCCAAAGATCACCAAATAATTTTTAAGAATTCGTTTCCAATCTCGCTTTGTACTTTTTAGCATTTTGCACTTCGCTGCTCTCATAGTACGTGTCGATCACTTTTTGATAAGCTTCTTTGGCCTTTTCGTTTTGGTTCAGTTTTTCATAAGCAAGCCCAGCCTTCATCAAGTAGCCCGGTGTAAATTCTTTGTTGGGTTGGTAGCCCGCTGCTTTAGTGTACCACTTCGATGCGTTTTCAAAATCGTTTTGCTCCATGTAGGCGTCACCGATCAGGCTGTAGGCGCGCGGCTGCACGAGCATGTCGTTGGCTTTGAAATCTTCGAGGTAGAAAACGGCCAACGGATATTTTCCTTGCTTCAAGCAAATTGCCCCAGCATAAAAGTTGGCAAGGTTGCCTGCCTTGGTCATGCCGTAGTCTTCAATGATTTGTTTGAACCCGAGGTGGTTGCCATCACCATTGAAGGCGAGGTTGAGGCTGTCGCTCTCAAAGTAATGTACCGCTTGAAACATTTCTTTTTGTGCCTGGCCTTCTTGGTTGCCGATATAATAATTCCAACCAAAGTAGCCGCCCAAGGCCAGCACGATGGCCGACACTATACCGATAATAATTTTTGGGTTGCGCTCTGCCCAATGCTCTATGCCGTACAGTTTTTCTTGGATCACTTCTGCGCTCTCCAGCAAGTCTTTGCTTTCTTCCTTCTTTGCCATGATGTATTTTAAAAATTAAGCCCCGCACTAATTTGTCGGGCTGCAAAACTAAGAATTCCTTACTTTAATCAAAAGTTGATCAGTCGGTGATAAAGGGATAATCCGATTGGGTATAAATATCGCGCATGGCCTCTGAAGGGTCGGGGTAGTTGGATTCTTCCGCAAACTTCACGGCCTCGTCCACTTGTCCATTTATTTTCTGCTCAATCGCTTCCAAATCTTTTTCGCTTGCCATTTTTTTGCTCAAAATAGTTTGGCGCACTTGTTCAATTGGGTCGCGGTGTTTGTATTCTTCCACCTCTTCTTTGCTGCGATATTTTTGCGGGTCGCTCATCGAGTGGCCTTTGTAGCGGTAGGTGCGGAATTCTAATAAAGTCGGCCCATCGCCAGCGCGCGCGCGCGCGGCTGCACGCGTTACCGATTCATGCACGGCCTCTACATTCATAGCGTCAACGGGCTCTGCTGGCATATCGTACGAATCGGCCAAGCGATAAAGCTCGGTCACATTCGAAGTCCGCTTCACCGAAGTGCCCATCGCATAGCCGTTGTTTTCGATCACAAAGATCACGGGTATTTTCCACAGCATGGCCAAGTTCAAGGCCTCGTGAAAAGCACCTTGCCGCACCGCGCCATCGCCCATGTAGCAGATGCAGAGGTTGCCGGTCTTATTATATTTTTCTGAAAAGCCAATGCCCGCCCCAAGGGGTATTTGACCACCAACGATTCCGTGGCCGCCAAAGAAATGGTTCTCTTTATCAAACATGTGCATGGAGCCGCCCTTGCCTTTGCTCACGCCCGTTTCTTTGGCATAGAGTTCGGCCATTATTTTGTTGGGGCTGGTGCCGAGTGCCAACGGGTGCGCGTGGTCGCGATAAGCCGTGATGTACTTGTCCCCTTTTTTCAAGGCAGACACAGCTCCGGCTGCGCAGGCCTCTTGCCCAATATATAAATGACAGAAGCCCCTGATTTTTTGCAGGCCATAAAGTTGCCCCGCTTTCTCTTCGAATTTACGCATGAGCAGCATGGTTTCAAACCAAAACAGGTAGGTATCTTTTGAAAACTCCGTTTTGGTAGTTTTGCTTTTTGCTTGGGCGGTGGCAGCCATAACTGTTACTTTTGGATTTTACGAACTGCGAAAATACACGATGGCCTGCCAATAGCCAAACCATCGGTGTATTGGCTTAACATTATAAATGACGTGTTCCTTCAAGAATTAAGACTCTTCAATTTTAAAAATTATGCCGAGGCCACCCTTCGGTTTGATCAACCTGTGAATTGTTTCTTGGGCAGCAACGGCAGCGGCAAAACCAACCTGCTTGACGCGATGTATTATTTGTCGTTCACCAAAAGCGCCATCAATCCTTCCGATGTGCAAAATTTAAAACTGGGCGAGAGCCAGTTTATGATCAAGGGAAACTTTCAGATTCATGAAAAATCGATGGAAGTGACCTGTTCTTTTCAGCAAGGCCAAAAGAAAATAATCCGCGAAGACGGCCAAGATTGTCTGAAGTTTTCTGAGCATGTGGGCAAGTACCCCGTGGTGCTCATTGCCCCGCAAGACATAGAGTTGATTTGGGACGGCAGCGAAGTGCGGAGAAAATTTTTCGACAGTTTGCTTTCACAAATCGATCATGGGTATTTAGAAAATTTGATTGTTTATGCCACCTACCTTAAGCAGCGCAACAGTGCGTTGAAACTTTTTGCCGAACGAGGCCATACCGACCACGACCTGCTGGCTGGCTACGACCAAAAAATTATCCCTGCCGCCAAAAATATTTTTTCAAAACGAAAAGAATTTCTTAAAGAATTCCTTCCTGCTTTCGCGAAACACTACCAAAACCTTTCGGGCGCAAAAGAGGAAGCGATGAGCATTCAATACCGCTCTGACCTTGACGGAAATGATGTAGAAGAACTGCTGCGCAAAAATTTGCAGCGCGACTTGGCCTTGCAGCGCACCACCACAGGCATTCACCGCGATGATTTTATGTTCTTGCTGAACGACTATGAAGTGAAACGCTATGGCTCGCAAGGCCAACAAAAATCTTTTTTGATCGCACTGAAGTTGGCCGAGTTTCAATGCATCGCTGAAAAGAAAAAATTCAAACCTTTGCTTCTACTCGATGATATTTTTGATAAGCTCGATGATAATCGTATTCGTAAAATAATGCAGTTTGTTGCCGATGGAATGTTCGGCCAGTTGTTCATCACCGATGCACGACCCGATCGCTGCAAAGTAATTTTGAACGAAGCAAACCTGAAGGCAGGCATCGTGAACATAGAAAAGGGTAAGTTTATAGCGTAATCAAAAATCATGGCCAAAGACCAAAACGAATTTCAGCATATCGGTCAGGCCATACGGCTATTGCTAAAAGAATATCACCTCAAGCCAAAATTTGATGAAGCCAATGTAATTTCCTCGTGGGAGCGGATCGCGGGCAAGCCCGTGGCCAAGCGCACCAAAAGGATTTACATCCGCAACAAAGTGTTGTTCATCGAACTGGATTCCCCGGCCATGAAAAGCGACCTGAGTTTTCATAAAAACCATCTGCTCAAAATGCTGGAGGCAGAATTTGGAAAAGATGTGCTCAAAGAAATAGTGTTGATGTAAGTGCTTAAAAGTAGACAGTAGGCAAGGGCAATAGGCAAACCAATAGGCAATTGGCAGTACACAATAGGCAAAACAATTGTAATCCAACAGTATAGTTTATTTATGAGACCTAAACTTTGCCAATTGCCCTTGCCTATTGCCTACATTTTTCCTCTAAAGGAAGTTTGTTGATACCGAAAAACCGTATAATTTTGCACTCCTAATTTTTCGGGAACGGGCAAAAGCCTTTCAGGAATATTGGGAAGAGTTCTTAAAAAGATCAAGAAGAATCGTTGGGGGAGATACTCAAGCGGCCAACGAGGACAGACTGTAAATCTGTTGACTTATGTCTTCACAGGTTCGAATCCTGTTCTCCCCACTGGCTGATTTGAGATTTAAGATTTTATGATGTTAGATTTTTAGTGCCGTGTCCTTTAAATCAAGAAATCTAAAATCGTAAATCTAAAATCGATTTGCGGGAGTAGCTCAGTTGGTAGAGCGATAGCCTTCCAAGCTATAGGTCGCGAGTTCGAGCCTCGTCTCCCGCTCCTTGGGTTGTTAATCGTTAATAGTGTACTTAACTAACAACGAGTAACTAATAACGGCAAATTGCTGTTGTAGCTCAGGGGTAGAGCACTTCCTTGGTAAGGAAGAGGTCGAGGGTTCAATTCCCTTCAACAGCTCAGAATTAGGTTGAATGACAAATGAATATTGGGTTCATTTATAAATATTGAAATGTTGAAAAGCGAAATCTTTTGAACACGGATGCGTAGCGAACATCCTAAAAGTGTTTGAATGACAAGCAATTGCCGAAAGGCAGTAACCTATCCGAAAGGCTCAAAATGTTTAGGGTGTAGCTTCTTAAAAGTAAGAAGCAATGAGTAGTAACTTTTTAAATTAATTATACACTTTAAACTTAACTGGGATTTTCAAACATGGCAAAAGAAACATTTGACCGCTCGAAACCGCACGTTAACATTGGAACCATTGGTCACGTTGACCACGGCAAAACCACGTTGACGGCTGCAATTACCAAAGTACTTTCTGCAAAAGGACTTGCTTCAATGAGGGATTTCTCCTCCATTGACAATGCTCCTGAAGAAAAGGAAAGGGGTATCACTATCAACACCTCACACGTAGAATACTCCACTGTCAAAAGGCACTATGCCCACGTTGACTGTCCGGGTCACGCTGACTATGTGAAAAACATGGTTACAGGTGCTGCCCAAATGGACGGAGCTATCCTCGTGGTGGCTGCAACTGACGGCCCTATGCCACAGACCCGCGAGCACATCCTGTTGGCTCGTCAGGTGGGTGTGCCTGCCCTCGTTGTATTTATGAACAAAGTTGACTTGGTTGACGATGCAGAATTGCTTGACCTGGTTGAAATGGAAATCCGTGAGTTGATGACTTACTATAAATTTCCGGGCGACACAATGCCGGTAATCCGTGGTTCTGCATTGGGCGCTTTGAACGGAGAGGCCAAGTGGGAAGCCAAAGTTGAAGAACTGATGGAAGCGGTGGATAACTTCATCCCCATCCCGATTCGCTTGATCGATAAAGATTTCTTGATGCCTGTAGAAGACGTGTTCTCGATCACGGGCCGTGGCACGGTAGCTACGGGCCGTATCGAGCGTGGGATCATTAAAACAGGCGATCCTGTTCAAATCCTAGGAATGGGTGCCGAGAACTTGACTTCCACCATCACTGGGGTGGAGATGTTCCGCAAAATCCTTGACCGTGGAGAAGCTGGTGACAACGTAGGGTTGTTGCTGCGCGGTATTGAAAAAGAACAAATCTGCCGTGGTATGGTGATCTGTAAGCCTGGTACTGTAACTCCTCACGCTAAATTCAAAGCCGAGGTTTATGTGTTGAGCAAAGAAGAAGGCGGTCGTCATACTCCTTTCTTTAACAAGTACCGTCCGCAGTTCTATTTCCGTACCACCGATGTTACTGGCGAGTGCAAGCTTGCTGCTGGTGTAGAAATGGTAATGCCGGGCGATAACGTTTCCATCGAAGTTGAATTGATCAATAAAATTGCGATGGAAAAAGGATTGCGTTTCGCTATCCGCGAAGGTGGCCGTACGGTTGGTTCAGGTCAGGTAACAGAAATCCTGGACTAAAAGAAATATTAACATATTCCCTTGCAGTAATGCCCGCTTTTTGGAAGGCGGGCATTTTGCTTTATTAAGGTACTACTGTACCATTTTTGTCGTTTTTGATTTTGCGGGGGGGGGGGTAAATGGGCTTAAATTTAGCCATCAACAAACCTAAAATATTAAATCAAATGAGAAAAATAGCAACCCTTTGCATTACAATTGTTGTAGCAATTTCGTGCACAAAAAATGAAACTGCTACCGTAAGCCAAAAGTATACCCCCTCGCAATTTGAACAGGTAGGAAGAATACACAGCCAAGGCCTCGATTTTGTGATCACAAGCCTAAATCAAAAGACTTTCAGCGTAAACCAACGTGCAAATAACAAGAGAAATCTTTCAGAGATTCTTGTTGAAAATGAAAAAGCAGCATTTGCCTTCGTAAAACAACAAATGCCGAATTTAACGGCTGACCAAGAAAAACTTTTAAGTGATAATTTCAAGGTTATAACTCAAAAGGGGATTGATTATGTTTCCAAAATGAGAGCAAACGGCTATTCTGCAAAAGTGGCAGTAGATGAACTTTCAAACTCAATAATTAATGATGTATCTAAATATCTCTCTGCGGGACAAAATGAAAAACTATTGTTGGTAATCAATGCCATTAACACACAATCTAGTAATATTGATTTGTTAATGAGAAGCTTGGATGATATTGAAAGTCAGGTATATAGCCTTTCTACAGAAGAGCAACCAGTTATTTTTTCTGCTATTTCTATTGCGAGAAGTTCATCTCAATACTGGAAAGCAAATTATGACTCATGGCAACAACAGATTAATAAAATGGTCAGTGACTCGAACGGTCAACTAATAGGCGGTAAGTTGGAGACCGTGAACGGTGGAGCAGTTGCTGTGTGTGATGTTGGATGCGGAGCACTTATGGCTCTTGGCTGTTTCCTCTCGGGGCCTGTGGGTTGGGGCTTTTCAGTCACGGCAGTGGGTGGTGCTGCGGTAGTCGGGTCTGGAATTGCAGCAGCAATTATGTAAATGAAACGTACATGAATATTTTATTTGTTTTGATAACATGATGAAGAAAGCAGGATTTGCTCAAGAAAGGGCCAGAAAGTTGATAATTATTTACATCTTCCCTATCATTATTGGGTATGCAGTCATAGCTTCGCTTATTGCTAAATATAATATTGAATTTCAATATTGGGTGTTCATAGTATTAGCATTGGTTTTTATCATTCCAATTTATTTTGTAAGTAGGCTTGTAAAGAAAAAGACAACTGAGTCTAATGAAGAATAGAATTATGACACCAGAAAGCAGAGAGCAAATTCAGAAAAATAGGAAAAGAGTCATTTGGTACTGCTCAATGCTAATTTTTGTTTTTGTTGCGTTGTTATCAATTGTAATCGATTATGTTCTGAATTATAATTTCAGATTATGGTTAATTGGTTCGTTGACGGTTGCTTCCCTCGTATCTATTTTCAAGATAGTTGGTAAATTTAAATTAGATTGAGAGAAAATGGCTTCAAAAAGGTGCCATTACAAGATCGCCATGGAAAAAGGATTGCGTTTCGCTATCCGCGAAGGCGGACGCACCGTAGGCTCAGGCCAAGTAACTGAAATCTTAGACTAAGGGATTTATCAATTTTTGATTATTTAAAATCGCCACCACTCGGTGGCGATTTTGTTTATTACGGTTTTATCACGCGTGTAATGTTTTTGCTATAATATGGAAATGGGGGGGGGTAAAAACTTACTTTTGTAAAGTCTTATGAGACAAATTTCTTAAATTATTAATAAATCTTTAACCCTCGTTTATGAAAAAAATTATTCTATTTTGTTTAGTGATCTGGTCTTGCGGATCAATTACTTCCAGCTTCCGATTAAATATTTTATGAAAATTCTATTACCCCTTTTGGTCACGGTTGGAACCAGTCTTTTTGCACAAAAGGTTTATTTCACATCGAAAGATTTTTTGAGCAACAATGGCCAACAAGTAGCGCGAATCGGAACTGGCATACGGTACTTTAGTATGGAACTACGTAATAAGATTGCAATTCAGGATTTAAATGGAAATAAGTCAAAAATATATAAGGATTCTGTTTGGGGTTATCAAAATCGGTTTGGCAAGAGTTTTAGAAGTATTGATCGGACATATTCCTTTCAGATTAGAGAAAAGGGCTCGGTCTACATATATACGCTACACCATATGTATTGGGATAGCCGTCATTTTAGTGTTACTGCAGATGGCAAAGTTTACCGTTTATTAAAGAAAAACCTTATAAAAAAAGCCAGTGATAAGCCTTGTATGAAAGCAATACTTGATAAAATGAAGAAAGATAAAATTGGTTTGCGCAAGCGAATCGATGGAACAAATCAGTATTACTTGAACAAGTATATTGCTGAATCAGGTTGTAATCCATTTGTTGAATCAAGATAAACGAAATCATCTACTAAGATTTTCTTGCCGAAAGGCAATTAACTGATAATCAAATAAAAAGCGTTTCTGAGATTTTTCTCAGAAACGCTTTTGTTTTCTTTACACTTTGCCATACATTTGCAGTCCTTTTGAATTTAGGGTTCACGGTAGGAGGTTCAAAGAGGTAGCCAACTTGGTAATACGGGTGTAGCTCAATTGGTAGAGTAGCGGTCTCCAAAACCGTTGGCTGGGAGTTCGAGTCTCTCCACCCGTGCAGAACGATGAAGTAAAAAACGCTGTGAAAGCGAGAAAATAGAAGAAATGGGCTGGCCCGCCCGTGCAGAAACAGATGGAAAAACTGAAAAACTATATCCTCGATTCAATAGACGAGATCCGTAACAAGGTCTCTTGGTCAAAGTTCAACGAACTGCAGAGCAGTGCCATTTTGGTGCTGGTGGCTTCGCTGATCTTTGCGTTGGTCATCGGTTTGATCGACTTTGGGTTTAATAACGCTTTGCACTGGTTTTACAAGGAATTTTAACGAATCATGGCAGAGCTAAAATGGTATGTGTTGCGGGTGATCAGCGGCCAAGAGAAGAAAATCAAATCTTACCTTGACCTCGAGATCGAACGTTCCAAGCTCACCGAATTTATTCCGCAGGTACTCATCCCTTCGGAAAAAGTCTATGAGATGCGCAACGGCAAAAAGCGTGTCCGCGAAAGAAACTTTTTTCCGGGCTATGTTCTTGTGTCAGCCGATCTTTCGCACGGTGAGGCTTACCACAAAGTGAACAACATCCCTGGGGTGATTGGCTTTTTGGGCAACAACGGATCGAGTGCCACCAACAAAGAGCCAGTGGCATTGCGGCAAACAGAAGTGAACCGCATCCTAGGCAAAGTAGATGAGGTAGATCAGTTTGAAGAGAAATTGGATACTCCTTTTATAAAGGGCGAGTCGGTGAAAGTAATGGATGGGCCATTCAGCGGCTTTACTGGAAATGTGGAAGAAATTTTTGAAGACAAGAAGAAGCTGAACGTGATGGTGAAAATATTTGGAAGAAACACCCCCGTTGAGCTCAGTTACATGCAAGTAGAAAAGATAGACTAAGAATATCATGGCTAAGGAAATTACAGGTTATTTAAAATTGCAGGTAAAAGGTGGAGCGGCCAACCCTGCACCTCCTATCGGCCCAGCATTGGGTTCGAAGGGTTTGAACATCATGGACTTTTGCAAACAGTTCAATGCGCGCTCGCAAGACAAGCCCGGTCAGGTTCTTCCGGTGCTCATCACCATGTACAATGACAAGTCTTTTGACTTTGTCATCAAAACCCCTCCTGCTGCTGTGCTGATCATGGAATCGATCAAAATCCAACAAGGATCAAAAGAGCCTAACCGCTTAAAGGTAGGCGCGATCTCTTGGGATCAGATCAAAAAAATCGCTGAACTTAAAATGCCTGACCTCAACGCCTTCAAAGTGGAGTCGGCCATGAAAATGGTAGCGGGCACAGCCCGCAGTATGGGTGTGACGGTAAGTGGAACTGCTCCTTGGGACAAATAACAAGAACGACAATGGCACGAATTTCAAAAAATAGAAAAGCAGTCCTTGCCAAGTACAACTTGGAGAAAGAGTATTCGCTGACGGAAGCAGCCACCATGCTGAAAGACATCACCTTCACCAAGTTTGATGCATCGGTGGATGTGGACATCCGTTTGGGTGTTGATCCTAAAAAATCAGATCAAATGGTGCGAGGCGTAGTGTCTTTGCCACACGGCTTGGGCAAAGTAGTGCGCGTGCTGGTGCTGTGTTCGCCCGACAAAGAACAAGAAGCCAAAGACGCAGGCGCAGAACATGTAGGCTTGGACGAATACATAAAAAAAATTGAAGGTGGCTGGACAGACGTGGATGTGATCATTACCATGCCCACTGTGATGGCCAAAGTAGGTAAGTTAGGTAAGGTGCTTGGCCCACGTGGGTTGATGCCCAACCCAAAGTCAGGAACCGTTACCCTAGAAGTGGGCAGGGCTGTGAAAGAAGTAAAAGCAGGTAAGGTGGACTTTAAAATCGATAAACAAGGAATCGTTCATGCAAGTGTGGGTAAGGCTTCCTTCAGCGCAGACATGATTAAAGACAATGCTGCTGAACTTATCAATATGGTTATAAAACTGAAACCGGCATCGTCCAAAGGAACCTACCTGCAAAGTGTAGCACTCTCTACCACGATGAGCCCCGGCATCAGGGTTGATTCAAGTTCATTGGGTGCTTAATATTTAAAGAAATGACCAGGGAAGAGAAAGGACAAATCATTGATGGGTTGGCTGAGAAATTTTCTCAAAACAACCATTTCTATATCACCGATGCTTCTGGTTTGACCGTGGCTCAAGTGAATGCGTTGCGCAGGTTGTGCTACCATGCAGGCGTGGAGTATGTGGTGTACAAGAACACACTCATCCGCAAAGCATTGGAAAAGCAACCCGCCAACTATGAAGAACTATTTAAAACGCTCAAGGGTTTTTCGGGTGTGATGTTCTCCAAAGAATCGGGGAATGCACCAGCCAAAGTGATCAAAGAGTACCGCAAGAAGCAACAAGGAAAGCCAGGCTTAAAGGCCGCTTCCATCGAAACGGCCCTCTTCATTGGCGATGAACATTTGGATATGCTCAGCGGCCTGAAATCGAAGAACGAACTCATTGGCGAAATCATTTCGTTGCTGCAATCGCCTGCCAAAAATGTATTGTCTGCTTTGTTGAGCGGCAAAAACACGTTGGCTGGCTTGGTGAAAGCATTGGAAGACAGAAAAAACTAACAAACACGAATTTAAATTTTTAAACAATTATCAATCATGGCAGATATCAAAGCAATCGGGGACCAATTAGTAGAGCTCACCGTAAAAGAAGTTAATGAATTGGCTTCTTACTTGAAAGAAACACACGGCATAGAGCCCGCAGCCGCAGCCGTAATGGCAGCCCCCGCAGGTGGTGGCGCAGCAGGTGGCGCAGCCGCAGCTGAAAAGACAAACTTCGATGTCGTGTTGAAAGCCGCAGGTGTGAATAAACTTCAAATCGTAAAATTGGTGAAAGAACTTACCGGTCTTGGCTTGAAAGAAGCGAAAGACATGGTCGATGGCGCACCAAAAACCATCAAAGAAGGCTTGCCTAAAGACGAAGCCGAAAACCTCAAGAAGCAACTCGTAGAGGCCGGTGCCGAAGTAGAGTTGAAATAAATTCTTGAAAGGCGCAGATACCGTCTGAAAGGGATTTCAGACCCCATTCCTCTGCAAAAAGGATTGGGGTCTTTCCCCTATTTATGCCGCAAGGCATTTGTATCAAAATAGTTTTAGAATAATTCTGGTTCGGGAAATTTTTAAACGCTAAGTACCTTGGCAAAGAAGACAACAAACAACCGAATTGATTTTTCGTCCATCGACAAAGTGCTGGAATACCCGGACTTTTTGGACATCCAACTTCAATCGTTCAAAAACTTTTTGCAGATCGAGACCCCTGCCGAAAAACGGCAGAACGAAGGGCTCTTCAAAGTGTTTGCAGAGAACTTCCCCATCTCCGATTCGCGCGAGAATTTCGTGCTCGAGTTTGTGGACTACACCATCGACCCGCCCAAATACAATGTGGACGAGTGCATCGATCGCGGGCTTACGTTTTCAGTTCCGCTGAAAGCCAAGCTGCGCCTCACGTGCAACGATGAAGACAACGAAGATTTTCAAACGATTGAACAAGAGGTTTTCTTGGGCAACATCCCTTACATGACAGGGAAAGGCTCGTTCGTGATCAACGGAGCTGAGCGCGTGATCGTGTCGCAGTTGCACCGTTCGCCCGGTGTGTTTTTCGCCATGAGCAAACACACCAACGGCACGAAGCTGTATTCGGCACGGATCATCCCGTTCAAAGGTTCGTGGATTGAATTCGCCACTGACGTGAACGCGGTGATGTATGCCTACATCGACCGCAAGAAAAAATTCCCGGTGACCACGTTGCTCCGTGCCATTGGTTACGGCACGGATAAAGATATTTTGGATTTGTTTGGCGTCAGCGAAGAAGTAGAGGCCAGCAAAAACACATTAAAGAAAATGGTAGGCCGCAAGTTGGCCGCTCGGGTTTTGAAAACCTGGACGGAAGACTTTGTGGATGAAGATACGGGCGAAGTGGTTTCTATCGACCGCAACGAAGTGTTGTTGGAGCGCGACCACGTGATCACAGCCGAAGATACCGACACTATTTTGGAATCGGGTACGAAGTCGATCATCCTCCATCGCGAAGATGTGAACGTGGCCGATTTCCAAATCATCTTCAACACATTGGCGAAAGACAACTCCAACTCTGAGAAAGAAGCGGTTGAACAAATCTATCGTCAGTTAAGGAATACAGAAGCACCTGACGAACAAACGGCCCGCGATATTATCCAGAGCTTGTTCTTCAGTGAGAAGCGCTATGACCTTGGTGAAGTAGGTCGTTATAGAATTAATAAAAAATTAGGCCTTGACCTTAGCGCTGATCAACGCGTATTGACTACGGAGGACATTATCCTCATCGTAAAATATTTGATCGGCTTGATCAACTCAAAAGCAGTGGTCGATGACATTGACCACTTGAGCAACAGAAGGGTACGAACAGTGGGTGAACAACTGTATTCGCAGTTTGGTGTGGGCTTGGCGCGTATGGCCAGAACCATCAAAGAAAGGATGAACGTGCGCGATAACGAAGATTTCAAGCCAGTAGATTTGATCAACGCGCGTACTTTGTCTTCGGTAATCAATTCGTTCTTTGGTACCAACCAGCTCTCTCAGTTCATGGATCAAACCAATCCGTTGGCAGAGATCACACACAAGAGAAGGATGTCGGCACTCGGGCCAGGAGGTTTGTCGCGCGAACGTGCAGGCTTTGAAGTTCGTGACGTACATTACACGCACTACGGACGTTTGTGCACCATTGAAACTCCAGAAGGGCCGAACATCGGTTTGATTTCGTCTCTCTGCGTTCATGCAAAAGTGAACAAGATGGGCTTCATCGAAACCCCTTACCGCAAAGTCGAGAATGGAAAAGTGAAAGGCAAGGAAGTAATTTTCCTTACAGCCGAAGAAGAAGACTCGCACAACATTGCGCAAGCGAATGTGAAGATAAAACCGAACGGAGAATTGTTCGATGAAAAAGTAAAAGCACACTTTGAAGGCGACTTCCCAGTGGTGGAGCCGAAAGACATCCACTACATGGACATTGCCCCGAACCAAATCGTGTCGATTGCCGCTTCGTTGATTCCGTTCCTTGAACATGACGATGCCAACCGTGCCCTCATGGGCTCGAACATGCAGCGTCAAGCCGTGCCGTTGATGAGACCAGAGGCTCCCGTTGTTGGAACGGGCTTGGAAGCGCGTATTGCACTTGACTCACGTGCCTTGGTTTTAGCAGAAGCCAATGGAGTAGTAGAGTATGTTGACGCGAAGAAAATCGTGATCAAATACGAGGTGTCGGAAGAGCAAAAACTTGTTCGCTTCGATGACGAATTAAAATCTTATAATTTAATTAAGTTCCGCAGAACCAACCAAGATACATGCATCAACCTGACCCCGTTGGTAAAGAAAGGCGAGAAGGTCTCTAAAGGGCAGCCGCTTTGCCAAGGTTATGGAACTGCCAATGGTGAATTGGCGCTCGGTAGGAATTTGATGGTAGCCTACATGCCCTGGCAAGGTTACAACTTCGAGGATGCGATTGTAATTTCTGAGCGCGTGGTGCGCGATGACATCTACACTTCTATCCACGTAGAAGAATTTGAATTGGAAGTGCGCGACACCAAACGTGGTGAAGAAGAATTGACTTCGGAAATACCAAACGTGAGTGAAGAAGCCGTGAAGCACCTCGATGAAAATGGAATCATCCGCATCGGTGCCGAAGTGAAAGAAGGCGACATCCTCATCGGAAAGATCACCCCGAAAGGGGAGACCGATCCGACACCGGAAGAAAAATTGTTGCGCGCTATCTTTGGCGACAAAGCAGGCGATGTGAAGGATGCTTCGATGAAGGCACCGCCATCATTGAAAGGCGTAGTGATCGAAACAAAACTTTTCTCTCGCCCCAAGCGCGACAAAGATGTTCGCACCAAGTCGAAGAAGGAATTGGATACGCTGAAGAACCGCCACAGCAAGAACCTCACCGAACTGCGTAACGAGATGATCAAGAAGTTGACTTCGTTGCTCACCGGAAAAACCAGCCAAGGTGTGAAACACAAATTTGGTGATGAACTGATTACCAAAGGGGTGAAGTTTAGCGCGAAGGTATTGGAGAGCAACTTGTTCCCCGACAAGAACATTTACCGCGATGAAAGCAACTACCATGTTCCGGAAGAAGTGAACTTGATTGCCGATGTGAGTTTAGAAAGTTGGTCGACCGATGACGACACCAATGATTTAGTAGCCGAACTGGTAAAGAACTATCTGAACACTCGCAATGTAATCGCGGGCGAATTCAAACGCGAGCGGTTCACGTTGGAAGTGGGCGATGAACTTCCTGCGGGCATCGTGCAGTTGGCAAAAGTTTATGTGGCTAAAAAACGCAAGCTGAAAGTGGGCGATAAGATGGCGGGCCGCCACGGTAACAAAGGCGTGGTAGCACGTATTGTCCGTGAAGAAGATATGCCTTTCCTCGAAGACGGAACGCCAGTAGATATTTGCTTGAACCCGCTGGGTGTGCCTTCGCGTATGAACTTGGGGCAGATCTATGAAACGGTACTGGCATGGGCTGGCAAAAAACTGAACCGCAAATATGCGACTCCGATTTTTGATGGGGCTTCGTTGGATCAAGTATCTGCTGAATTGAAAGAAGCAGGCTTACCAGAGTTTGGCCGCACCTATTTGTACGATGGTTTGACCGGGCACAAGTTCGATCAACCCGTTACCGTTGGCCTTGCGTACATGCTCAAACTCGGCCACTTGGTGGACGACAAGATGCACGCACGCTCGATCGGGCCGTACTCACTCATCACGCAGCAACCGTTGGGCGGTAAGGCACAGTTTGGTGGACAGCGTTTTGGAGAGATGGAAGTGTGGGCGATCGAGGCATTTGGTGCTTCGCATATCCTTCAAGAGATTCTCACCATCAAGTCTGACGATGTGATTGGCCGTGCGAAAGCATACGAATCGATCGTGAAGGGCGAGAACATGCGCAAGCCAAACATTCCTGAATCGTTCAATGTATTGGTGCATGAATTGCGTGGCCTCGCGTTAGAGATTACGATGGATTGAAAATGGTAATGAGTCCTTAGTCATGAGTAGCTAGCTACTCATGACTAAGGACTAACAACTCAAGGCTTTTCGAATGAATAATTACAAGGAATTAAAAATCTGGCAAAAATCGGTTGACTTGGCTGTCAAAGTGTATCAGATGACTAAAGATTTCCCTAAAGAAGAGTTGTACGGAATTACTTCCCAGATCAGGAGGAGCGCAATATCAGTTGCATCTAATATTGCCGAGGGTGCAGGAAGAAATTCCAAAAAAGATTTCAATAATTTCTTGGGTATATCTAATGGGTCAACTTGCGAATTGGAAACACAGTTGATTATTGCGCAAAAAGTTGATTTTATTGACAAAAGAGCTTTGGAATCTGTTCAGCAAGAGATTGTGGAGATTCAAAAAATGAATTGGTCCCTCAAAAAATCATTAACTGCATAACACTACTAAAGACTATTTACTCAAGACTAACTACTAAATAACATGTCTTTCAGAAAAAATAAAAAGATCAACAACGACTTCTCAAAAATCACCATCAGTTTGGCTTCTCCAGAGTCAATTCTGGAAAGCTCGCATGGCGAAATCACGCAGCCCGAAACCATCAACTACAGGACCTACAAGCCCGAGATGGGCGGTTTGTTTTGCGAGCGGATTTTCGGCCCGGTAAAAGACTGGGAATGTCATTGCGGAAAATACAAACGCATCCGTTACAAAGGCATCATCTGCGACCGCTGTGGAGTGGAAGTGACCGAGAAAAAAGTTAGGCGCGAACGTATGGGCCACATTGAATTGGTGATGCCTGTGGCACACATTTGGTATTTCCGTTCGTTGCCAAACAAGATTGGTTATCTGCTTGGCCTTCCTACCAAGAAATTGGATCAGATCATTTACTACGAACGGTTTGTGGTGATCCAAGCGGGTATCAAAGAAGAAGATGGCATTAACCGCCTCGACTTCCTTACGGAAGAAGAATACTTGGAAATCGTGGACAAGCTGCCACGCGAAAACCAAATGCTTGACGACAACGACCCGAAAAAATTTATTGCCAAGATGGGTGCCGATGGCCTTGAGATGTTGTTGAGCCGTTTGAAACTCGATGAGCTTTCTTACGAGCTTCGCCATCAGGCTGCCACCGATACATCGCAGCAGCGCAAGGCGGAAGCATTGAAAAGATTGAAAGTGGTAGAGGCTTTCCGCGATGCGAACACGCGCGTAGAAAATAGACCACAGTGGATGACTATTAAAATGGTGCCCGTGATTCCACCAGAGTTGCGCCCTCTTGTGCCGCTCGATGGTGGCCGTTTTGCCACTTCCGATTTGAATGATCTTTACCGCAGGGTAATCATCAGAAATAATCGACTCAAAAGATTAATTGATATTAAAGCTCCCGAAGTGATTTTGCGTAATGAAAAACGCATGCTTCAAGAGGCTGTAGATTCATTGTTCGACAATTCACGTAAAGTGAATGCCGTTCGTGCCGATGGTAACCGCGCCTTGAAATCGTTGAGCGATATGCTCAAAGGCAAGCAAGGTCGCTTCCGTCAAAATTTATTAGGTAAGCGCGTTGACTACTCGGGCCGTTCGGTCATTGTGGTTGGCCCTGAATTGAAATTGCATGAGTGCGGTTTGCCAAAAGATATGGCAGCCGAATTGTTCAAGCCATTCATTATCCGCAAGCTCATCGAAAGAGGAATTGTGAAGACGGTGAAATCAGCAAAGAAAATTGTAGATCGCAAAGACCCCGTGGTGTGGGATATTTTGGAAAACGTATTGAAAGGACACCCTGTTCTTTTGAACCGCGCTCCAACACTTCACCGATTGGGTATTCAGGCATTCCAACCTAAGTTGATCGAAGGAAAAGCGATTCAGTTGCACCCCCTTGTTTGTACTGCGTTCAACGCTGACTTTGACGGTGACCAGATGGCCGTGCATGTGCCGTTGGGCCAAGAAGCAATTATAGAGGCATCCACGTTGATGCTCTCGTCACATAATATTTTGAACCCTGCCAATGGAGCACCGATCACGGTTCCTTCTCAAGACATGGTGTTGGGTTTATACTATCTCACCAAAGGAAGAAAAGGAGAGCAGGGCGAAAACAAAACGTACTACTCCTCTGAAGAAGTGATTGTAGCCTACAATGAAGGCAAGCTGTCAAAGCACGCTATCATTAAAGTGAAGGCCAACTTGAAAGACAAAAAGACGGGAACGATTTCTCGGAAATTGATAGAGACCGTTACTGGCCGCGTGATCTTCAATGAAGTGATGCCAGCAGAAGTGGGCTATGTAGATGAGCTGCTCACCAAGAAAAAACTTCAGACGATCATTGCTGATGTTTATAAAATGGCAGGCCAAGCGAAGACGGCAAAGTTTTTGGATGACATCAAAGAACTCGGTTTCCAGATGGCCTACCGTGGCGGTCTTTCGATGGGTCTTGGCGATGTGAAAGTGCCAGCCGAGAAAAAGAAATTGGTAGAAGAAGCACAGAAAGAAGTTGATTCGGTTTGGAACAACTACATGATGGGCTTGATCACCGACAACGAACGCTACAATCAAGTAATTGATATTTGGACACGCACCAACACGATGCTCACCAACACGCTGATGAAGCAGTTGGAAGAAGATCAGCAAGGGTTCAACTCCATCTACATGATGATGCACTCGGGTGCCCGTGGTTCGCGCGAACAGATCCGTCAGTTGGGCGGGATGCGCGGATTGATGGCGAAGCCGCAGAAAAATTTGGCAGGTTCGGTAGGTTCGATTATCGAAAACCCGATCCTCTCCAACTTCAAAGAAGGACTGGACGTGTTGGAATATTTTATCTCGACACACGGTGCGCGTAAAGGGTTGGCCGATACGGCTTTGAAAACAGCCGATGCCGGGTACCTCACACGCAGGTTGGTGGACGTTGCTCAAGATTTGGTTATCAACGAAGAAGATTGCGGCACACTGCGCGGCTTGAACGTGAAAGCGTTGAAAGACAACGAAGATATTGTTGAGCCATTGTCTGAGCGGATATTGGGACGTACTTCTGTGCATGATATTTATGATCCGTTGACCGACAAATTAATTTGCGCAGGCAACGAAGAGATCACCGATGAGATTGCCAAACAGATTGACGAAACAAGCATCGAAGAAATTGAGATACGGTCAGTGCTTACCTGCGAAACCAAATTCGGTACGTGTGCAAAATGCTACGGACGCAATTTGGCCAACGGGAAGATGTCGCAAAATGGTGAAGCTGTAGGTGTGATTGCCGCCCAGTCGATTGGTGAGCCGGGCACACAGCTGACGTTGCGTACTTTCCACGTGGGTGGTACGGCTTCCAACATTGCCGTAGATGCAAACATCAAAGCGAAGTTTACAGGCGCCATTGAGTTTGAAGCAATTCGTACCGTTGACACGACCGACAAAGACAATAATAAAGTAAAAGTAGTGATGGGCCGTACGGGCGAAATCAGGATTTTGGATCCTGAAAAGCGCGTGCTCATTACCAACAACGTTCCTTACGGTGCATTCCTTCGCGTGAAAGACGGACAGAAAGTAGAGAAGACCGAAGAGCTTTGCTACTGGGATCCGTACAACGCGGTGATCCTTTCAGAATTTGATGGCCAGATCGGCTATGAAGCGATCATCGAAGGCATCACCTTCAAAGAAGAATCGGATGAACAAACTGGTCACCGCGAAAAAGTGATCACCGATACGCGCGACAAAACAAAAAACCCTGCCATCATTGTGAATGGAAAGAGCGATACGAAGGGCTACAATATTCCAGTTGGCGCCCACTTGGCAGTCGATGAAGGCGAGAAAATTAAAGCAGGCCAGGTGCTTGCCAAGATTCCTCGCACCATGGGCAAGTCGCGCGACATTACAGGCGGTCTGCCACGTGTAACGGAATTGTTTGAAGCACGTAATCCTTCAAACCCCGCAGTAGTTTCTGAGATTGATGGTGTGGTTACTTACGGTGGCATCAAACGTGGTAATCGCGAAATCTTCATCGAGTCGAAAGACGGAGTGCAGAAGCGCTACCTCGTGCCATTGAGCAAGCACATCTTGGTGCAAGACAATGACTTCGTTCGTGCGGGTCAACCGTTGTCGGATGGTGCAATCACCCCTTCCGATATTCTGTCGATCAAAGGCCCAACTGCCGTGCAAGAATATTTGGTGAACGAAATCCAAGAAGTATATCGTTTGCAAGGGGTGAAGATCAACGACAAACACATTGAGTGTATCGTAAGCCAGATGATGCAGAAAGTAGAGATCATCGACTCGGGCGACACGACCTTCTTGCCAGGCGAATACGTTGACAAATTTGAGTTCCGCGAACTCAACGATACGATCTTGGACAAGAAAGTGGTCACTGACATTGGCGACTCACAACGATTTAAATTAGGACAGATCATTACTGGCCGCGAGTTCCGCGATGAGAATTCTTCACTGCGCAGAAAAGATCAGAAGTTGGTGGAAGTGCGCGATGCTTTGGCGGCTGTTTCAAGGCCAACGTTGCAAGGGATTACCCAAGCCTCGTTGAAAACTGAAAGCTGGCTGTCGGCTGCCTCGTTCCAAGAAACCACGAAAGTGTTGAGCGAAGCTGCCATCCGTGGTAAAACAGATCGACTCATGGGCTTGAAAGAGAATGTGATTGTTGGTCACTTGATCCCGGCCGGTACCGGTCAGCGCGAATACGATGATTTGATTGTAAATTCAGAAGAAGAATATCAGCAATTGTTGAACGCCCCCGAGCGCAAATCGAAAGAAAGAGAATTTGCTGATTAGTCAATGATACAATATGCCAATTAGCCAATGGGAAGAATCTCATTGGCTAATTGTCTAATCGGTTAATTGAAAATTGATTCTTATGGCAGAAGACAAAAACGTTCCGCAACAAAACCAAATCAACATCGAGCTTTCGGAAGAGATTGCCGAAGGTGTCTATTCTAATTTGGCGATGATCGCACACTCCAACAGCGAGTTTGTGATTGACTTCATCCGCCTGATGCCGGGCGTGCCGAAAGCAAAAGTAAAATCCAGAGTGGTGATCACCCCCGAGCACGCCAAGCGTTTGCTGGCTGCCTTGAAAGACAACATCAGTAAATACGAGGCCAGCTTCGGCCCGATCAAGCAGACCAACGACATGCCCACGTTCCCTATGAACTTTGGTGGCACGATGGGTGAAGCGTAGTATCGCTTAACGATTACATAAACTCTGGCAGCTAATCCCATCGAAAAGAATTAGCTATTTTTGTTTATGACCTTCGATAAAATCCATCAATACAATTTCCCTACCACGATTCGCTTTGGTGCTGGTGCTGTCAGCGAACTGGGTGATTATCTTTTAAAAAATGATTTATCGCGGCCGCTGATCGTTACGGATGCTACCGTTGCCCAGCTTGGATTTTTTAAAACAATTGTCAACGATCTGCAAAAGAAAAATTTGTCAGTGGAAGTATTTTATGACATCCACAAAAACCCAGTCAAGTCGGATGTGTATAAAGGAACGGATGCCTTCGATCAAACCAAACGCGATTCCATTATTGGTATCGGTGGAGGTGCGGCCATTGATGTAGCCCGCGCAATTGTATTGCGGGTCAACCATCGTGAAGATCTTTTTAAATATGATGACTTGATTGGTGGCGATGTTTTTGTAACGAATGACGTTCCTCATTTTATCACCATACCAACGACAGCCGGTACGGGAAGTGAAGTTGGCCGCAGCGCGATCATTGCCGATGACATCACCCATCAGAAAAAAATTCTCTTCGCCCCAAAATTATTAGCGAAGATAATTTTTGCTGACCCCATGCTCACGATGGAGCTTCCTGCATTTATTACTGCCGCCACAGGCATGGATGCACTCACGCACAACATGGAAGCGTATTTGGCGAAGACTCCACACCCGATGTGCGAAGGAATTGCACTCGAAGGAATTTCATTGATCCATCAATCGTTGGAGAAAGCGGTGAATAAACCTGACCTTGAATCGCGAAGTAAAATGTTGATCGCCTCGCTGATGGGTGCGGTGGCATTTCAGAAAGGATTGGGCGTGGTGCATTCGTTGGCGCATCCGCTTTCTTCATTGTTGGATACCCATCACGGTTTGGCGAATGCCGTGAATATTCCATACGGCATGGAGTTTAACATAAAAGGTTTTGAAGAAAAATTCAAACGCATTGCCCGAACGCTCGAGTTGAAAGAAGAAACAGGCGAAGCAGTGGTGAAATATTTATTTGATCTCAATTCTAAAATAAATATCCCACACAAGTTGCATACGATCGGAGTGAAGACAGAGCACATTGAAACGCTGGCCGATATGGCGATTGCTGACTTTGCACATCCCAACAATCCTAAGCCTGTGTCGCGCGCGGATTTTAAACAACTTTATTTGAAAGCTTTATGAAGATAGGATTAACCTATTCGGGCTCGAAGCGGCATGCCAACTATGTAGAGTGGCTTAAAAATGCGGGGGCGGAAGTGGTAGAGCTATCGGCACAACGAAACAATGCTGAAGATTTGGAAACATGCAGTGCTCTTGTTTTGTCGGGAGGCGTAGATGTGCATCCAAGTTTTTATAATAATAGCGTGTTGAACTATCCGGGCGCAGATGATTTTGAAATGGATCGCGATCAATTTGAGATGGATGTTTTTAACCGGGCACAAAAAAATCAATTACCCGTTTTGGGGATATGTCGTGGCTTGCAATTTATTAATTGCCTCTTGGGCGGAACGCTCAAACAAGATTTGGGAGAATTAAATAAAACCCATAAAGGAAGCCCAGACAAAAAACATTTGGTTGAAATAAAACCAGGCTCATGGCTTCAGCAAATTGCTCAGACTCAAATGGCAGATGTAAATAGTTCGCATCATCAGGCCATTGATAATCTTGGCAAGCATTTGAAAGTAAGCGGCATTGCCAGCGATGGTACGATTGAAGCCATCGAACGCGATGTGGCGCATCATCCGTTTATTATGGCCGTGCAATGGCATCCCGAAAGAATGGCTGACTTTCAACTGCAAGACACACCTTTATCGAAAGGAGTCCGCGATTATTTTATCAACATGATCCAAAACCGATAGCCATGCAGATTATCAATCCGGCCACGGAAGAAATTATTACGGAAATAATAGAAGACGATGAAAAATCAATAAGCAGAAAATTTGCTGAACTAAAATTGGCGCAAAAAGATTGGCAAGAAATTTTGCTGGAAGAGCGCATCGCGATTCTAAAAAAATTTGCTGAACTCTTAAAATTAAATATTGAGTCACTCGCTTCGGTGCTCACCTCCGAAGTAGGCAAGCCATTGCAACAATCGCGCAATGAAATCAATGGAGCTTATGCACGCATTCAATGGCTGACGAACAATGCTTCAAACTATTTATCGGAGGAGACGATGGTGCAGCAACCCGGCCTCACCGAAAAAATTGTGTACGAACCGTTGGGTATCGTTGCAAATATTTCTGCTTGGAACTACCCATACCTCGTGGGTGTAAATGTTTTTGTGCCTGCGTTGCTGGCGGGCAATGCCGTGATGTACAAACCCTCTGAGTATTCGACCTTGACGGGATTGGAAATAGAAAGGCTGCTAAAACAAGCAAGCATTCTCGCCAATGTTTTTCACGTGGCCATTGGCGCACGTGCAGTAGGGGAGTTGTTGCTGCAAACTTCTTTCGATGGATATTTTTTTACAGGCTCTTATAAAACAGGAAAATATATTTACGAGCAAGTGGCAAAAAAGATAGTGCCCTGCCAGTGCGAGCTGGGCGGCAAAGACCCACT
>JAYWDN010000083.1:0-4883 GCA_043780615.1 Bacteroidota bacterium | reverse complement strand
ACCGCGGTGGCCACCTGAGTGTTTTTTATCAAGTCGATGATGGCAATGTACACTTGGTTGTCGGGTGTAGTGGTAAGTCCGGCCAACGCCAATAATTTTCCATCGGGCGAAACGGCCGAGGCATAGAGCATCCCTTCAAAGCCATCGCCAATCTGCGACTCGAATTTTTTAAGCATCTCGCCTGTGGCAAAATTCCACACGCGAGCAGTTTTATCTTCAGAAACAGAAATTATTTTTTCGCCATCGGGTGTGAACACCAAGCTCTGCACTTTGGCAGAGTGCCCCATCGAGTTGATGACGATGCGGGGCACGCCCGTTTGGGCCGATAAATTAAAATGTAAGAGAAAGCCGAAGCAGGCAGACAATATTATGGGTAAACAACTTTTCATGCCGAAAATTCTTTCAAGGCAAAGATACCAATTTTGAAGGAACACGGTGATGAGCGCCAAGCGCACTTTACACTTTCAGGCTGGCGTGCAGTTTCATCACCATCGCAAAGAAGAGCGTGTAGAAAAGCACCACCGACAACAAACACATGTGAAACATAAGCTCGATTTTTAAATGATGATACAAAGGAAGCCTGCATTTATGAACAGGCAGAGGGCAGACAGGCAATAATTAATGCGGATGTAAGTTTTGTGAACCTTCTCTACTAACTCGCCCCAATAGGGCTAAAATCATTAGACTGATCTGCAAATGATCGTGTTAAACTATATTGCATCCTCATTTTAAAATACGATGCAATGATTTTTCGCGCTTCCTGCTTCCTAATCGTACTCGCTGCCCAGACCTCGTTGCTGGCACAATCAAAAAACGAAGGCTTACCGCTGAATTGGTTCCTTCTCGATCCACAACAAGATTCGGTTCAAGGCTTGAGTGTAGAAAAAACATATTCCACTTTATTGAAAGGCCAACCGGCACGCGAAGTGATTGTGGCCGTAGTGGATTCGGGGATCGACATCGACCATGAAGATTTGAAGGAAGTGATCTGGACCAACGCGCGCGAAATTCCCGGTAACGGAATTGACGATGATAAAAACGGATACATTGACGATGTGCACGGTTGGAATTTTATCGGTGGCAAAAAGGGAAACGTGGATGCCGACACGTATGAATTGACACGCGAGTTCACCCGATTGAATAAAAAATTTGAAAATGTGAAAGGGGATAAGATTGGGAAAAAGCAAAAGGCTGAGTACGAGCAGTTCGTTAAGGTAAAAGAGAAATACCAACGCCTGAAGCAACATAACGAGCAGCAGTACAAATCGTACTTGGGCCTATACAATAACATGAAGCAAAGCATTGACACGCTGAAAAAATTGATCAAGACAGATAGCCTCACCTTAGAGGGAGTACAAAAGTTTGAAACTAACGACCCGGCTTTGCTTTTTGCAAAAGGATTTTTGTTACAACTGTTTCGCAATGCGGGCGAAGGAGCAAACCTCGATGAGTACGTGAAGGAATTAAAAGAGGGGGTGGACTATTTTGGTGTGATTGTGAACTTTGGCTACAATGTTGATTTTAATTCGCGCTTGATCGTGGGCGATAATTATTCCAACCTGTATGAAAAAAATTATGGCAACAACGATGTGAAAGGCCCTGACCCATCACACGGCACGCACGTGGCGGGCATCATCGCGGCCAACCGCAGCAATGATATTGGCATCAAAGGCATTGCCGATCATGTGAAAGTGATGGTGGTGCGCGCTGTGCCCAACGGGGACGAGCGCGACAAAGACATAGCCAACGCCATCATCTATGCAGTTGACAACGGAGCAAAAATCATCAACATGAGTTTCGGAAAAAGTTTCTCGCCCGAGAAGGAAGCAGTAGATCGTGCCGTGAAGTATGCCGAACAAAAAGGAGTGTTGCTAGTCCATGCAGCTGGCAACGAAAGCGACAACAGTGATGTGGATAAAAACTTTCCTACTCGGTTTTATCTTAGTGGCAAAGCAGCAAAAAACTGGGTAGAAGTAGGCGCGTCTTCGTGGGGCACCGGCATGGATTTCGTGGCAGAGTTTTCCAACTACGGGAAAAAATCGGTTTCATTTTTTGCACCAGGCGTTGACATCTACTCCACTACACCGGGCAACACGTACAAAAACGAAAGTGGTACGAGCATGGCCAGCCCAGCCACGGCAGGGGTGGCCGCACTGCTCATGTCCTATTTCCCCGAGCTCACGGCCTTCGAAGTGAAAGATATTCTCATCAAGTCCGCACGCAAATTTGATCACCTCAAAGTGCATGAGCCTGGCGACAAAAAAGTGGTTGAGTTTAACGAATTGAGTTTATCAGGCGGGCTTATCAATGTTTACGAAGCGGTGAAGATGACTCAAGACCTTCGCAAACAAAAAGTGGTGAAGTAATTGGCGGCATGTCGCGAGGCGCGCCACCGGGCTATTCGTTACAAGTCCGGCTACCACTCAAACCAACCGCACTTCGGGCTTTTTACTTCTATCCCTTGCCGAAGCAAAGAGCCAACCGTCAACTTATTTAATTGTCAGAGGTTCGGTTGTCAACTGTCAATTTTCTAAACGATATTTGCAGCCTACCATGGCGCTCAACCCTAAACTTTACGAAGAAGTAACACAGATTTTTACCGCCTACCTCGAAAACAAGGAGCTTCGCAGAACCACCGAACGCTACGCCATCCTCGAAGAAATTTATTCGCTCACGGGCCACTTCGATGTGGAGTCGCTCTACATCGACATGAAAAATAAAAATTATCATGTGAGCAGGGCCACGGTTTATAACACACTCGATCTATTGGTAGAATGCGATCTTGTTAGCAAGCATCAGTTTGGCAAAAACCTGGCGCAATACGAGAAATCGTACGGCTACCGGCAACACGACCACCTCATCTGCACCGATTGCACTAAGGTGGTGGAGTTTTGCGACCCACGCATCCAAAACATTCAAAACACGGTAGGCGAACTGTTGCATTATAAAGTGATGCATCATTCTTTAATTTTGTACGCCTCATGCAACAAAAACAACTGCGAAAACAAAAAACCATGAACTTTGCACAAGAAATAAAAAACAAAACACTCGTTCTCCGTATCAGTGGCGATTTGATCGGTGAAGACAACGGAACACAACTGGTGGGCGCGGTGAACGAAGCGGTCGGCCATCAAGTGGTCACTTGCATCATCGACATTTCTGGGCTGCGCTACATCAACAGCAGCGGCATTGGTGTGCTCATCACGATCCTCACCAAGTTTCGCAACAAGGGAGGTGAAGTGTATTTGATGAACCCGTCCGAGAGTGTGAGAAAATTGTTGGTCATCACAAAACTCAATTCCATTTTTCAAGTGATCAAGTCAGAAGAGGAAATCGTTGTCAAGAAATAATTTTCAAAAAAAGATATGAAAGTGGATGTACTGTTGGGCCTTCAGTGGGGCGATGAAGGCAAGGGAAAAATTGTGGATGTATTGGCGCCACGCTATGATGTGGTGGCACGTTTTCAAGGTGGCCCCAACGCTGGCCACACACTCGAGTTTGATGGCATCAAGCACGTGCTCCACCAAATACCATCAGGGATTTTTAGGGCGAACACAAAAAATATTATTGGCAATGGCGTAGTGCTCGATCCAATAGTTTTTAAAATCGAGATCGAAAAACTTTCGAAGTACAACCTCGATATAAAATCAAACTTGTTCATTTCTAAAAAAGCAACACTCATTGTGCCCACACACCGCTTGCTCGATGTAGCTTATGAAAAAGCGAAAGGTGAAAACAAAATCGGCTCCACTTTAAAAGGTATCGGCCCGTCCTACCAAGATAAGGTGGGGCGTCAAGGTTTGCGAATAGGCGATATCCTCTCAAAGGATTTCCCTGCTCGATTAAAAAAACTCACCGATGCCCATTTCGAAATTTTAAAAACCCATCATGTTGAATTTGATTGGAATGAGTTGGAGAAAAACTTTTTGAATGCAGTAGATTTTTTAAGGGAATTCAATTTGGTGGATAGCGAATATTTCATCAACAACGAATTGAAAAATGGCGCCACCATTTTGGCCGAGGGTGCGCAAGGCTCTTTGCTCGATATTGATTTTGGAAGCTACCCATTTGTCACTAGTTCTAATACCGTAACAGCCGGAGCATGTACAGGCTTAGGTGTTGCACCCCGTCACATTGGCGAAGTGTATGGCATCTTCAAAGCGTACAGCACACGGGTGGGCAGCGGTCCATTTCCTACAGAACTTATTAACGATGAAGGTGAGCGTTTGCGTAAGGCTGGTAATGAGTTTGGATCTACTACCGGCCGACCTCGCAGGTGCGGATGGATTGATTTGCCTTCATTAAAATATTCCATCATGATCAATGGAGTCACCCAGTTGCTCATGATGAAAGCCGATGTGCTAAGTATTTTTCCTGAAATAAAAATTTGCACACACTATCAACTTGCTAATGGTAGTATCACAGAAGAGATGCCTTATGAAGTGGTGAACGAAAAGATTACTCCTATTTATACCACGCTTAAAGGTTGGAATATTTTGCTGACCAATCTTTCCGAAAAACAAATGCCGCCTGAACTTCTTAAGTACATTTCTTTTTTAGAAAAGGAATTGGCCGTTCCAATCACACTTATCTCTACCGGCCCCGATCGATCGCAAACAATTCACCGATCGCAGGCTTAAAAAAATATTACAAGCCACTTATTGTTTTGCAAATCATATCTTATACCTTTGCGCTCCCTTTTGGGAAAAGGGGGGCAGGGCGAGCGGGCCGTGCTGGTTTTCGGGAGGACGAGGGTCCGCGATGCCTTTGGTTTTAAAAGGCAAACGTTCATTGAACAGATGGAGATTGATAGCGGGCCCTGTCCTTGACCGATAGAGGTTAAGGATGGAGTCGATTCAAAAGAGGGCCCATTGAGAAATGGG
>JAYWDN010000082.1:0-4915 GCA_043780615.1 Bacteroidota bacterium | reverse complement strand
AAAAACACATCGACAACTTGCGCAACTTTGATGGTGCGATCATCTTCAAAGGCAAAGTGAATGATCAATGGGTGCGCATGAAAATCCTTGACTTGCTGAAAGCCCCCGGCTTTGGCCGCAACAAACCCATTCAAGGGAAAGCATTAATTGGAACAGGCAATATCGAAAGTTATAAAAGTCAAAACCTCACGTTGATCTCAACCGACTCTAACAAGTCGATGGAAAATATAAAAAGTTTTTTACAGGAATTTAAACCGTAAAAGTTATGAGCCAGACCGTTGATGAATTGCAAGGCTCGCCAGCCAGTGTAGGAATCGACAATCCCTTTCCAGGCTTGCGCCCTTTTAAGATTGAAGAGAGCCACCTCTTCTTTGGCCGCGAAGGCCAGAGCGATGAAGTGCTCCTCAAACTTTCGAAGAGCCGATTTGTAGGTGTGATTGGCCCCTCAGGAAGTGGTAAATCTTCCTTTATCTACTGCGGGGTTTTACCTATTCTCTATGGCGGCTTTCTCACCGATGCCAGCCCCAACTGGGAAGTGGTGGTCACCCGCCCGGGTGCCGGGCCAATCGATAACTTGGCCGAGTCGTTGTTGAAGACTTCCAAAGACTACAACTATGCCGACCCCGATGATAAGAAAATCAAACGCGTCATTGTTTCAACATTATTGCGCAGCAGTTCGCTCGGTTTGGTCGAAGCCATCCAGCAATCACGAAGAAGCGCGGACGTTAATTATTTGATATTGGTCGATCAGTTTGAAGAGTTGTTCCGCTTCAAAGACAGCACCGATCCCAACTCGGTAAACGAAACATTGGCATTTGTAAACCTGTTGATGGAGGCGATCAACTATGAAGATGCGCCCATCTACGTGGCCATCACCATGCGTTCCGATTTTATTGGCGATTGCGCACAGTTTCCAGAACTGACACGAAAGATCAACGATAGCCATTACTTGATTCCGCAGATGACACGCGACCAAAAGCGCAGGGCTATCGAAGGGCCAGTGGCGGTGGGCAACGCGAAGATTGCACCGCGATTGGTGCAACAACTTTTGAACGACTTGGGCGACAACCCTGATCAACTCCCTATTCTTCAGCACGCGCTGATGCGCACCTGGAGTTACTGGAGCCGCTATCGCGATTACGAAGAGGAATTGGTGGATCTGAAACACTATGAAGCCATTGGCACGATGAGCGAAGCACTCTCGATGCACGCCAATGAAGCCTACGATGAATTGGATGAAGACCAAAAAAGAATATGCGAAGTATTGTTCAAGGCCATCACCGAAAAACGGGGCGAGAACTTTGGTATTCGCAGACCGACAAGGTTAAATGAAATTGCCTCCATTGCCGATGTGAGCGAAGGCGATGTGATGGACGTGCTCGATAAATTCCGCGAGCCCGGACGTTCGTTGCTCACCCCGGGATTTGGAACCCCGCTCGGCCCGAAATCGATGGTGGATATTTCGCACGAAAGTTTGATGCGGATATGGGTGCGCTTGAAAAACTGGGTGGACGATGAAGCCGATGCCGTGCAGATGTACCAACGGTTGGCCGAAGCCGCCAACATGTACCAGGTTGGTAAAGCCGGTTTGTGGAGGCCACCCGATTTGCAGCTGGCGCTTAACTGGCAAGTAAAGCACAAGCCAACACTGGTGTGGGGCCAACGCTACCATCCCGCCTTTGAGCGGACAATGATCTTCCTCGAGTATTCGAAAAAAGAATTCGAGACCGAGCAGCGTATCAAAGAATTGGAAGCCAAGCGCAAGTTAGAGCGCGCGCGGATCACCGCCATTGTATTTGGTGTGCTCGCAGGCCTTGCACTGATTGCGCTAGTTTATGCATTCGTGCAACAGGGCATCGCTAAAGACAATGCGGACAGGGCGGATGCACAGTCTAAAATTGCCATAACTAAATCAATTGAGGCTCAGAAGAATGCAGAACGTGCGAACAAAGAAGCAGAGAAAGCAAGGATTGCAGAAGCAGAGGCTAAGAAGCAAGCTCTCGCAGCAGAGATAGCGCGTGCGGATGCAGAAGAAAAAAAGGTTCTGGCTGAGAAGGCAGAAGCAGCTGCGAAAGAAGCAAGAAATTTAGCCACGAAAGCTAAAGATGAAGCGGTAAAAGCAAAAAATGCGGCTGTTGAAAGTGAGAGTAAGGCCGTTGCTGCCCAGAAGGATGCTGACCGCGAACGCTACCTCGCTATCGCAAAAACGTTGGCACTAAAATCTGCGCAGATCAATGATAAAGAACAGCGCGCACTGCTCGCACAGCAGGCATTCAATTACAATTTGACCTATAGTGGTTATCCGTACAACAACGAAGTGTACAATGGACTGTTTGGTGCACTGAAAGAATACGATGACCCACTCACCAATAGTTTGAATGGCCACACCAGTGCCGCCCGTGCATTGGTAACTAGTGTAAAAAACAATTCGATCTATTCGGGCGGTAGTGATGGACGTTTGATCCATTGGGCATTGGAAAATAATACATGGAAAGCAGATACACTCAAACGGTTTGCTGACTACCAGATTTATTCCATGGACATTAGCAATGATGGAAACTTGTTGGTGGCAGGCGGACTTTTTCCAGCCGACCGTGATGCCAACTTTGTTTACCTCTTTGACCTGACCAGACCGGGCACAGAGCCAAAGAAAATCCCGGGGTTCGTGTCGGATGTTGAAAACCTCTGCTTCACGCCCGACAACAACGGGTTTTATGCTCGTAGCAACTCAGGGAAGAGTATCATGTACTCTGACTTGAGTACGGCCCGCGAGGTGATCAACACGGGCAAAGAAAAAATCACTTCTATTGACTTGAACACCGATGGAACGAAATTGGCTGGCGGTGGCGTCAACGGCAATCTATTTATTTGGGACTTGAAAAATAATTACGCCCAAAATTCTTACCCTATTTTGGCGGGCAAGGACATTCTTACGGTGGCCTTTACGCCAACGGGAGGCGATGTAATCATTGGTGCCGAGAATGGCGAGGTTCGCATTGTGACCAGCGGAATAGTTCGAAGGGTTTTGTCGGGCCACAAGTCGCACATTGAGCAAATCAAGTTTAGCCATTCGGGGAAATTTATGGCCACCGCCAGCAAAGACGGATCCATTCGGTTGTGGAATATGGAAGAATTGAATCAGCAGCCGCAGGTACTGAACGACCACGACTGGGTTTGGAGCATGGCTTTCTCGCCCGATGATAATCAGATCATGGCTGGTATCCATAGCGTCACTAAAAACATTGGGCCGAATGATGTGGATTACACCATTCATGCTTGGCCAACAAAGATCACTTCCATGTCGGGCAAACTCTGTGGCTACATCAAAACCAATTTGAATAGAAACGAATGGGAGCAATTTGTAGGCGATATAAAAAAATACCCTCAACAAGCAACCTGCACGAATTTACCAATGAATAATAAATAAGCCCATGAAGTTTATTCTACTAGTTACCCTGTTTTGCTTGATTGGATTAAACTTTGCCAACGCACAACAGGGGGGAGCGCAGACGCTGCGATTGGCACAGTCCATCTACGAACAAGGGAGGCTGCACGAGTTGCCCACCGTATTGCGCGACAGTGCCGTCTCTAAGTTTTCGAAAGCAGAACAAGTAAGTGCCTACAAGTTATTGACGTTGGCCTACATCTATTTAGAAGAACCTGAATTGGCAGACAAAAGCATGTTGAAACTTTTGAACACGGATCATTTTTTTGAACTCAACAAAGACGTGGAGCCGGCCGAGTTTGTGGGGCTGTACAACACGTTCCGCACCAAGCCCGTGTTCAACATTGGGCTGAAGTTTGGCGTGAACGGCACCGCTCCGCTTCTCAACAGTGTTTACTATGTCTCCAACAACGCAGCGGGCAAAGGAAAAAATACTGTTGGCGTAGGTTTTCAGGTAGGCTTTGTTTTCCAAAAAGAAATTTTATCGCGATCAAAAAATAAATTGTACGGCAATGGCCGATTGATTTTTTCGCCCGAAGTGTTTTATACCAATCGTACTTTTGGTTATAGTAACCCCTCACTTTTTGTGGGGGATTCATTAAACCAAAGTGCGGCCAGCATAAAAGGAACGATCAAGCAAAATTGGATTGACGTCAATCCAATTGTTCATATTAAATTCGGCAAATCAAGAGATTTCGTGCCCTACCTCGGCTTTGGACCGGGTGTCAGTTATCTGCTGAGCGCGCCCAACACCTTGGTGCTTAGTCGAAAAAATTTCAATGGTACAAATGGCGGTGGCACAAGCGGCCCTGACGTGCCTTTTGCTTTGACCTACCATAAAATTGTGCCTTCATTGATTGGGGTGGCAGGAGTAAAGTACCGCCTGGGTGAATTTTATGTAACCGCTGAGTTCAGGGTGCAATACGGGCTGGCCAACCCGGTCAATTCTTCCGCAAGAACAAACACAGCAGGTGCTTTTGATTACAACTACGTGTCTTCAGATTATAAGCCGCTCAACCTCATGGCCAACATTGGTTTTGTGTTCCCGTATTTCAACCCGATCAAACTAAAAAGAAAATAATCACTAAAAAATTAACTAACTAACTGATGTTACACAAACAAATAATTTGACCTCATCGCGAGCTCCAGCGTAGAAAGAGGGCGAGGCGATCCCCAAGAACGAGATTGCTTTACCCACTAATCCATCGCTGATGCTCGCAAAGACGTTAATTGTTTTTGTGTAAGTCCAATTAACTAATCACATGAAAGGACTTTCTACTGTTCTCATTTTTTTGCTGCTGGTTTCTTGCACGGAGAGTGGCGTGCAACTGGCCAAGCCTTCTACCTTTGTGCGCTACTACAATGGCGGGTTTGACGATGTGGCTCAGGCCATCATCGAAACTTCGGACAAAGGCTTTTTGATTTTGGCCAACACCAACTCCAACACAAAACTGGGGAGCTTCTTCTATA
>JAYWDN010000081.1:0-31158 GCA_043780615.1 Bacteroidota bacterium | reverse complement strand
AAAGAACTGCAAGCCCCAGCCGTTGCTGATGTGGTAGTTGCCAAACATACGCACATTGTAAACCCAACCGCTGTTGCTGGCCGCATAGTTGGGGTCGCTGGCGTTGGGGTTTTTCAATACCGAGTAGTACGTGTCGCTGCCGCCACTCAACGAAAATTTATTGGACAACGAAATGTTGGCAAAGAGACTGGCGCCATAGGCATCTTGCACCCCAATGTTTCCAAACGTGGTGCGCACGGCCGTGGCCGATGTTCCGTCTGGCAGCGTGATCACTTGCGTGTCGCGCACTTGCTGTATCGCATTGTTGGTGGTACGCATGAAGGTGGTGAAGTTGAGCGAGCTACTTTGAATGTTTATGTTGTACGACACCTCATAGTTGTTGGTGTACTCTGGCGAGAGCGCAGGGTTTCCCGTGGAGATGTTCAAACTGTTGGAGGCTTGCGTGTTCGGATTTAAATTTTGAATGGATGGCCGCTGAATGCGCCTGTTGTACGATAACTTCAGCAGGTTGCCGTTGTCCAATCGTTTTGAAATGTTTAGGCTTGGCACCAGCACACCGTACGATGGAATGGAGACCGATCCTTTTTGCGTATCGGCTGCGATGGTGGTGTATTCATAGCGCGCCCCGGCTTTGATCGAATACTTGCTTGCCGTGCTGAGCGTGTACGACAAATAACCTGCGGAAATATTTTGTGTGTAGCTTAAGCTATTCGATTGATAGATCGATCCCACGCTGGAAGCATAAGCACCATCGGCACCTGCTTGGTAGTAATTAATAATGCTGGTGGCCTTGCGCATAATTTCTTTGCCACCCATTTCGAACAATTGATTTTGACCAACAGGGGTTTGATAGTCGGCCTGCACGGTGGCTTCTGAGTTTACCGTGGGGTTGATGTTCTTCAAGTATGTGAGCGTATCGCGCCCTTGCGATTGCAAGGTTCGCGTAACAAAATTATTGTTGCCATTGCTCTGGCTGAACAAGGTGAGCAAATTGAATTCGCGGTTGGGCTTTGTAAAGAGGTGTGTGTAGTTCAGGCTTCCATCTACCGAATGCGATAAATTTAGTTGGTCAATATTTTTTAAGGAGGATCCGCTCGGGTTGCCCACGTCATTGATGAACGACTGCGTAGTAAGTCCGTCTTGAAAATTGTGACCATCGCGTATGCCAAACCGCACCGAGCTCGTCAACGAATTATTTTTATCGAGGTCGTAATCCATTCCTACCGTATAATTTCCAAAGATGTTTTGGTTGCGCGTGGTGGCCGATTGAATGTTGCGCAGGGTACTCGCTCCAAAAGTCTGCTGGTCGTTGTAAAATTTACCGGGCGTGTTGTATTGTGCACGGCCAAAGCCACCGAGGGTAAGGCCGAGTTTTCCTTTGCGGTAGCCGCCTTGCATGCCCAGGTTAGACCCGCGATAGCCGCCACTGCTGTTGATGTTCAGTGTCAATCCTTCCAATGTGTTTTTTTTGGTGATGATGTTGATGATGCCGGCCGATCCTTCCGCATCGTACTTGGCCGATGGCGAGGTGATCACTTCCACGGTTTTGATTTGGTCGGCAGGGATTTGCTTGAGCGCATCGGCCACACTGCTTGCCGTGATGGTCGAGGGTTTGTTGTTGATGAGCACCTTAATGTTCTGACTTCCGCGCAGCGAAACGTTTCCATCCAAGTCCACCGTCAGCATGGGCACGCGCCTGAGCACATCGGTGGCATCGCCCCCTTTGGCGGTGGCATCGAGCTCGGCATTATAAATGGTGCGGTCCACTTTTTCTTCAATCAAAGGTTTTTGCCCAACCACTTCCACGCCCTTGAGTGCGGTGACGGTGGGGCTGAGTGCAATGTTGCCCAGGTCCACTTCGTTTTTCTTGCCGGTGAGTTGCACGGCTATCAGTTTGGTGGTGTAGCCAATAAATGATACCGACACAAAATAATTCCCGAAAGAAATTTTGTTGAGCGTAAATTTTCCTTTGTCATCGCACACATCACCATTGATTGGTTTGCGGGCGTTGTCGAGCAAGGCCACATTGGCAAACTCAACGGCTTGGTTGGTGGTAGAGTCTTTCACAATGCCTGTGATTTTTCCCGTGGCGAGTTCGGCAGCAGGTTGCGCCCATGCGGCTATCGCAAGCAGCGAAAGAGAAAGTGCGATTACATTTTTTTTCATTCTTAACATTGATTAACGGTGCTTAACGATGATTAACATTCACAGTTCATTTGACTTACTCCTGATACTTCATTCTACCAAAAAAGTTGTGCGAATTGCAAAAAAAATAAAATTAACCCTTGTTGAATTACAGGGGCGGTGAAAATATACTAACAATGCTGCGGTGCCTCGACTTGGCCGATCGCTGATTTTTATTTGGAGCAGCATCAATTAATGATCAACTCGCTCGCACTATAAAATTTTAGGTGACGAAGCTTCGCTTGCTCAAGAATGAATTTTAGAAAATCAACATCAAAAAAATAAGCACTTTGGTTGGAAACACTAGGCTCATGCCCGCACAGCAACAGCACCTCCTTTTGCTGCAATGCGCGGTCCATTGCCCGGGTCACCATGGGCTTGGTGAGCCCACTTAGGTGGTCGATCTCTGCAGCCAATATTTTTTTATTTCCATCAAATGCATAAAACACTTCATCTTGTGTTGCCACTCCATTTTTTTGGTCAATGGCACTGACACCGCGCGTTACTTTAAATTGATGGAGAAGCATAAAATCGGTGAACCAATATTTTGATCCGTATGGATAAGCGAAGGCAGTGGGGGTGAACCCACTCTTTTTCATGGAGGCAATGCTTGGCTTAATTTCGTTGGCAAAATAATCGCGGTACGAATTTTCTTTGATGTATTTCTCGGCCTGCACGTGCATCGCCCCGTGGCTTGCAATCTCATGCCCATCCTGTTGAAGTTCTTTCAACAGGACGATCTCTTCAGCCGAGAGCGAATCAAATTGTGTAACAAAGAAGGTGACCTTCGCATCGTACTCTTTAAAAATTGGCCGTAGCGAATACCACGCTTTGATGGAGCGGTCATCAAGCGAGAGGCAAAGCCCGGCTGTGCGTTGTGGTTTCTGACAACTTGTTAAAATAAAAATGAATAGGAGCGACCCGAACTGGATTGATAATTTCATCGTTGAGAAAGTTAGGTAAAATCTTAATCTCTTGGAGATCGCTTCGCCTCCCCACTTCCTACGCAGGTGCTCGCGATGACGTCAACCTATTTCCGCTCGGTGGCAAGCACCACTTTGATTTTGTTTTTCACTCCAATCTTCAACACATCGACCAAGTCTTGAATCTCCAAGTCGCGGGGAATGTGAAGCACGATCGTTGGATCCTCAAGGCCACGGGTGCTTTGGATGAGTTGTTGTTCCAATTGCCCAGCCGGCACCGGTTTATTGTTGATAAAAAAATCCTTTGCCTTCGTTACAGTGAGCAAGATGGTCTTTTTGCTGAGTGCCTGCGTTTCACTTGCTTTGGGCAACAATACTTTAATGATGTTGGGGTTGGCCACGGTAGAGATGATGAGAAAAAACAACAGCAAGAAAAACATGATGTCGTTGAGCGAAGAGGTAGCCACCTCGGCAGCAAATTGGTGCCTGCGTTTTATTTTCATTTCGATGGAACTTGAAGTGAACGCAAAAAGTCGAACACATCTTTTTGGATCTGCAACGTAAAGCGACTGACGCGCAACTGCAGCAAGTGGTAGGCGATGTAGGCAATGATGCCCACGCCAAGGCCCGTGCCACTGGTAATCATTTTTTCGTAAAGCCCCCCGGCAATGATCCCGATGCTGATGTTGTCTGACAACGAGATGTTGTAAAAAATGTGGATGATGCCGACAATCGTGCCGATGAAGCCCAGCATGGGGGCGATGCCGGCAATGATGCCGAGGTAGCCCGTGTTGCGCTCCATCTGCGCCACTTCAATGTTGGTGGCCGATTCCATCAACGATTCGATCTCGCGCATGGGGCGGCCAATGCCGTCCAAGCCTGCAGAGATTATTTTTCCGGTCGATGAGTTTTCATCTTGCGCGTAGCGCTTGGCCTCGGCAATATTGCCAGACGAAAGCGCCCGCGTTACTTTAGAAACAAAATTACGGTCGCGGTTTACCGTTGAGCGAAGGTACAGGTAGCGCTCTACCGCCACATAAATGGCAGCCACTGACAGCAGCAAGATGGGGATCATCACCACTCCACCTTTCAGCATCAGTTCGATAAATGTCAATTCATCTTGTGGCGGAGCGGCAATCTGTAAAATCATGGTATAAAAATTTATGGTAAGTTAATAGATGTAATTCAAAACCAATAATCCAACGTCATCGCGAGTGCCAGCGTAGGGAAGTGGGAAGAACGAAGCGATCTCCAATGAAATGATTGCTTCGCCCCATCGCACGAATCTACTACCGTTGCCTGCCTTTGCCAAAGCGGCTATGTGCAGGCAGGCTCGCAAAGACGATAAGATTTTGTATGTCAAACACAAGTTAAAACACTTAACGCAAAAGTCGGCAAAGCATTGCAGAACCCAAACCTTATCCTCGTGTAAAAATAACAAGGGCAAGGAAAATTCCCTGCCCTAATTTTTTTTTTGACTTCCTGAATTACTTCCGCTTGGGCGGATTTTGCGGCACAGGAGTGTTGATCAGCTTGATGGCTTCCTTTGATCTTTCATCCTCGGGATTCAGGGCCAATACTTTTTCAAAGTACCCTTTAGCAATTTGATTTTCTTGTTTCAATAAATGATAAGAGCCCATGTATTGGTAAGCTGCGATCAAATCGTTTTTGTTTTTTTCGGGTGTGGCCGATCCGATCTCGATCACTTTTTCATAATACGGTTTGGCGAGCGCGTCTTTTAATTCTTCGTCTTGGGCGGCTTTAGATCGGGCGGCCCAAAGATAACCCAACGTGATTTTTGGTTGGAGTTCAATCAGTTTTGCAAAGGCACTATCGGCCTGAGGGTATTTTTGTTCAAAGTACAGCGAGCGGCCAAACGTATAATAGTCTGGTGCCAACGCTACTTTGCGCGTACTGATCAATGCCCTGCTCATAGTAGAGCATTGGTTGTATTTCTTTGTTTGAAAATAATACTTGACTAATATTTCTAAAACCTTGGGTTGGTTTTTGTCGAGCTCCAAACTCTTATGAAAAGCAAGGGCTGCCAACGAGTCTTTCTTTTGTTTTTGCAAAAGCTCCGCATAGTTGGAATAATCCGAGGCTTTTAAACTGTCTTTTTTTGAAGACAGGTATTGTTCAAAAATCTTTTGGCTTTCAGCGAGGTTGTCCGCTTCGTACAATGATTTTGCATAGTACCTGAGGAGCGTGGGCGTGACGTTGGGCTTTTGACTCAATGCCTTAAACTCTTCGTTGGCCTTGGTGTAGTCTTTGGCCATGAACAAATAAAATCCATTCAGTAGTTGATAATCTTTTTCAGGGCTGTCGGTCAATTTAAGATAAGCCTGATAGTGCTTCACGGCAGTAGCTCCTTCTTTTTTCAAGTAATAAAGTCTTGCAAGCTCTTTGTGTGCCAAGGCAAACTCGGGGTCGATGGCCACCGCTTTCAACAAATCTTCTTCTACGATAGGGATGTTTTTAGAGCGCATGAACAACTGTGAGTGCCTGTACCACGGGGCTGCACTCTTTGGATTTTTGGTGGCTGCATCTTCATAAGCACTGGCGCAAGAGCCACCTTGGTTTTCGGTCATGTAGGCATCGCCCAGCAGCAGCAATGTATTGAAATCGTTCGCATCGAGTTCTTTGGCACGGGTTAGCAAGGCAAGCGCATCTTTCACGGTTGCTTTGTCGGCAAGCTCGGCCTCGCCTATTGCTTGCAGGGTGGCAATATTTTTCTTGCCAAAACCAAGTGCTCTGTCAAACAACGGCTTGGCTTGTGCACTCTTTTTTTCAAGAACCAAAATGTGGCCTTGACCTACATAGTTCAGTGGCTCTTTGGGGTTGGCGGCAACTCCTTTGTCAAAAGATTCCTTGGCAGCCGCCTGATCTTTGCTTACTAATTGAGCGTGGCCGAGGTGATAATAAAGTTGTGCTGCAGCAGGATAAGTGACGATTGCTTTTTGCAAAGTCTCAATGGCTTGCTTCTTTTTGTCTTGCTCAATAGAGCGCAACGCACTTTTGATCTCCGCCTCTTGTGCAGAAGCAACCACAGCCAACAGTGTGAAAACAAACGCAAAACTCACTTTGCCAAAGTTCTTTATTAAATCTAGGGACATTTTCATAGAATCAAATTTTAATTTTTATTTCAATTGGGAGGCAAAGATAATTTTTTAACCACATAGGCACATAGGTTTTTTCTATTGGTTGATTTCTATGTTTCTTATGTGTCTATGTGGTTTATGTTTTTTTATAAGGTCATAAAACGTGCCACTTATTCTTTCACAATTTTTTTGAGCGGCTCGCGGTTGATGTTCACCAAACGGATAGGTGCCCTGGCCGGCACCAATCCCGACTTGAGTACAATGCGCTGCCCTTTGTCACTGGCCGCATAGGCGATGAACCCACTGCCCAGTCCTGATCGAGCCTCGCGGCTGATGATGATCACCTCGCGCGAAAGCGGATATTTTTTCATGGCAATGTAGGCCTTGAATGGTTTTAGAAAATCTTCGCCTGTAGAGATGCCCATTACTTTAATGGTTTTTAAAAACTGATTGGCGGCTGGGTCGTCTTTGTCGCTGATCCAACTCAGGCCAATCAACCCAATGGCGTTTTTGGTTTTGGCCACGTGCGCAAAAACTTCTTCGTTGGTGGCGGCTGCAAAACAATTCGGAGGGAGTTTATCCAAGTGCAAGGTATCGGTGAGGTAGCGGATGATGCCCGACTGTGGATGATCAAACACGATTTGCAGATCGCCCAATTTTGAGTTGGGATAAAGTTGGTTCCACCGTGTGGCCTTTCCTAGCAAGATGCCCGCCAGTTGTTTCCATTCGATCACACTGTCGGGGTTGTCTTTGTGTACGATCAGCGCGATGGCTTCTTTGGCGATCACTACTTGCGCGCCCGATATTTTTAATGAATCAAGTTTTTGCTTTTCGTAAAGCAACAACCTGCGTGTGACTACGGCAAGGCGCACGCTGTCCTTTAGCAAATATTCAACGGCTTTTTTTTCTGAAGTATAAATGGCGTTGATGTGTGCAGTGCGATAAATTCCTTCAAAGCCTCCTATCTCGGCTTGCAGCAAAGGCTTCAGCGATTCGTCAACAGCAATGGTGATGCTGCCCGTGGTGGGTGTGTCAAGCAGCACTCCTTTCTTGTCGCGGTTGGCGCACGCAAAAGTGATTAACAAAATAAAAATGGCGGCCCTTGTTTTCAATTGGTAAAATGTTTTTGATAGACGCGGTATCCACGAAACAATCCATACGCTATGAGGATGATGCCCATCGGCAACGAATATTTTGTGGGGACTTTATTGAACACACTTGACGAACCCCACGCGATGATTGCACCAAAGGCGACATAGATCAAACTCATAAACAATGCAAAATATTTTGTGACAGGCTCCATGTTTGTAAAGTTTAAAGAAATAAAAATCCCCTGCGCATTGCTGAGCAGGGGATTTAGATATTGGTTTTTATTGTTCGATTTTAAATGTGATCGGGAGGGTGTAAGCTTGGCGCACTGCGCGTCCTCCCTGCTTCCCAGGTTTCCATTTAGGCATCATCGAAATTACTCGTATTGCTTCCTTGTCACAGCTCCCAAAAAAGCCCTTACTAACTTCTACATTAGAAATCAAGCCATTGGGTTCAATAACAAATTTTATAAATACTTTACCCTCCTGTCCCATTCTTTTAGCATCAGAGGGGTAACGAAGGGTTCTGTTGAGCCATTTATAAAAGGCTTGGAAACCCCCTTCAAACTCAGCGGATTGCTCAACAGCCACAAATATTTTATTCGCATCGCCATTGCTCACAACTTCGGCTACGGGCTCTTCAAAAACTACTTCGCCCGGGCCTTCTACATTTTCAGAACCGGTATCGTTTTTCTTGATCTCATCAATGGTCGGCATCTTTTCTTCTTCCACCACATCTTTGTCCGTCACTTTGGGGGGCAAAAACTTGATGATCGTTTTTGTAGGTGGGGGCGGGATGTTTGGTGGCGGTGGCTGGTCGGGGTTGATTGGCGGTGGCTGCTCCAACGACACCGTAGTCTTCCGCTTTGATTTGTGGGCCGCGAGGTCATCGCCTTTGAACAACGCAGCAATGGAAGGAAAGGCCAGAACAAAACTGATGATGAGCAGTGCCAACACTGACGACAGCACCACGTGCTTGGAGTAGATCTGACGGATCAGGTACGCTCCATACTCCTTGTTGCGGTTTTCGAAGACAATGTCTTCCCACTTTTTTACGACAACTGCTTCTGTCTTCATAACTGTGATTCTTTTACAAGTTCTTTGTCCACCGAAGTGATGTCCACAATGGCGTAGCGTTTGATGTTGCTGATCGTCATCTCGTCCAAAATATCCACTACGTTTTTGTATTTGGATTCATCCAATGCTTTGATCAGTACAATCATTTCGCGTATCTCAGAATTTTTTTGTAACAATATTTTGCGGATACCATCTTTTGAAAAATTGGCACGCTTCACTTCTGGGTTGGTGATGCCTACGTACCAATAAACTTTGTCGTTCCCGCCCAAGATCAGCGTGAGTACTTTCTTTTCGTTCACCTCGGGTTGGATGTCACCTTCTTTTGGTTTTTCAGGCATGGTGATTTCCATGGTCTGCGGCTTGGAGAGCGTAGTGGTGAGGATGAAAAACGTGAGCAACAAAAAGGCCAGGTCCACCATCGGGGTCATGTCGATGCGGGTAGAGGTCTTCTTGCTCCTGATCTTGCCGCCCTTTTTTCCACCGCCTCCGCTTTGAGCTATTTCTGACATGATAATTCGTGTTTAAAGTTTTTAATAAAATTTATAAACAAACGTCTTTGCGAGCATCTGTTCAGATTGGTGCTCGCGATGACGATTGAATATAAGTTTGTTTAACATCATTATTTTTAAGACGGTTTCTTTGCGGCCGCTTTCATTTCGTCAGGGGCTTTTTCATCGCCCGTGATCAAGTTGAAACGGTTCACTTTGCGGTTGATCAGCGTGTTGATCACCTTGCGCACCACGGGGTAGTTGGCATCGCCATCGCCTTTGATGGCAATGCGCACCTTGGGGTTGGCAAGGCGCGCTTGCAGCACCCAGTCGGCCAGTTCGTTGTGCAGCGAGTCCACGGGGATGCCCGTTTGCACTACGGCTTTTCGTTCTTCCCTGTCCAAGGCAAGAAACTGCTTGAGGCTTCCTACCGGGATACCAAAGCTCGCCATCAACGCAAACGTGTGTTCTTCATCGGGTGTGAAGTTGAGGTTGTAGATCTGGCCCACTTTGCGCAGCATATCGGCACGGGTGAATTGCCCATCTACGGTAAAGAACACTTTGTTGTCTTTGCCGATGCTGATGGTGATCATGTCCCTTTCGGGGATGGGAATATCCGACACCGAAGACGGGATAGACACTTGCACCGGTTCGTCAGGCGTGGCCGTGGCCGTGAGCATGAAGAACGTAACGAGCAAGAACGCCAAGTCCACCATCGGGGTCATGTCGATAGAGGGGGTGCTCCGGTGCATCTTTACTTTTGACATAGCAAATCAGTTTATACTTTTTATACTTTGGCCTGTGCCGTAAAATTTTGAACAATGCTAAAGCCAGCTTCGTCAATGCCATAGGTAAGGCCATCAATTTTGCTGGTGAAGAAATTATATAAAATAATGGCGATAGCAGACGTGCCGATACCCAAGGCCGTGTTGATCAAGGCCTCAGAGATACCATTGGCCAGGGCCACCGAGTCGGGCGCACCCGCAGTGGCCAAAGCGGCAAACGACTTGATCATACCCAACACCGTTCCCAACAGCCCCAACAAGGTGGCGATAGAGGCAATGGTGGCAATGATCACAAGGTTTTTTTCCAGCATGGGCATTTCCAACTGCGTGGTTTCTTCAATGTCTTTTTGGATCAACTGGATGCGCTTGTCCACTTCAATGGAAGTATTTTTAGAAAGCTCAGAAAACTTGATGAGGCCGGCCTTCACCACGTTGGCCACCGATCCTTTTTGCTTGTCGCATTCTAAGATGGCTTGATCCACGTTGCTGGTGGCCATCAGGTTCTTAATCTTTTTGATGAAATTTTGTGTGCTGCTTTTGCCTTGCGCCATGCTGATGGTGAGCATCCTTTCAATAGCGAAAGTGATCACCATCAACAACAGAGACAACAGCATGGGCACAATGACACCACCCTTATAAATGATGCCGAGGTAATTTCCCGGAAGGGGGTGATTGTTACTGTCTCCACCTTGGAAATTGTCTGGGCTGCCCAGCCAATACACAAATAAGAGAATGGCGATGACTATTTCCAATGGAATTACGACAGCGGCAAAAGCAGATTTTAAGCTTTCGCCTAATGTGGAGGAATTGGACTTCTGGGGAGTTTTCATAACTAAAGTACAGGTTAGGGTTAAATAATTAATTCAGGTTTTAAGAACTTATCGCGTTAAAGATGCGAGCCAGAAATGGAATCCACAACTGACGGCACATAAATAATGTTAAATAATCAACTTCCGGTGCGCCACGGGTATGGATGGCAGCCACGCTGGAGGTTGCGAAAGCTCATAAAAACTGCCCGTTAACCTGCCCCCATAAGTCAGGGGCACGGTGAAAGTCACAGCCAATGAGCAATTATTATTTTGAAATTTTTGTGCGCTCAATTTCTCCAACCAACGATCGTTAGGGATTTCGGTAGGGGAGTCATCGGGCGATTGGAAACAGACCACTTGGCTCTTAAGGCTGTCATTGTTGCGCTTGGTCGAATTCAAAAACTGATAAGCACTGTGCACAACCAGCAGCGAGATGATGCACGCCACGGCCAGTGCCAACGGATCGGCAAAAAAACATTTCAGAAAAAAAATATTATTTCTCATTTCTCAGTTTTCTGTCTTGCCATTTCCCGCCTTTTATTAAAGACTGAAATAAATAAAGGGAGCGTAGAGATGGCAATCATAATTATAGCGATCAATCCGAGGTAGTTGGTGAGCGTAGGGAAGAGTCTTCCCAGCCAGTAGCCCGCCATCACCACGGAAACAACCCACAAAGTGGCACCGAGTAGGTTATAAACCCAAAACTTTTGAGCATTAATTTTTGCAATTCCCGCAAGGATGGGTAGAAAAGTGCGCACTACTGGAATGAATCGGCCAAAGACGAAGGCCATCATGCCGTATTTCTGAAAATATTCTTGGGTGAGGTCCACGTATTTTTTGCGGTAAAAAAAATTCTCTTTGCGGTGACTGAAAAAATCGCCTGTCCAGCGGCCGAAAAAATAACCCGTAGCCGTGCCCAACGTGGCAGCCAATATTAATAGAGGCATGAGTTCAAAAGGCGAAAGGGTTATCCATTGGCTATTACACAGCAGGCCAGCGGTAAACAAAAGCGAATCGCCCGGAAGGAAGAAACCAAAGAACAATCCCGTCTCGGCAAAGACAACAATCAGCAGCAACGCCACGCCACCAATGTGGATAATGGTTTCGGGGCTTAGCTCTTTTGGCAACAGGGCGTCTAACAACATTTTGGTAGGTCAGCCGTGTCTCAGCGGCCAGTCTCTTTATTTAATAGATGAAAGATTTTTAAAAAGCCAGTCGTAAAAAGCCCCCCGAGGCTTTAGTTGGCCAACGGAGCGATTATTAATGTTGACGAGACATTTTCTTTGGCGCAAAATACAAATTTTGTATAAAAGAGGCAGCAAAATATTGTTTCCCAAAAAATAATCGGGCAAAAAGATGCAGCCGCCCAATTTTCATTTCGTTCAGCCTGCCTATCAAGGTTTTGCTTTCGATGGATTGACGTGCTAATCTTACATCCGTAAAAAAATTGATCTAAAGGGCATCTCTAAAAACCCCTTCCGTTGACTACCTCAACCCCTCGCCCTTCTCCATCCCGATAGCTATCGGGAGAGAAGGGCACAAGGAGTTTTTAGAGATGCCCTAAATTTAATGACTATGAAAAAATTTACGATCGGGTTTATTTTTTTTATTGCCGTTGCGTCTGCTTTTGCGCAAGAGCGAAAAGTGATTGGGCTGGGTCGTGGCGAAATCATTTATATCAACAAGAATGATACGACCGAAAAAATTCCATTGGAGGGGATGGACCTCACGTGGATGAACGGCAACGACCGCAGGGACTCGGCTGTGCTCAAGGGAAAATTTATCACGGGCAACATTATGGTGGATGCCAACTACAATTATTCTTTCAATGCGCCCATCGACAACACGGTGGTGGGCTCTACGGCACTGGCGCGCAACAACGAGATCCAGATTTCGAATGCCAGCCTTGGTGCCGACTTAAATTACAAAGGCGCACGCGGAAGAATTTTCACGCAATTTGGAACGCGCTCTACGGTTATCCCAAGAAACGATTTCAGCACTTTCCGCGGCCAATACAACTTGGCCGATGTGTACCGCTACCTGAGCGAAGCCTACGGTGGCTATCATTTTAATAAATGGTACGGCATCAACGTGGACGTAGGCTTGTTCACTTCGTATGTCGGTTTGTTTTCCTATTATCAGCAAGAGAACTGGGCGTACCAGGCATCGTTCACCTCCGACAACACTCCTTGGTTTTTCAACGGCATGCGTGTTCAAATTTTCCCTACCAAAAAACTGAAGGCCGAAGTTTGGATTGTAAATGGGTGGCAGAGTTATGGGCGCTTCAACTCCTCACCGGGCTTGGGCTTGCAATTGGCTTGGGTGCCCAACGAAAATGTAAAGCTGCTCACCAACAATTATTATGGCACTGATGCGGCCGATCCCATTAAAGGAGGGCTCTCGCACCGCAAGCGTTTCCACTCCGATAATAGTTTTTTGTTGCGCTATGTGAACCGGCCAAAATCAAAAGGCATCAGCAAAGTTGCGTTTTCGGTGACCGGTGACTTCGGCTTTGAGTCGGGCGATGGCGTTACCGCTTTTGGTGGCGCAGGCGGGCCGGCACAAAATTTTATCAGCGGCATGGTGTACCACCGGGTGTGGTTCAACAGAAATCAATTTGCCTGGACGGTGGGCGGAGGCTTCATGCACAACCCTGGCCGCTACTTAGTGCTCTACCCCACGGGCGATGCCAGCCCGCTGCCCAATCCGAACAACCCCACACAGACGGCAGGCACGCATCCGTTCAGCACCGGCCCGGGCGATCAGTTTGATGGGTGGGATGCCTCGACCAACTTCGATTGGCTGCCCAACCAAAGTGTCACTTTCCGGATCGAGTTGGTGCACCGCGAGGCAAGTGTTCCTTATTTTGCTGGGCCTGGTGGAGTAACTTCACCATCGGGTTACACCACCACGCCACTGCCAGCGAACTGGGCTCCGGACTTAACCAAGTGCGAGACCAGAGTGATCTTCGCGATGCTGTTTAGGATTTGATGACGTGTTGAGCTTGTGATGTGTTGACGGAAATTTTTTTAGAGTCGTGGTCAGGAAGCCAACAACATACAGGGGCGGGTTAGTTGTTGGTCGGTGACAACACCGACCAAGGACAATAAATATAAATAAGCACGGCAACAATGCCCAAGATGCATAGTGCGCTCACCAAACCGTTTACCAACTCTCTTTATGACGCGTTTTTTTTATCAGATGGATGGTAAGCCCTGCAAACACCAAGGCGATGCACACCAATACCAGTATCCATTTGATAGTAGAGAACGTACTGGTGGCAATGGCGAGCGCGGTTGATTTATCGGGATACCAGAGCAGCATTCTCACTATGCCCATGTTCTCAAAAATATCGCTCGCCAAAATAGCATATGGGAGCAAGGCAAGTTTTTGCTCGCGGGGGAACAATAGGAAAAGAGAGAAGCTCAAAAAAAGCGTGTAAACAACAGGGTAAATAATATCCAGCGTAAGCTCGACCTTGATGTAGCTTTTGCGTGTTGGCCCATCATAGCTATCAAGCAGTTGAAAGGCGCGCTCGGGCGTGTAGGCAAACTGAAGATCGAGCAGTTCAATGGTCTTTCCGTTATTCTTTCCCGCCAGTGAGGGCATGATCAGCACATTGAAGACGACTATAAGAATGCCGAGGCCCGCAATGTTTCTTATGTTGGCAAATTTCTTTAGAGGCATAGGTAGGTATTAGGGTGGATCACTAGGTTTTAAAGTAGGCAGACGCAGTCGGCAGTTAAGTGCCATCCCTCACTCGATACTTCAGGGCTTCAATAACGATATTTTTTGCTTCATCCGATTCAAGCAACGTAAGCCACTCATGGCATACAGCCGTAAAAAACTGAACAGGATGTTGATCGATTTGCACCAACAAAAATAATCAATTCATGTGCACACAGAAGGGGAGTGTTGTTGGTCAGGCGACCCAACAACTAAAAAGTGCACCAACAGCAATTTAGGTCTCTTTAATGTGCCTGAATAACAGTGAATTAGGAGAGAAAAAAAGGACATCAGAAAAAAGGTTTTCAGATGTCCTATCAAGTAGTCCTCACAGGCAGAATATCGAATCGATTTGTAAAAGATTTAAAGCGCCTGAGCGATTTGAGATGTTTTATACATGGGATAAAATAAAGTTGGCATCAATTTTTAACTTTTTGTGAACTGCCTTTAAGAAAACAACATCGGGCTCTCTTTTACCAGAAAGGATTTGTGAGAGTTTGGGAGCTCCCATTCCTAAAGTTTTCGCCAACTTGGCTTGGGTCAATTTGCGCTCCATCCTTTTAAATTCCACTGCTTCTTGCAATGTCCTTGGTTTTAACGGCATCAGTCCCAAGACAGTATCTTCATAAAGTTCTGCTGTCTTTGACAGATTCGAAAGCATAGTTGCTTCATGTCTATCCAATTTATGGAAGCCCCCTATTTTTGTCGCTTTTTCCAAAAGTGCCTCAATGGTTTGCATTACCACCCTGTATTCTTTTTCGGTCTTGATATTGGTAATCATACTTTTAAGTTTAAATAATGGCGCAATCAATTTTATTATACTTTGAATGGGTATCCATAAATCGGATGTAAATGGTTCGAATATCAAAAAATATCATTGTGACAAGCCTATACTTGTTCCCCTTGACATTAAATACATAGCGGTCATTTCCCACATAGTCCACTGAGTTGAAAGTTCTCCTTGTATCTTGAAGGGATGCCCAATCAGCCGACTTAGTTTTTTCCCACCACTCATTCAACGGAGCCACAGCATCAGCATGCTTTCGGCCAAATTCCATCAGTACCGTCTTTGAAATGATTACCACAAAGTATAATTATTTCAAATATAGAAATAAAATTTCATTATGTGAAAGACTGCTTCAGCCATTTCCTCATTTCTGGTATGCCCCAAAAAAATGTCTCAAGAGCAGTCTAAATCTTATGACAAAACAAAAATAAACTTGACTGGAATCGAACTAAAAAATTAAGATCATTGAGGATTTAATGATCTTAACCTGTGTAGCCTCGACAGGAATCGAACCTGTATCAAAAGTTTAGGAAACTTCTATTCTATCCATTGAACTACGAGGCCAATTTGGTTTTCAAAAATCTTCTATCTGGCCGTCAGCCGGGCGGGCATTGAACTACGAGGCCAAAAAAAATCAAGGGCTACCAACTTTAGCCTTTTGTGGTCGGGGTGAGATGATTCGAACATCCGACCTCCACGTCCCTAACGTGATGCGCTAACCGGGCTGCGCTACACCCCGAACTAATTTCTGCCTATGAATTTGAAAAGCTGGCCCGGTGAACAGGGCTGCCCGTCTGCCAAAGTGTAACGTAGGCAGACGCTACACCCCGAACTTAAATTTGATTTTGCTGATACTTCAAAAATCAGGGCGCAATATTAGCAAATTTACTGCAATTGATTTGGCCTTCGTTCGTTTTTTCATCGCGGCTTGATTTAATTTGTGTTCATGCCGTTGATGAGAATTTTGAAGTTGGTGTTGGTCGGGTTTTTTGCCTTGCACATCTCGTGCGCGCTTGGCCAGTCGAGCCCATTGCGGCAAGCAGAAAAAAAAATGGCGCAAGAAAGCTGGATCGGTGCACGCCAAGCAATGATCAAAGCCTTGCGCAAAGATTCGCTCAATGTCGAGGCAGAGTGGTTGCTTGCCCGCTGGTTCTTCAGCGCACACAACCCGTCTCAGCAGATCGATTCGGCCTATCGTCATTGTCAAGGCACGCTTCGGTTGTTTCAAAAACTTTCTTCTAAGCAAAAAGAAAAACTGAAACGCGACCAATTCGATAGCAGTGCCGTGGTGCTGCTGCGCACCAAAATAGACAGTGCGGCATTTGATCGCGCCAGGCAGATTAATACCGAAAAATCATATTCCTATTTTTTAGAAAAATTTGCGGTTGCGGTGCAGCGGCCAACCGCCACTGAGTTGCGCGATGAAGTGGCGTTCCTCGATGCCCTCAGGCAAAATTCGTACTCGGCTTTTGATCATTATATTCAGCACTACCCGCAATCGCACCGTGCCACAGAAGCAAAGCAGCGCTATGAAAAATTATTGTTTGCCGCACGTACCAAAGACAAAAAACTAAAAAGCTACGAGGCGTTTGTCAAAGAATTTACACAAAGCCCTTATCGGCCAATGGCTGAAAAAAATATTTACGAAGTGCTTACCATCGGTGGCACCGTTTCTGATTTCTCTGCTTTTATAAAAAATAATCCAGCAACTATTTTTTCAAACCAGGCGCGCAATGTTCTCTTTCATTTGTTGCGAGAAGGTGACGAAAAAATCCCTGACGAATTGCTTACGGACTCTTTAAAAAAAATAATGGAGTTAAATCAATTGGTGTGGGCACCGATTTATAAAAATGGAAAGTACGGTTTTATTGACAGCCGTGGAGAAGAAAAACTTCCGTTGCAATTTGAAAAGATTGAAGACAATTATAAATGCGGAGTGAGTGATGACGTGCTGATCACCAACATGGGGTTGATTGGCCGCAACGGAAAATCACTGTCCACTTCAACGGTGGTCAAAGACCTTGGCTATGGTTTTTTAAAAGTAGGCGATAGCACGTGCGCGCAGGTGCTACATAAATCGGGGAAGATAGTAATCGAAGGGTGCATCCAAAATGCGCGCGTGCTGTATGGCCGATTTTTAGTAGTGACAAAAAATAATTTGCAAGGCCTCTATACGTTGAGTGGCCGAATGGTTTTTGCTCATCAGTGGAACAAGATTGAAATGATTGAAGGCGTTTTGTTGTTGGACAGGCTTGGCAAGAAAATACTTTGCACCACCGAACAATTACCGCAGATAGCCGATGGCAATGTACTTGACGAAAAATTTGTGTTTGATGAAGTCAGGCGTGTTGCGCCCGGAAAATTATTGGTGCGCAATGGCTCGCTGGAAGGGATCATGGATACGAGCCTCCAATTTAGTGTGCCGTTGACGCGGCAATTGCTCATTCAAATGCCGTTTGGATTGATTCGTAAAATCAACGACCGATTTGTGACGGATGTTTTGCCCGAATTGGAAACCACTGCGTGGGAAAAATTCAACGTGTATCGTCAGTGGCTGCAATTGCTGGGCAGTTTGGGCGAGAAGCTGGTGGATACGCATTCAAAAAAAATAATTGAGCCACAGCCCGATAGCATTTGGTTTGAAAACGGATTGGCTTTTGCACAACGGGGCGACTCCATTCATGTTCACCTCAATTCCTTGAGCCGCATCAGTTTGGCGCGCAACTCCAAAATAACGTTTGTGAAATCGGCCGACTCGGTTCGTTATTTTTTTATTGAACAGAAAAACAAAAAAATACTTTTTAGCATTGAGACGGGAGAAAAACTTTTCGCTTCCGATTTTGATCAGGTGGAATCGTTGACCAAAGATTTGTTTGTCGTTACTAAAAAAAACAAAAAGGGATTGATGAACCGATCGGGAAAAATTATTCTCCCAACGGAATACGATGCATTGATCGCGCAAGCAAAAAATTTAATCTCTCTGTTGAAGGAAAAAAAGTTTGGCCTGTTGCACATTCCATCCAATCGGTGGATCAAACCTTTTTCGGAACGGAACATTCTACCACTCGACAGCACTGTGCTCATCGCCTTTAAAGACGGCCACTGTGGGCTGATCGACTGGGCGGCCCAGTCGCTCTCGCGTTTTGAGTTTGATGAAATTGTGCCGTGGAAAGAAAATATTATTTGGGCAAAGAAAGGATTTGAGTGGAGCCTCATGGACTTCCGTCTGCAAAAAAAAATAGTGGAGCACATCAAAAGTTTTCATTGGTTGAAAAACCAGCCAGACGAAAAATTGGCGATGGTGAAACAGGAAAATTATTTTGGGGTGCTCAGCAATGTGCTTGACATGATCATCCCGCCTTCGTTCACTTTTATCGCCAACCTCGGAACGGAAGACGAGCCCTTTTATTTTTCTTCCAAAGAAGTGGAAGAAGCCGGCCTTGTGGTGGTGATCTACTACGACCGCAACGGAAAATTGCTGCGCAAACAAGTTTATGAAGAAGAAGAATATTCAAAGATCGTCTGTACTGAAAATTGACCTGCCGTTTATAAAACATTAATGCTAAAGAAATCGAAGTGTTGATTATTTTACTGATCATTGAACTTTGATAAACTGATCGCCATGAAAAAAATTATAACTGTTATTTTTAGTTTTGCTTTGTTCTCGTTGTCGTTTGCGCAAGAGCGACCAAAGTTGGTGGTGGGCATAGTGGTGGATCAAATGCGCCAAGAATATTTGTACCGCTTTGAAAAAAAATTTGGCGAGGGCGGCTTCAAGCGGCTAATGAACGGTGGCTTCATGCTCACCAACGCGCACTATAATTATGTGCCTACCGAAACCGGCCCCGGTCATGCCTCGATTTATACGGGCACTACGCCTGCAGTTCATGGTATTATTGGCAACAATTGGTGGGACAAGAACCTAAGAAAGTTGGTGAACTGTGTAGAAGATGAACACTACAAGCCCATCGGCAACCCAGAAGGAAATGGTGATGTCTCTCCTTCGCGGCTGCTTTCGTCCACCATCACCGATGAACTAAAACTTTTTACGCAGAAAAAATCAAAGGTAATCGGCCTTTCGATGAAAGACCGTGGAGCAGTTTTTCCCGCAGGCCATTTGGCCGATGGTGCTTTTTGGTACGATGGAAAATCAGGAAAATTTATCACCAGCACGTATTACCAATCGGGATTGCCAACGTGGGTGGAAAAATTTAATTCGCTCAAATTAACAGACGGTTATTTGAACCAGGTTTGGAACACCACGTTGCCAATTGATCAATACACTGAAAGCGGACCTGACGATTCGCCTTACGAGCGGAAGTTGAAAGGCAAAGACAAAACTGTTTTCCCCCACGACCTCAAAGAACTTAGAAAACCGAATGGCGATTTTGAACTTTTGTTGTACACTGCTTTTGGCGATGACCTGTTGACCGAATTTGCCAAAGCCAGTTTGGCGGGTGAGCAATTAGGCCAAGGTGCAGAAACCGATTTTCTGACCATCTCTTATTCATGCCCCGATTATGTTGGGCATGGCAGCGGCCCCAATTCGGTGGAGATCGAAGATACCTACATTCGGTTGGATAAAAATTTAGAAGACTTGTTGAAAAAATTAGATCAGCAAATAGGGCAGGGAAATTATCTCGTGTTCTTAACAGCCGACCATGCGGTGGTAGAGGTGCCGCAATCGCTCAAAGACAATCGGATGAGTGGAGGCAATTTTCCTCTCGCCACGGTAGAGGCCGGCCTCAATGATTTTCTTCAAAAATATTTTCCGGGCAAGAAGGTGATTGAAAAAATCAGTAATGATCAGGTTTACCTTAACCAAGATTTGTTTGCGGGCGACCCCAAGAGCTCGGGCATTGATTTGCTGATCGCCACCGAGTTGATCACCACCTACCTGCAATCGGTGGAAGGCGTGGCTCAGGTTTTTCCTAAAACCATCATCAAACAAGGTGCTTTTAATGAGACCAGCATTAAAGGAATGATGGTGCGCGGCTACAACTTTAAACGCAGTGGCGACATTGCCTATCACTTAGAGCCGGGCTGGATCAGTGGGGGTGGCCAGCAGGGGACCACCCACGGCTCTGCCTATAGCTACGACACGCACGTGCCGATTTTGTTTTTTGGAAAAGGGATCCGGCACGGCAGCTCGGCTCAATACCATCCCATCACCGACATTGCGCCAACGCTTTCAGTGTTGTTAAAAATAAAATTCACGAGTGGCTGCACGGGCCAGCCGATTACAGAGATTGTGGATGGAAGGTAAATTGAAAAACCAAAATTCAAGAAACAAATTACAAAACACAGAGATTCAAAAATCCTCCGCAATCTCTTCGATCTTTTTCTTCTTATCGGTGTACATCATTTTTATCACCGGGTAGGAGCGGTAGGTAAGCTTTACTTCTTTGTGGTGGCCTTTGTAAACCAAACTGATTTGTAGCGGCACTTGCCAATTGTACGTTTCAGTGCGGATGTTGTAGGTGGCTTTGCCGTACGATTTTTCTAGTCCGCGCATGATGCGCGGATCTTTGGGCGTAGTGACAATGATTTCGTAGATCAACCCTTTGTAGGTTTTCAGTTTTACTTCTTTCACTTCGGCCTCACCAATTTTTTCGTACGCTGGGTTTTTTACTTCATAGAGTTTAACTTCAAACTCTTTCAGTTCGGTAAACTCTTTAACGAACACAGCACCTTTCACACTGTCCACAGGGTTGCCCAGTTTGATGTCCTTGAAACCGTTCCTTCGTGCGAGCTCACCAATGTCTTGGCCGAACGAAATAGAAGCAACCAACAGTAGGGTCAATGAAATGAAAATCCTGGTCATGGTTTGGGCTCAATGAATTGAATATTAAAACTCACTTGTGTTTTGTCCCACAGCAAAAAAAGTTCAGCCGTGTCGGTCTTTTGATCAATACGAATGGTGAAAGGTTCGTAAACTAAATCGGTTGAAATTAATTTTGGCGTGACGTCAAAACGGAGCACATCCATTTTTTGATTGTAGTTGTACGCACCCCACAAGCCCAAGTCGCTGTTGAAAATGATGGTCCATTTTTCCTTGCCGGGAATCGTGAACAAAGAGTACGTTCCCGCTTTGAGTAGAATTTTGTTGACCACTATATCTTTGGTGATGGTGGCCTCAGTGGCTTCGTTGGCACCGGTGCGCCAGACCAGGTCAAAGGGCACGAGCTTGTCAAATATTTCGCGGCCGCGCTTTTGTGGCTGCGAGTAGATAATCTTTAAGTAAGTGTCTTTGTAGCGAGCCGTAGCAATGGCCAAAGGGCTATGGCGCAGCGGCAAAACCTCTTGCGCCATAGCGCAAGTTGAAAAAACCAGTAGCGGCAAAAACAGGCAGAGCAAAAACTTCATGCACCAATTTTTTTTTTGCGGGCAAGATAGGAAATTGAATCCATTCAGTATTTTTGAAGCCTCATCATCTGAAAGCCAATTTAATTTAGAGAGTGACATGAACAATGAACAGCTAAATTCTGCAAAACAGTCATCCCTCTCCTCGGGAGAGGGAAAGAGGGTGAGGTTTACAAGGGGTAGGTTATAATTTTTTTTTAGAATGAACACGCGCCCTGCCTTCGATGATATTTATATGGAGCTGGCCGTGAACTTGGCCAAGCGCTCGCACTGCATCAAGCGGCATGTGGGTGCGGTGCTCACCAAAGACACCCGCATCATTTCGATTGGCTACAACGGCCCGCCAAGCGGCACGCACAATTGCGATGAGAAGTGGCCACAGACCGGATGCCCCAGCGACTCGAAAGGCAGTTGCTCGCTCGCTATCCATGCCGAACAGAACGCCTTACTTTATGCGGTGAAAAACAAAACGGCAGTAGAAGGGTCAACACTTTATGTAACGCTCTCTCCGTGCTTGGCATGCGCCCGAATTATTTACAGCATGGGCATCGAACAGGTGATTTATTTTAACTCGTATGCCGAGTACAAAGGCATAGCCATTGATGAAGGAGTGGAGTTCCTCAAAACCTTTGGTGTCGAGTGCACAAAATACCGGGGGCAATTGCAAAATGTAACACACATGATATGAACGCGCAGATGCGTAACTTCTCAAGTGTCTTGGGGTCTTGCCTGAAAATGGTATTTTTGATTTCGGATTCCACACTAATTTTATAACGTGAAAGAAAAGCTTTTAGGGTTTTTAAGCCCAAACGTAGAAGAGCGCAACCAAGTGGCGTTGATGTTGGCCATTGGTTTTTTGTTTGGAACGTTCATTGCTACCTTTCAAGTAACGGCCGAGTCGCTTTTCCTCAACCAGATGAGCGGCCAACTCACCAAAGCGTTTTTGGCTTCCGGTGTTTTGGGCATTGTGTCCACGTTGGTGTTTTCATATTTCCAAAACCGGGTTCGCTTCATCACCCTGACGATCTCCAGCATTGGGGCGATCGTGCTGATCACCTCCATCGTCTATTCCCTCTATCGCTTTGGCGACCCTGCCCTTCACAACGATATTTTGTTTTTGATGTACTGCCTCATTGGGCCGGTCACGGCCATTTTATTGCTTTGCTACTGGGGGATTTTTGGTAGGCTATTTAATTTTAAACAATCGAAACGGATCATCGGGTGGATCGATACCGGCCAGTTGATTGCCATTGTCTTGGCCAACTTTTTCGTTCCACTTACTTCCAGTTTTTTTCGCGACACGTCAGATTACCTGATCATTTGTAACCTGAGCATCGTTGGCGCATTGGTTTTTGTCATCATCATCGCCAGCAAGTACAAACTGACCAAAAACGACCCGCGCGAATTTGATGACACGGTGAAGGAAGAGACCAAGTTCAGAAAGATGTTTCAAGACAAGTACGTTGTTTTGCTGGCGGCATTCCTGCTCACTTCCATGGTCACTTTTATTTTTAACCAATACTCTTTTCAAACGCTGCTCAATCAACAGTACCCAGTGCAGCGTGACTTGGCCAACTTCATTGGTTATTTCAATGGAACGATCTACTTGCTCAGCCTGGTGATGCAGACGTTTGTGAACGACCGCCTGATTGGCACTTACGGCATGCGGGTTTCACTTTTTGTGCTGCCTGTGGTGATCAGTATTTTTGCACTCGGCTCTTTTTTGACCGCTACGTTTTTTGGCTACTCATTAGACTCTGGGCCGCAAGCATTTGTCTTTTTCTTTTTGTTCATCGCGTTGACGCGCTTGTTCAATAGCATGCTGCGCGAATCATTGGAGAGTCCGGTTTATAAATTATTGTTCATCCCGCTTGACGGCCGCTATCGCTTTGGTATCCAGTCCAAGATTGAAGGCGTGGTCAACGAATCGGGCAGGTTCATAGCCGGCCTTTTTGTTTTTGGTTTTGGATTGCTGATCTATTTTAAAATATTTTGGATTCCGCCCATTGTTCTTGGCTTAGGAGTACTGTACATGATCTTGGCAAGAAACTTATACAATGGGTACAAAAATAAAATCCGATCGAAGTTGGAAAGCTCGGAGTTTCACCAAGATAAATTGGAAGTTGGTTTTGCACAGATCACCGCTACGCTGGAGGCGCACTTGACCGATAATAAAATTTCGAAAGCCGTTTTTTCTTTTAAGCTTTTAGAGAAGCTCAATCCTTCGAAAGTAGGAGTGTGGGTAAATTCGTTGGTAAAAAATGCGAAGGAAGAAACAGAAGACTATGCCCAGCGGAGGATGAACGAGATGAAGGGACTTTCGGTATCCGAAAATTATGTGATCCGAATAGACAAGAACAAAGTCAGCAGCGAAGGAAAAAATATTTTATCGTCCACCGATTTGGAACAAATTCTAAGGAGTGGTGGCGAGATCACTAAATTCCGAATTCAAAAACTGACCCGTTCACCGTTAGTGGGCGATCGGCAATATGCGGCCGAGCTGCTGCTGCACTCGTCTGCTCCAGAAAATATTTCTTTTTTGATCGAACTATTGAACGACTCAGAATTGAAAGTGAGAAGAACGGCACTGGCCACTGCGGCCAAGCGCTTCAATGGCGAGGTGATCAATGCGGTAGTAGATAACCTCAACAATCCGCTCTACTCTAACTTGGCGATGAACACCCTCACGCTGATAGGAGGTATGGCCTTGAGTTATTTGGATAGCGGATTTTATCGCTCCGGTCAAAACACGCAAACGATGGTGCGCATTGTGCAAGTGCTGGGCCACATTGGTGGGCAGCGCGCCAAAGAATTACTGTGGAACAAAATTGATTATCCCGACAAGGTGATCGTCTCTCAAATTCTTTTGTCGATGGGCGAGTGCGGATTCAAAGCAGGCATTGCGCAGATCACGCGAATCAAATATGCGATCGAAAATGATATTGCCGACTTGGCTTGGAACCTGAGCGCCATCCGCGAACTTGGCGACAATCAACAAAGCGCACAAGTAAGACTTTCGTTGCGCCAAGAGATCAACCACGACATCGAGCACCTCTATATGTTGCTGGCCATGCTTTATGATACGCGGTCGATTCAGTTGGTAAAAGAAAATATTGAGAGCGGTACTTCTGAAGGGACCACCTATGCGGTTGAGCTGCTCGATGTTTTCCTTTCTGAGCAATTGAAGATGCGCGTGATCCCGGTGCTTGACGACCTCAGTGATGGAGATAAAATAAATCGCCTCGAAGTATTTTACCCGCGGGTGAACCTGGATGAAAAATTGGTGCTGAAATTTCTGATCAATCGCGATTTCACACAAACCAACCGATGGACAAAAGCAACAGTGATCCATCAAATTGGCGTGCAAAAAATTTCCGACTTTACGCTGGACTTGATTGCGCAGCTCTTCAACCCAGACCGATTAGTGCGCGAAGTGGCTGCGTGGGCATTGTATCAGATTGATCCCGAGCTTTATGAAATAAATTCTCAACGATTGGACGAAGACCATCATCGCTGGCTCGACCGCGCCATCCTAAAAGTACATTACGACAATAAGTTGATGCTCTACGAGAAGGCCGCCTTCTTCCAAAACATCAGTGTATTCTATGGCATTCAGGGCTTGACGCTTTCTTACTTAGCCGATATTTCGAAAGAGCATAAATTGAAGAAAGAAGAATTCATGGCAGTGGATGAACGATTGAACAACGACTTCTTTATCATTTTCAGCGGCTCAGTGCAGTATTATGAGCAGAGCCGATATGTGCGCGATTTTCAAAAAGGCCACTTTGTGGGCGAGATGCTTTCAGCACCCGGCTTCGCCAATTCCAACCTATTAGTGGCCAAAGAAGAGACCACGTTATTGAAGATCAACAAAGACCAGTTCTACGAATTGCTCTCCGACAACGTGAAATTGACCGACAAATTTTTGCAGTTCATTTGATTTTCCTTAAATTTTAACATTTTTTAAACTTAGGCAAGATTTCTATCTTTGATTTTTTAAGGGTTGGTGTAACCTGTCAGGTTTTCTCTCGACAGTGTAAGATTGTAATTGGTAATAAAACATAGATGCTCAATTCACCTGTCCATGTTGGCGTGATGGATGAACTGGCTCCTGAAAACACTATTTCAGAAGCACGGATCGGCTTCAATCCATTTCCTGGCCTCCGCCCCTTCACCATGGAAGAGTGCTATCTCTTCTTTGGGCGCGAAGGGCAAGTGGACGATATATTGCTGAAGCTATCTGCCAATCGCTCCATAGCGGTGATGGGCTACTCGGGCAGCGGTAAATCAAGCTTGATGTATTGCGGTGTTTTGCCCATGCTCTATGGCGGGTTTATGACACAGACTGGCCCCTTCTGGGGAATTATTACTGCGCGCCCCGGCAATTCGCCAATCGCAAACCTTACCGAATCCATCCTCAACAATTTAATTCTATCCAACCGAATCGAAGAAGGCGACAAACACATTCACCGCGCCATCATCAACTCGGTACTGCGCAGTGGACCAGACGGCTTGGTGGAGATAGCCCGCTACATTCAAAAAGACCAACAAGAAAATGTGTTCTTCCTGCTCGACCAGTTTGAGGAACTCTTTAGATATTCGGATAGTGGGAGCGAAGAGGCGCTGAACGAAGCAACGGCCTACGTGAATTTGATACTCACCGCGGTGCATCAGAAAAAAGTGCCAGTGTACGTGGCCCTGAGCATGCGCTCCGATTTCATTGGCGATTGCGCGTTGTTCCATGGCCTCACCGAAATGGTCAACACCAGCAATTATTTGGTTCCCCAAATGACCCGCGAGCAGAAACGCATGGCCATCGAAGGACCCGTAACAGTCAACGGGGGAAAGATCACTTCACGCTTGTTGAAGCGCTTGCTCAGCGACATTGGCGACAACCAAGACCAATTGCCCATCCTTCAGCATGCCATGATGCGCACGTGGGAATATTGGGTAACCAACCATGACGCAGGCGAGCCGCTTGATATTCGGCATTATAATTCGATTGGTAAAATCAGCCAAGCGTTGTCGTTGCACGCCAACGAAGCCTACGAAGAACTGAACACGCGCCAAAAAGAAATTGCTGAAATACTTTTTAAAACAATCACCGAAAGAAACCAAGATAACCAGGGCATGCGCAGGCCTGCCAAGGTTGGTTTAGTGGCAGAGTTGACGGGTGCTCAGGAGCAAGAGGTGATTGATGTCATCGATAATTTTAGAAAACCAGGTCGTTCTTTTCTGATGCCCGATGCAAACGTGGTGCTCAATACCGACACAGTCGTTGAACTTTCGCACGAAAGTTTGATGCGCATTTGGTCAAGACTGACCGCGTGGGTGGGAGAAGAGTTTGAATCGGCCACCATGTACAAGCGGGTGTCGGATGCAGCCGCCATGTACCAAATTGGCCGCACCAGTTTGTGGCGCCCGCCCGATCTACAGTTGGCACTGAACTGGCAGAAGAAACAGCGACCTACGCGTGCTTGGGCACAGCGTTACGATATTGCTTTTGAGCGCGCTATCGTTTTTCTCGACACCAGCCGCATCACTTACGAGGCCGAATTAAAAAACCAAGAAATGCTGCAGCGCAGAATGCTGCGCAGAGCACGGGTCACAAACATTGTATTGGCACTGTTTTTATTGGTAGCGATTGCCTTTTTCCTTTTTGGGTTGATCAACAAGATTGCTGCAGATAAGAACTTGGAGGAAGCAAAAATCCAAACTAAAAATGCTTTGGAAGCGAGCAAAGATGCGACCACGCAAAAGAACCTTGCGGTGCAAAAGACAATAGAAATTGAAAAGAAGCAAACAGAAATTGAAAAGCAACGCGATCAGCTCACTCAAGCCAACAGAGCGTTGGGAGAAAAATTTAAAGAGGCGGATAGTTTGAGGTTGCTGGCGGAAGTGAATTTTAAAGATGCGCGACAGCAGCGTGATAGTGCCCGCTTAGCACGCGACTTGGCACAAAAAGAATCGGATCGCGCCAATCGAAATTTTAAAGAGAACAACGCCCGCCTTATGCTTTCCATCGCGCAATCGTTGGAGGCAAAATCAGTGGGGATTGATGACAAAGAGTTGGCGGGAAGCACGGCCTTGCAAGGGTATTTGTTCCACGCCCAATTTGGCGGCAAAAAATACGACCCCTATGTTTTCACAGGCTTGTACTATGCCCTTGGCAAACTTTCGGGGGCCAACTACAATTCAATAAAAATGCCGGGCAATTTTAAAAGCAAAATGTTTGCCTTGGCGGTATCGCAAAAAACAGCGGCCTTCTTCACCACTGGAAATGACGGGCGGATATTTCAGGGAGACTACCTCACTCAAAAAGCAGACAAGATTGTAGGAGAGAAAAACTTCCCCAACCGGGTGTTGGCGTTGAGCAAAGACGAAAAATATTTGGTGAATGGAAGTGATTCCAGCTACATGGAAGTTTTTAATTTGACAGACGCTCGTCAAAAACCATTGATTGTCAATGGACATTTGGGGTTGGTGACCGACATAAAATTCCTCCCTGATAATTCAGGATTTATTTCTTCATCCACCGACCGCACGCTCCGGCTTACCAACCAGGTGACAGGCGAAAGCAGAAAGGTGTTGTCATTGCCGTTTGATATTAAATCAATGGACATTAGCAACGATGGAAAGTTTCTCGCAGCAGCATCCGTTTCCGGAAAATTGATTTTGGTCAACCTCAGCGATTATTCTTACAAAGAACTGAAAGACGAAGCCCCCAATCGGATATTGTCGGTTGCGTTTCATCCGACACGGCCAACGGTTGCCTACGGTGTGGAGATCGTGGGCGACAAGAAAGGAACCGTGAAACTGTTGAATATCGATTCGCAAAAAATTGAGAAAGAATTGAGTGGGCACAAAGCAGGCATTTCTGATTTAGAGTTTAGCCCCGATGGACTTTTGTTGGCCAGTGCTGGCCTTGACCGCAAAGTGCAAATGTGGGTGGTAGATCATGTGGAAGATTTGCCCATCGTGATGGACAACAACAACGGGTACGTTTGGGATATATCATTCTCTAAAGGGTCTGATTATTTATTAGCTTCTTTCAACGATGGCGAAGTACGTGTGTGGCCCACCGACCCAAAAATGCTGGCCGATCAGATCTGCCCCAAGCTATCGAGGAACATGACCCCCGAAGAGTGGGGAATCTACGTGGGGCCTACAATCGGCTATGAATCGACCTGTAAGAGTTTACTTATAAAAAGTTTCTGATGGTGCGGATTCTACTGGTTGTATTTTTATGCGCAAGTCTTTCTGTTAGTTGTCTCGTAGCGCAAAACATTGACTGTGAACAGACCTTGAACGCGGCCTCTGTAGAATTTGATGCGGGTAGATTTTATGGACTGCCCACGCTGCTCAAGCAATGCCTCGACAATGGTTTTTCCAAAGAACAGAAAGTGCGCGCTTACCTTTTGCTCACGCAGGCTTACTTGGTTTTGGATGACCCGATCGCGGCCGAAAACAGTTACCTACAATTATTGAATGCAGACCCCGAATACGTGGCCAACCCCGTGCGTGACCCCGTGGATGTGTATTATCTCAGCAAAAAATTCACAAGTACTCCAATATTTACACCCACGTTTCGCATTGGGGTTAACTCTTCGTTCGTTCATTCGATATACAATTTGAACACCAACAGTTCACCGCTATCAAACAGCAAAACTTTGATCATCGGCTATCAGGTGGGGACTGGGTTGGAGTGGAATATCAACGACCGGTGGAGCATTGGCCTTGGTGTCGGCTACGCAAGGAAAATATTTAAGTCAACAGGAAAGGATAACAGTTCTCAACTTATCTTCGCTGAAAAACAAGATTGGATTGACGTTCCATTGTATGTAAAGTATTCGGTCGACTCGGGCAAGATCAGGCCTTTCGCTTATGCGGGCCTTGCCGCAAATTTTCTGTTGGGCTCGAAGTTGTCGTTTGATCAAGTGGATTTCAACTCACCAGGCCCTGGTACACAAAGGGTTTCACAAGGCCCTGATGAGCGTATTAACTTCAAAAGGAATTTGTTTAATCGATCTCTTGTACTTGGTGGTGGAGCAAAATATAAGATTGGAAAAAACTTCGTGTATGTAGATGTGCGCTACATGGCTGGGCTTACCAATCTGGCACAAAATCCATACACCACTTCCAATGGCCAATTCGACCCGCTGGTTTCAAAATATTATGGCTATGCGTCTGACTTTTTCAGGTTAGACAATCTTTCAATTTCGGTGGGGTACGTGAAGCCATTGTACAATCCCCGCAAAAAGAAAAAAGCGGTCACCGGGCTGTTGCAGAAGTTGGGGTTTAGAAAAAGAGTGAAATGATGAAGCACTTATTATTCTATATTTTTTTAATCGGCTTATTTGCTTGCGATACGGCATCGAACATTGAGCAGCCTGGAAAAAATTATTTCCTAAAATATTTTGGTGACGATGGCGACCAGCAAGCTGTTGACCTGATTGTGAACACCGATGGCACTTTTTTTATTTTGGGCAACTCTAGAGAAACGCTAGGAACAAACCGGAAAGTGTATTTGGCAAAAGCCAATGCACTGGGTCAATTGCTGTGGGCCAAAACATTTGGCGATGTGGAAATGGAGGCCAAAGATTTTTTGCTCACCGCAGATGGCAAGCTGGCCATGGTGGCCAATAAGTTAAATTCAAATTCAAACAATATGGATGTGTTGCTGACAAGGTTTGCATTGGACGGAACGAGAATGGACAGCGTATTACTTTTTACCACCACCCTCAATCCTTATAATGAATTTGCCAATTCGATAACCCAACTCAACGATGGTGGTTTCATGGTGGCGGGCTACACCGATAATGTGAATGGCAAGAACCTACAGTTTGCTGCAATGCATTTACGGGTGGACAAAAATTTAATTAAGAACCCGGTTTGGACAGAAATCACAGACGTAGCTCCTATTTTGCCTCCTGTAAAAGTTGATAAGGCAGTGAAGGTGATCCAAAATAGTAAAGACAGTATTTTCGTTTTCGGCCATAATAATTCATACTCCACCGACTATAATTTTTGGGCATTCCGATTAGGAAAAAACAGCGGGGTGTTTACGGGCAACTCCGATCAGCTATCTGAATTTTCAGACATCGGCACCGATGAATTTATTACGAATGCCATTAAAACTTCTCAAGGCGGATATCTCCTTACGGGAATATCGGTAAGCCAAAATCAAAACTTTAATGTAAAGGTGGACAAGATTCGTTTTGATGATTTATCGTTTACACCAAGCGATGTGCAGTACAGTTATTCTTCAAGTTCTTTGGGTGTTGGGGCGGCACAGTTTGCCACTGCTTACTCTACGGCATCAGGTTTTTTTGTGCTCACAAATACCTATAAGGCATCGCAGGGGAAAAGCGACATCCTGTTATTCAAAATAGATAATTTATTGCAAGATGCGTGGAGCAGCCCCGTGCAGTTTGGTGGCGATGGCGAAGATACTGCCGCTGCGGTGGCCGAGCTGCCCGATGGCCACATCATGGTGCTGGGCACGATGAACCTGGGAAACCCACCCGAGCAATTTAAAATTGTTTTGATGAAACTAAATGCACAAGGAAAACTGACCAATTGAAACGGATAATAACCAAAAGGTTACTTTTATAACAACAGAAATATTTACAATTTGTTAGACTCTACCCCACCTATGCCTTTTGCTCCTTTTAGAAGATTGCTTCGGTTTAGCTTATTGGCAAGCGCTCTGCTTTTTACTTTCGTGGGTTTTTCTCAAACGGTAATTCCAGCATCTCCTCAAAATAATCTTTGTGTGGGCGGGGCTTATGTCAATCTAAGTGACATTACGATAGCAGATGCAACAGCAG
>JAYWDN010000080.1:0-64762 GCA_043780615.1 Bacteroidota bacterium | reverse complement strand
CCATGATTGTCCAAAAAGATAAAATTCTTTCAAGCCAAGAGCCTTGATTACTTGTCCTATTTCAGCAACATAATGTTCAGTGGTCATTAAAGTTGTGTCACTACTTCGGTCGGATTTACCACAGCCCAACTGGTCGTAGAAAATAATCTGACGGTCTTTGCCTAAAGAATCCAATGGTTTCAAATAATAGCTTGGAACACCAGGCCCTCCATGTAATACAAGAATTGGTATTTTATTACCACTTCCTGTTACCCGATACCAAACTTTGCCTCCGTCAACATTAATAAATCCTTCGCCTATTGGAAGTTTATGTTGCTGCCGACAACTGTCGAAGCAAATAATTGCAACCAGAATTGGAATGAGTTTTAAAAGTATAATTGTCTTTTTCAATATTGTCATTTTTTAGTTTGTTTAAGTTAATTTCTTTCAGCCAGTTTGAAGTTCAGATGTCGCCAAAAGCATGACGCACAACGTTGGTGCATAAGCAGTGGCGGGAATGAGAAGCGCTTCACTGTCCCACGAAACCAAACGTTATTTGAAAAACTAAACTACAAATTTACACTTCACCAGCAGCTGGCATAAACACAATGTTGGCTGCTGCCGTTTCTTTCTTTATGATCCCTGGTTAAACACTTTGTCCAAAGGTTAGTAAATTATTGTCGGGGTCAAGCATTGAAAATTCCTTCTGTCCCCAGGATTTTATTTGCAAATGTCCTGCAGGATGTATGCCTACTTTTTTGTCCACGAGCGATTGATAAAAGTTGTCAATGTTGTCTGTTCGGATATAAACTTGTCCATAGTTTTCCTTTGGCTCAAGTTTTTTAAATTCAAAAAAGTGAATTTGTATGTTGTCTTTTTTCAACATTAAATATCCATCAAAATCGTCACTTCCATATTCTTGAAAACCTAATTTGTTCAGGTAAAAGTCTTTGGTCGTAATTTTGTCGCGCATAGGCAACTTCGGATTAATGTCTGTCAGCATACTTTTATTTTAATGTGTCGTCAATCTGCCTGCTCGAACGGTTGCAGCCAACGGCTGTGCTTGCACCAGGGCGGGAAGTAAAGACCCACGCCCCGTCCCACGGCACGAGATAAATATAAGAACATAATTTTCATAGCCGCACAGTCCCCCGCGTGGCGCAAACCTTTTGTTATGCACCGTGCCTCACTGCTGGGAAGGATACTGTATTTTTATTGAAGCGATATTGAGATATCTAATCATTTAATCCTTTACCATTGAGAATTTGCTGCATACATTTTTCAACTCTTGACTCCCGTGTTTTGGATTGTTTGGGTGCAGAAAAATAAAGAATGTATGCTCTTTGCCGTCCCGGTGTCAATGCATCAAAAGCGGCTTTCAAGGCATGGATTTTATCTAATTTATTTTGAAATTCTTCAGGGATTAAGAATTCTGAAGCCTTCTTAAAATTCACCTTCAAACCGGCTTTCTCCACTTCAATGGCTTCATCAATATAGGCTTTCAAGATGGGTTTCATCTCAACAATTTCCCGAACACTGGTGAACCGAACCTGGCGTGCCGCCTGCACATTCTTCGTTTGTTGGATTAGGATCCCATTGGCATCATTTAACAAGGCGCCTTTGAAAAACAAAAGCGCACAGTATTCTTTAAACACATGTATTAAAACGATGTTACTTTCCTGAAATGTGTAAGAAGGGACACCCCACTTCAATTCTTCGGTAAGCCCACAGTCAAGAATGATCTTTCTCAATTTCTCCAATTCTTCCTGCCACTTTTTTGCTTTACTAAAATAAAAACCAACCTTAGGATTCATTCTATTCTTTGTCATGCTATGTTATTTATTTACAAGGGTCGGGTTGTGCGGTCGTTTAGCCTTGCTGCCATCGCTATCAGCACACGATGCAATCGCGCGCTAACTAAGAACCACGGGAAGCCTGTATCCAGCATCACTTCCCATAAATCTGATTGAGTATTCCTGCTAAGCGAATCCCCGCTTGCATCATGCGCTGCTTGGCGAGGGAGAAATTTTTGTATGGATATTTATAGCTGAGGCTGCCATCGCCAATGTCGTACACTTGCTTGCGGCAGGCCATCGACTCATCGGCCCACTCGCGCACCGATTTTTTTTGCATCGCCACCACCGCAGCTTGCTCGGGCTTGCCAAGAAACCCAGCCAACTCTGAGTAACTAAGTTTACTGTCGTCAATCATGTCGCTGTCCCACACACGGTGTAAATTAGTTTCTGAGCGAAACCATTTTACTTTCACGTTGTTGCCGCCCTTGTCATCGCAGCAGCCCACGTGCAAGGGTTGGTGAATGTCCCCGATCAAATGAACAAGCATCTTCAAATATTCGAGTTCTGTTTTTTTGTCGAGCGTGTGTTTTTTTAATTCGGAAATAATTTTTTCTATCGTGGCGATCACATCGCCCTTCGGGTTTTTTACTGATTGATCGTAGGTCTTCCCGGTTTCAATCGTCACCCAGTGCCAATCCGAAGTGTAATTGTAAGTAGAGTCTGAGCGGATTTCGTCCATCCACGTGCTCACCTCGGCCAGCGACTGCCTGCCTAAGATTTTGGAAATATTTTTTTTCGCTTTCGCGGAAAGATGTTTTTCGGCCACGAGGCCTACGGCACGGTGCCCAGTGACGCCCCAGCCAAAACTTTTTGTGCAGAGTAAAATGGACAGGCAAAAAACAAATATGTATTTCATCGATGCGCTTAACTCAAATCGTAACCCGTCTTTGCGAGCACCTGCGCAGGGCTTGTGTGTTGGCGCGAAGCAATCTTTATTGTTGTAGATCGCTTCGTCCCCTTCACCTTCCTGCCTTGGTACTCGCGATGACGTTTGGTTTCTAAAGTGTTTCATAATGATTTACAATTTATGATTTACGATTTTTAGTTGGGATTTATTATGTGAAGATGCACACTTTTAGCTGGAATAATATTTCGGCAATATGATTTTTTATGCGTGGTTTTTAATTTAAGGGGATCTCTAAAAACCTATCTTTTATTACCTCAACCCTTCACCCTTCTCCAGAAGAGAAGGGTACAAGGAGTTTTTAGAGGTGTCCTTAATAAAGTCGTGTGTCACTTGAGTGGCAGGGCGACTCGGAAGTAGATCAAAGCCGTCTTACCGCTCCAAGCGGTCAGACGGCTAATCAGCTCTAAAAACTTTTTAATGCAATGTCAGACTGAGCTAAAAAAAAATAAATAGGTTTCGACAGGCTCAACCCGACAGGGTTATTAGCAATGTCCTTAATTTAAATGAAGTGGATAAAGTTACGAGGCCACTTGAGTGCCCATGATAATCGGATTTTAATTTTAAATTTGACTTCGCAGAAGCTTTGGCAGGCGAGGGTGAGAAAAGATTGGATCGTGCCTCGGCCAGGGATAGAAGCGGAAAGCCCGAAGAGTGCGGGCTTGTGAGTTGACGGACTTGTAGCGCCTGCCTTTGCCGAAGCGGCTACGCGCAGGCAGGAATAGCCCGTTCGCACGCTTCGGGCGAGGCCGCCCTCCTTCGCTAAAAGCTTCGGTGGGCGAAGCCAAATAGGTTAAATAATTACTGCGCTAAAAAAAATATGTCCAATCGTCACGCCCTCTTTCTCAACTTCGATATTAAGGCTCAGCCAGACGACATCACCTGTGGCCCAACTTGTCTGCATGCCTTGTATCAATACTACCACGATGAGATTACCTTGAAAGAGGCGATCAACGAAGTGAAGAGTTTGAAAACAGGCGGCACGCTGGCGGTGATGCTCGGCAACCACGCGCTGCAGCGCGGCTACAGTGCGCACATCTACACCTACAACTTGACCATTTTTGATCCTTCGTGGTTTTCGCTTTCGTCAAAGAAGATGGCGGAGAATCTGAGAAGGCAGATGCGTTACAAATTCCGAAGCAAACGGCTACAAGTGGCTTCGAAGGCGTACATTAAATTTTTGGAGGCGGGCGGAAAAATTCTGCAGACCGAACTGGACGAATCGCTCATCAAAAAATATTTGAAGCAGTCTGTGCCGATACTCACCGGCTTGAGTGCCACGTACCTTTACGGGACGCAACGCGAAATCCCGGCCAACAATAAATTTGACAGCATCCGCGGAGAACCCGTGGGCCACTTTGTGATCATCAACGGATTTGACGAGGCCACCAACACGGTGTACCTTGCCGACCCGATGAACCCCAACCCGCTGAAGAGTCAATATTATAGTGTGAATTTTGACCGGCTCATCAACAGTATCATGTTGGGGATTGTAACCTATGATGCAAACTTGCTGGTGATTGAACCCAAAAAATAATTAGCCGATTATTTCAAATGTGCCGATTAGCCGATGTCAAAAAAAACAAATTACAAACTCTAAATTGGCTAATTGTTTTATTGGCCATTGATTAATCAATTAAAGTATGCCCAAACTAATCATCGTAGAAAAACCGGAGACGTGGAATTTTCGCATTGAAGATGTGGAGGTGGTGTCGGCAGACGAATACATTTCGGGCGAGCTTTATCAAGAGAGGAAAAACGTGAAAGTGCTGAACTTATGCAAGTCGTACCAATACCAAAGCGAAGGCTATTATGTTTCATTGCTGGCCGAGGCGCGCGGCCACAAAGTGCTGCCCGAAGTTTCCACCATTCAAGATTTGCGTTTCCCTTCCATCTTGCGCGATGACTCGCTCGACTTTGATCTGTTGATCCAAAATACGTTTAAGAACGAACCGTATGATCGCGTGGAGTTCAATATTTATTTCGGCATCACACAATCAGAAAACTTAAACCGGTTGGCACAGCAACTTTTTCAGATGGTGCAAGCCCCCTCCTTGCGCGCGGTGTTTTCAAAAAAAACAAAATGGGTGTTGCAAAACATTCGCCCCATCAACTTGAACGAAGTGCCAGAGATTGACAAGTCGTTGCTGGTGGCCTCGTTGGAAAAATATTTTTTGCGCAAGCGCGACTACAAGCCCGACAAAAAGAAATATGACTTGGCGATCCTTACCAACCCCGATGACCCCAACCCGCCCTCGGACGACCGTGCGCTAAAACGCTTTTACAAAGCTGCGATGGAGGCAGGCTTTAATGCCGAGTTCATCACCAAAAATGATATTGACAAGTTGATTCAATACGATGCACTGTTCATCCGTGAGACCACCAACGTAAACCACCACACATTTCGGTTTGCAAAAAAAGCGCAATCGCTGGGGCTTGCCGTGATCGATGACCCCGATTCGATTTTGAAGTGCACCAACAAAGTGTATTTGCATGAGCTGCTGATCTCGCATAAAATTCTCACACCAAAATCGGTGGTGATCTCCGAAGAGAACTGCGACACGCTTGGCTCGAAGATGGCGTTCCCGTTTATCCTCAAGCAGCCCGATGGTGCTTTTTCGAAAGGAGTTTTTAAGATTCATTCGAAAGAAGAATTTAAAAAAGTACGCGCTACCATGTTCGAAAAATCGGACTTGTTGATCGCGCAAGAATTTTTGCCTACGCCATTCGACTGGCGCGTGGGCGTGATCGACAGCCAGGTGATTTATGTTTGCAAATATTTTATGGCCACCAAGCACTGGCAGATTGTGAACTGGGCCGCTAACAAAGAAAAGTCGCGCGAGGGCGATGTGGAATCCATCCCCGTAGATCAAGCACCTTCGGGCTTGCTGAAGACAGCATTGAAAGCCACTGCGCTGATCGGCACCAGCTTGTACGGGGTGGACATGAAAGAGGTGGAAGGAAAATTTTATGTGATCGAGATCAACGACAATCCCAACATTGATGCGGGCACGGAAGACAAGATTTTAAAAGACAAATTGTACGAGATCATCATGGAAGTTTTTTTAGCTAAAATCAAAGCGGAGAAATGAGCAACACATCGCGCCTGCATTTGTTTCAGGCATTCGGAATCGAACTGGAGTACATGCTGGTGGACAAGGATACGCTGGCCGTGAAACCCATCACCGATGAATTGCTCAAGCACGAGTTGGGCAAGTACGGCAGCAATTTTGAGAATGGCATCGTCACCTGGAGCAATGAATTGGTGCTGCATGTGATCGAATTGAAATCCTCAAAACCCGAACTGAATTTTAGCGCACTTGAAAATGCCTTTGCCGACAATGTGAAAAGAATCAACACGATTCTTGAAAAATCGAACGTGATGCTTATGCCTACCGCAGCGCATCCGCTGATGGATCCAAATAATGAAACTAAACTTTGGCCACACGATAGCAATGAGGTGTATGAAATCTATGATCGCATCTTCAACTGCAAAGGTCATGGGTGGAGCAATTTGCAAAGCACGCATTTGAATTTGCCGTTTTATGACGATGAAGAATTCGCCAAGCTACACGCAGCGGTAAGGATCGTGCTGCCCATTCTTCCGGCATTGTGTGCGAGCTCGCCCCTGCTTGATGGGAAGGTTACTGGAAAATTGGATACGCGGTTGGAGTTTTACAAAACGAACCAAGCACTGATTCCATCGATCACAGGCCGTGTCATTCCGGAAGGAGTTTTTTCTAAGCGAAATTACCACAACACGATTTATGAAAAAATAAAAACAGACATCGCGCCATTCGACCCTGAAAACATTTTAGATCCGATTTGGGTGAACTCACGCGGAGCCATACCCCGCTTCGATCGCGGCTCTATTGAGATTCGCATCATGGACATTCAAGAGTGCCCGGCCGCAGACATGGCGATCATCACGTTGATTATTGAGTTGCTCAAGGCGTTGGTCAACGAAAAATTTATCGACAGGGGCGACCAAGTGAAAATAAAAACTGATATGCTCGTGCCGATTTTTGATGCATGTGTTAAGCACGGGCAGAAGACGATGATTGACAGCGAACCCTACCTTAAAATTTTTGGAGTCGATGCGCCCGTCTCGGCCTCGGAGCTTTGGAGAAAAATTTTTCAACGATTGGTTTCTTTCACGCCATCGTTAGCGTATTGGGAGAAACCCGAGCTCGACATTATCTTAAGTGAAGGCACACTGGCAGAACGAATAATGAAAGCACTTGACAACGATCATTCAATAGACAATATTAAAAGGGTGTATCGCCAGTTGAGTGGGTGCCTGGCGCAAAACAAGATGTTTATTTTGTGATTTATAATTGTTAAAAAAATGCAGCGTCTCCAAACTTGGATTCGAAACTACTTCGGCTTTTCGCGAACGGAAACCAACGCTTTTCTGATCCTGCTCCCGTTGATGGTGCTGCTCATTTTTTCAGAGCCCGCTTACCAATTCTGGTTCGTTCGTCAACCACAGGATTTTTTAAAAGAGAAAAAAGAACTCGACAGCCTTATTGCGACCTGGAAATGGGACGAGCAAGACAGCGTGATCTACAGAACCACCAAAAAAAAATTATTTTCTTTTGACCCAAATCGTGTTTCAAAAGAAGAGTTGATGGAACTGGGTTTTAATACTTCGCTGGCAAGTCGAATTGTCAATTACCGTTTGAAGGGCGGAAAGTTTGTACAACGAAAAGACCTGATGAAAATTTATGGAATGGATTCTGTCCTTTATCAAGGGCTGATTCCTTTCATTGAACTTCCAACGGAACCCTTGAAAGAGAATGTTGTTAGAAAATTTGAACCAAAAGAAAAAATAATCTTAGCAAAATTTGATTTGAACTCAGCCGACACCACTCAACTCATAAAAATTTATGGTATCGGCTCGAATCTTTCTGAACGGATTGTTACTTATCGCGGCAAGTTGGGCGGATTTGTTTCGTATGCTCAGCTAAAAGAAATTTATCGGTTAGACTCTACGGTGATTATTGAGTTGAAGAAAAAATCTTTTATCGAAGAAAATTTTCAACCTAAACTTATTAATATCAATGTGGCCAGCGAACAAGAGCTTGCAGCGCACCCTTATATCAAATTTAAAATAGCAAAAGCCATAACCGCTTATCGGTTTCAACATGGCACGTTTCAATCGGTAGAAGACGTGAAGAAAATAGCACTGATGGATGAGTCCAAGTTTCAAAAAATAAAACCTTACCTTTCTATAAATCCATGACGTGGAAAAGACCGCAACAACTAAAAAACTTCTTTCCACATTTTTAAGAAGGCTCACCAATCTCAGTGGGAGCAATCGCTCACTTGTCCTTTTAAAAACTTCCGATCAGTTCATCGACCTGCAAAGCCTGAGTTTTTTAAATGGCGAAAAATCATTTGCGATAATTGAGGCGCTCATCGCTAAAGAAAAAAAAATAATTTGCCCCGTGGCCGATGCACGAATGGAGATGGCAAACAAAACAAGCAGTGTCCTAAAAAAACTTTTTCGTCACGATCAATTTATTTTTGAAGAGCGCGGTTCGCGCGATCTGCATGTAGGCTGGCCGTTTGTGCGCGGAAAATTTTCTGATAGCACGGTGGTTCGTTGCCCGTTGCTTTTTTTTCCAGTGCAATTGACCGTTGACAAGAACCATTGGTGGTTGCAGTTTAGGGCTGATGGAGAGATTTTTTTTAATAAATCTTTTTTGCTGGCTTACTCCTTTTATAATAAAACAGGGGCAGACGAAAATCTTCTGAACGAAACCTTTGAAGAGGTCAATACCGACAGCACAAGCTTTCGAACCGCACTCTATAATATACTGCAACGGAGTTCTGTGGAGGTCAACTTTAACCGCGACAATTACCAAGATGAGTTGAGCGCATTTGCGAAATATAGTAAGCAAGAATTTGAAGAAACACATTTCGCGGGCCAATTAAAATTGTTTCCAGAGGCAGTATTGGGAATTTTTCCGCAAGCAGGCTCATCGTTAGTGCCCGACTACGTTCAATTGATGGAGGAAAATTCTTTTCAAGACCTAGAAGATTTTTTTGCTAAACATCAACCCGCTCTGCGCGAAATCAAAACAGAAAATTTTATTTCGCTGGTGAAAGAGGAAAAGGTGTACACTGTTTTTCCATCCGATATTTGGCAAGAGAATGCAATCAAAGCTTCCAAACTGGGTTACTCGGTAGTAGTGCAGGGGCCGCCCGGCACGGGCAAGTCGCAACTCATCGGCAACTTGGTCAGCGACTCGATAGCCAATGGAAAACGGGTGTTGGTGGTTTGCCAGAAACGCGCTGCGTTGGATGTGGTGTATGCTCGGCTCAAAGAAAAGAACCTTGAAAATTTTCTTGGCTTGGTTCACGATTTTAAAAATGACCGAAAGGATATTTTTAAAAAAATAGAAAATCAGATCAATCGAACCGATGAGTACAAAACAAAAAACATTAGCCTCGATGCCATTCAGATCGACCGAAAATTTTTACATGTAAGCAAAAGAATTGATCATATCACCGAAGAGTTGGAGCATTTTCGTCATTCGCTTTTTGATGAACAAGAATGCGGGCGCAGCGTGAAAGAACTTTACTTGCAATGCAGCCAAGAAGATTTGTTCGTTGTTTTAAAACAAGAGTATGGCTCGTTTAGGTTTGATCATATTGAAAATTTTATTCGGTTGCTCAAACAATACGCCACCTATGCTGGTCAGTTTGAAACGGAGAATCATCCGTGGATCGATCGAAAATCGTTCACCAGTTTTTTCATTAGCGATCTTCCGATAATAAAAAACGCTATTTATGAAATATTTCCTTTTCATCAAGAAATAAATGAATCGGTAACGCGCGCTTTAAATGCTTCGCCCGACTGGGAACAGTTAGTGAAACTAAGCGAGCGGATTGGTGACTTGAAAACACTTGCCACTGCGTTGTCACTGAGCGAATCGTTTCTCATTTTCAAAAAAATGTTGCCCGAAAAAAGCAACGAGACGAGTGCACTTTGGCTTTCTAACATCGAGCGGGTGATGATGGATTGCTTTGCCGAAGAAGGCCCAGAGGCTTCTGTGCCCGCTGCCTTGCTCGGGCATTTTCAAAAAACACTTTATCAAAGCAGGAAAGCGCGCAAAAATATATGGAGTTGGCTGCGTTGGCAATTATTTTCGAAAGACAAGGGGATCATCACGCGCACGCTGGCGGCCAACCAACTGAAACGTGATAGCGAAGGCCTGAATATCTTAGAAAAAAAATTAGATCAGCGACTAAACTTTGAACATAATCTTTCCGAGCTTAGAAATAAAAAATGGCTGCTCAATATCCCACAAACTATTTCAAAAAAAACTTTTTTGGATTGGTTTGGCAAACAGCAAGAGGCGATCAAAACTAAATTGTTATTTAATTCCATTCGTGGGTTAAAGAGTTTATTAAACCCAATGCAATTGAAGGAAACTGAATTTAAAAATAAAATTCAGTTCTTGATTCAATCGCTGGAACAGGTAAAAGCCAAAGTAAATCAATGGTCTCTTTATTTATCCGATGTGCAGATCGCTAAACTTTCGCGCGATTTAGAACTGGCGGAGGTAATGTCAAAATTATTATCCAACGATTTTGATTCACTCTACGAGTTTGACAAACTGAAAACAAAACTTTCGGATGTCGAACTTTCGGTGATTTCAAAATTAAAGGAAAAATCTACCTTGTGCGAGCCTCAAGCTTGGCAACAACTATTTATAAATAGTTTGAGCTTGGCCTGGATCGATCACATCGAAACAAAATATCCCGAGTTGAGGATGGTTTCTTCGGGGAAGATGAAATTGATAGAGGAAGAACTACAAGAGCAAATTGAAATAAAACAAAGCCTGAGCGCAGAAATTCTTTTGCTTCGCGCTCGCGAGCGCATGACCGATGAGTTAGAATTCAATCGGCTGAACAACTTAGTGAGCTATCGCGACTTACTTCATCAAACCACGAAGAAGAAAAAAATCTGGCCACTGCGAAAAGTAATCGGTGAGTTTGAAGATGAAATTTTTAAACTGTTGCCGTGTTGGTTGGCTTCGCCCGAGTCGGTGAGTGCGATTTTTCAGATGCGCGAAATATTTGACCTCGTGATTTTTGACGAAGCATCGCAGTGCTTTGCCGAGCGGGGTATCCCGGCTTTGTATCGTGGCAAACAAACTGTGATTGCAGGCGATAGCAAACAACTGCGGCCAGGAGATTTTTATCAGGCGCGCTGGCAGGAAGAAAATTTTGAAGATCCCGATGCCGAAGTAGATTCGCTGTTGGAACTGACGAGCCGCTATTTGATGACATTGAAACTAAATGGTCACTACCGAAGTCAGTCGCTGGAGTTGATTGATTTTTCAAATCAACATTTTTATGAAGGCCGACTTCAGTTGTTGCCAGACTTTCATCAGCTAAACAAACAACAGCCGGCCATCGCCTACAATAAAGTGGAAGGTGTTTGGGAAGATAATTCAAATGAAGTAGAGGCACAACATATTGCAGCGTTGGTTTTGCAAATCGCAACGGACACCCCACTGAAAGAAATTGGAATAGTTACTTTCAATTCAACACAGCAATCGTTGGTGCGAGATTGTTTGGAAGCGAAGTTTGCAGAAGTGCAATTGGCAATTCCCGAGCGACTCTTTGTCAAGAATATTGAAAACGTGCAAGGCGATGAACGCGACATTATTATTTTTTCGGTCGGCTATGCGCCCGATGAAAAGGGAAAAATGAGTGTGCAGTTTGGAAGCCTCAATGCCGATGGTGGAGAAAACCGACTGAACGTGGCGGTGAGCCGCGCTCGCGAAAAAATTATAGTGGTGAGCAGTCTGTGGCCTGAGCAATTGGAGGTGGGCGAAACAAAAAATGCTGGACCCAAATTGCTGAAAGAGTATTTGCTGTTTGCCCGACAGGTTTCGGTGGGAGATTTTCAGCCGTATGTTGTTGAAGAGAAAAAATATTCAGAATCCGTTCATCTTAAAAAACGAATTGCGCACTCGGCAAGTAATACAGAAGTTGAATTAAAAGAAAACGCCTTTCCGTTTTATGATCTGGCGGTGCAACTGGGTAAAAAATTTATAGGTGCCATCTTCACAGACGACAATTTTTATTACGAATCGCTTTCTGCAAAAGCACCACATGCCTTGTTGCCACAATTATTGAAAAATAAAAACTGGCCAAACCTAAGAGTGTACAGCAGGAATTTTTGGAGCGATAAGAAAAGATTGGAGAATGACTTGAAAGGGTTTGAGTAACGTCTTCCGTCAGGCTTCGTTACTTCCTTTGTTGATTCAATTAAAACCAAAATAACAACAGTGAAACTTAAACTATGTTTTTTAGCCTCAGTATTATTATTTTTAGCAACTGTTTCTTTCGCGCAGAATCGCCTTAACGCAAGGCTTTTTTATGTAAAGCCACCACTTTTTAATAGTAAATCAAAAGTTGCCGGCCTTCATCTTTCAAAATTTGATATGTCTGTCTCAACAACTACTGGTCGACCCAACAATCCTAAATCTCAACATGAGAGTAAGAAAACCAAATTTATAGTTTTCTAATTTTGAAGGGCGCAGAGAAATAAGTATTGTGATTTATGAAATAGAGAAAGTTATTGGTCAGGAGAAGATTTATTATCGTCATATTTAAAAATAAATATCTTAACAAAATAGCATCCCGAGTTTTCGGTGTCAGCAATGAGGTCACCATTTTAAATCTCAGCATGAAGAGTTTCCCCAAGGTTGGTGTTGCCAACAACCCAACCAAAATGGTCGGTGACAACACCCGACCACGGGCAGGTCTTGGGGATTGCTTCGTTCCTCGCAATGACGCCAATTATTGGTTTTATGTAAGCTCAATTGTTAATTATGGCATCCTTATCCGGAGTGGTTACAGCTGGAATATTTTTTTCTTTGAATAGCTGGTTGTAATGCTTGATGTCTGTTTGGATCACGGTGCTCATTTCCTTTTTTGATTTTTCCCAATCGGCCTGCACATCGTGGAGGCGATCTTTTACTCCTTGCGTGATGCGCGGGTCATGCGCATCGACCGCGCTGCGTACTTGCAAAAATTCTGCGTTGAGACGGTTTCTAAAATTAATCGCATCTTGGAAATTCTTTGACCGTGTTTCAATCAAATTGGATTCCCACTTATCGATTTTCTTAATGATGTCATTTCCTGTATTGATCAACTCTTTTGCGTTGGAGTCATTTTTCAACACCTCGTTGTAGCCTTCGATTTGCTTTTTCACTTTGCGCATGTTGGTGATGGAGTGGTGCATGTCTTTCACCGACTGTTCCATTTGCATCAACAATTGCTGCTGTGCTTTCCAATCTTCGGGCGAAACTTGCAAACGCGGATCAGCAATAAGATCAAATTCTGTTTCTGAGATTTCATTTTTGAATTTAATCCGAGCCTTGTAATGCCCGGGCGCAACGCGATGCCCTTCCATATTGCCATAAATAAATGATCCGGTCAAATCGGGCAGGGCATCGTTGCGATAATCCCAACCAAATCGGTTCATGCCCGCTTCTGAAGGAAGAATCTGCGGAGGAATGTTTCCCGGTTTTGCATTTTCATCTTTCTTGTTGGTGTACTTCCTAAGTACGGTGCCATTCATTTCTAAAATTTCTAAAGTAAATTTAACAGTGTCCGCTTTCTCTTTCAGATAGTAAGAAAAAATAACACCGTTCATCGGATTTTGTCCGGTGCCAGCCGGAACTTCCATCCACGAAGGCGCAAAACTTGTGAGGCGCACCGTTGGTTTAGGCTCATACAATTTTAAACTGGAAGAAAATTCTCCTTTCGATTGCTGAATGACTCCTACATCATCCAAAATCCAAAATGCACGGCCTGCCGTAGAGGCAACCAGATCATTGTCTTTGATAATTAAATCGGTAACAGGAACTACCGGCAGATTAAGCTGAAGCTTGTTCCAGTTTGTACCTCCATTGTAAGAAACATAAAATCCTCTTTCCGCACCCGCGTATAAAAGGTCTTTTACTTTTTTATCTTCGCGAATAACTTTGATAAAATCATCGGTATCAATTCCGTTGCTCAGCTTCACCCAAGTCTTGCCATAGTCTGTTGACTTATAAGCCATGTTGCTGAAGTCGTTGAATTTATAGCGGGAGGCAGAAATATAAACCGTGCCTTTGTCATGAGGGGACACTTCGATTGAGTGAATCATTGCTTCAGGAAGATCTTTTGGAGTTATGTTGCTCCACGTTTTACCTCCATCTTTCGTAAGATTTACCAGGCCGCAATCACTTCCTGTATAAATTACTCCTTTCTCAAGTGAAGATTCATTCACGTAATAAATAGTATTATAATTTTCTCCTCCCGCTCCTTCGTTCGTGATCGGGCCACCGGAATAATTTTGTTTTGTGGTATCGTTGCGTGTTAAATCAGGACTGATAACATCCCACTTCATTCCACCATCGGCAGAGCGAAAGAGAACATTGCCTGCGTGATAAAGAATTTTTGGATCATGAGGCGAATTGATCAGCGGTGCATTCCAATTAAAACGATACTTCATGTCCTTTGGCTTGTAGGCCAAATTGGTTGCCGGATATTCCTGTAAGTTTTTCGTTTCATTCGTACGAAGATCGAGCACATCAATCAATCCCTGATAACATCCACCATAAAAGAGCCGTGGATTGCTGGGGTCATCAAAAGCGATGTACGCACTCTCACAACCGGGGCCGATGAGCCAATCTTTAAAAGTGATTCCCATTCCATTCGTTCGGCTGGCAATCATTACTGAAGTGTTGTCTTGCTGGCCACTATATACCCAATACGGAAAACGATTGTCCACATTAACGCGATAGAACTGTGCCGTAGGTTGATTGTTTAAATTAGACCATGACTTTCCATTGTCAAAAGAAATTTCTGCCCCTCCATCATCGGCAATGGCCATGTTGCGATTGTTCTTTGGATTGATCCAAAAATCATGCGTATCGATGTGAGCAATTGAAATGTTTTGAAAAGTCTTGCCACCATCGATTGAACGAGCGGCCGGGGAATTCAAAACGTAAACGATATTTTCATCCACAGGGTCAGCAAAAACTTCCATGTAGTACCAGCTTCTGGAAGTGATGTTTTGATCGTTGGTTTGAAGCACCCATTTTTTTCCTCCGTCATCCGAACGATACAAACCTGCTTTCGATTTTTCGGCCTCTACAATCGCATAGACTTTATTTGAATTTGCCCGTGAAACACTCACCCCGATTTTACCCATCTCTTTGGGCAACCCTTCATTTATTTTATTCCATGTTTCACCGCCATCGGTGGATTTCCACATCGATGAATTTGGACCACTTTCTACTTTCCATGGGTATCGCCTGTGTTGCCACATGGCTGCATAAAGAATGCGCGGGTTGTTTGCATCTAAGCTCAAGCTGCTGGCCCCGGTGGTTTCATCCACATACAAAACTTTTTTCCATGTTGCGCCACCGTCTATCGATTTGAAAATTCCACGATCAGCACCTGCACCATGAACCGGTCCTTGCGCAGCTACCCACACGATATCAGGATTGGAAGGATGAATGGCGATGTCTGAAATGTGGCGCGATTTTTCGAGACCGATATTTTTCCAGGTCTTGCCGCCATCGGTCGATTTATAAACGCCATCGCCAAAGGAAGTCATCACACCACGCACGGCATGTTCACCCGTGCCCACATAAATTACATTAGGGTCGGCAGTGCTCACGGCTATTTCGCCAATCGATCCAACTTTGAAAAAGCCATCTGAAATATTTTTCCATGAGATCCCGGCATTCTCAGTCATCCACACGCCTCCACCTGTGTAACCAACGTAATAGATGTTGTCATTCAGCGGATGACCGGCAATGGCATTCGCGCGCCCACCGCGGCCAGGGCCAATGTTGCGCCACTTGAGGCCTTTGTATTTTTCGGAATCAAATTTTGATTGATCGATATTCTTGTCGGCTTTCTTTTGCGCGATCAACGGAAGAAAAACAAACATTAAACAGAGAATGGACAGGCAGAGCTTTTTCATGGGGATTGGTTTAGGCATTCACGAATTAGCGAATTTTTTTTGAGAAAGGCTAAGGGATTGTTAGCAATGGTTAAAGCGGACTACGACTATGACAACGTAGTTGCAAAATAGCAGCATCGTGACTTAGTTTCATCACAACGTAGCCCGAGGCGGGATACACTGCTAAAAATAAAATTAAGTGTCGAGCGGGCTTTTTATGCCGCTCAAGGCTTTGCTTGTTATGTGTGTGTAGATCTTCGTGGTCTTGCTGCTGTTGTGTCGCACGCTTTGAAACAACCTATCCGATGGATCTAACTCATCATCACACCGATGATCAAATACACAATGACTGAACCGCCCAATGCGATTAGTGAATAAGGCAATTGTGTTAGCGCATGCACCATGGTAGGGCATTCGGTGGAAGAGGCAGATAATATTGTGGAGTCGCTGAAGAACCCAGTGTTCGAACCGAACGCTCCGGCACAAGTCACTACGCTGATCGCCACCCAGACATTCGCTCCTAAACTTTGCGCTAATGGAATGATGAGCGGGATGGCGATCACGTAGAGGTCCCACGAAGCGCCTGATAAAAATGCAATGGTTGCCAGCGTAAGGAATGCAATCGCAGGAAACAATGCTTTGTTCATATACGGCTCTACATGCGAGATCACATAAGGCACCAGGTTCAAATCATCGTTCACTAATTTTAATGCAAAGGCAAGGATCACCAGAATGATTGGAAACAAAATGGTATTGAATCCTTTGAGGATCGAATCAGAAAGATGGCGCAAGGTCATCGCGCGATCGAGGAACAAATAAAAGAATGTAAAGAAGTTGGCGATGAGCGCTCCCTTCAACGCATCGAAGTCGAAGTAAATTGTGGTGGTTAAAAGAACGACTAAGGGCAACACAAAATAACTGAGTTTGGATTTTGAATGAAGTTCCATGTCTTTATCCGCGGGCTCAACCATCTTTCCTGGATCGGGGGGAATCGTAACTCCGGTGGCCGCACGCAGTTCCGCTTGTTTCATTTTACCAATGATGGGGAACCATCCCATCGCCACGAAGAATACGAGCGCAATCCCCACAAAACCAAAAACCATATACGGCATCGCGTGCAGGTATGCTTGCATGCCATGACCCGGTTCAGCAATTTTATTTTTTACAAGGATACCGCTGATGAATATCGACCAGGTGGAGATCGGTAAAAGAATACACAATGGTGCGGAAGTCGCATGCACGATGTAGGCCAGCAACTCACGAGAAATTAAATAACGATCCGTGATTTTTTTCATGGCCGCACCTACTGCAAGGGAATGCAAGTAGTCGTCAACAAAAATCAAAAGCCCTAAAATCCAAGTGGCCAATAGTGCTGTCCTTCGGTTGTGAACAAAGCGCAAAAGAAAATTGCTAAACGCAATTGTTCCCCCTCCGCGGATCATCATGGTGATCAACGATCCATACAACATGCAAACCAAAATCACCCAACCACTGCTTTTGTCGGTGAGTGCGTTGGTGAGGTGTTCAATGAATTTTGTTAAAAAATTCTCGCGATGAGCAATCACGCACCCAACAAGAATACCGATGACTAACGGCTCGAAAGAGGATCGAGTGATGGTCGCAAGAACGATCACTAATAAAACAGGGAGTAAGGTTAATAATCCGTAGTCGTGCATTCAGGTTAAAGATCAGAATTTTATGTGTAGCAAGATCAACAAAGAAAAGAATTTATAAACCACCTATGCTGATCAATTTTTTCTCCTGATATTCTTCCAATCCTTCTCTTCCAGATTCGTATCCTAATCCGCTTTGCTTCCATCCACCAAAAGGTGCCTCGAATGCCTGAGGATACCACTCATTGATCCCGACCATGCCAAATTCAATTTGCTCTGAAACCCGAATACTCGTTTTCAAATCATTGGTCCAGAGATAAGAAGCAAGTCCGTACGCTGTGGCATTCGCAATGTGAATGGCTTCTTCTTCCGATTTAAAAGTTACCACGGGCATGACCGGGCCAAAAATTTCATTCTTGAAAATCGGATTGTTCTGATCGTGAGGTTGGATCAATGTAGGCTGATAAAAATATCCTTTCGCATTTTCACCGCGGCTGCCTCCTACTAAAATTTCTGCACCGGCAATTTTGGATTGGATAACTAATTTTTCAAGATTATCGCGTTGGATTGAATTAATCATCGGGCCCATTTCCGTTCCCTGATCAAGACCAAAGCCCACTTTGATGCTTTTCATTTTTGCTGTGGCCTGTTGCACAAATTCAGGAGCAATACTTTCATGAACGATGTAACGTTGTGGCGCGATACACACCTGGCCGGAGTTACGGAGTTTGGCAACCACCGATTCTTCGGCTACTTTTTTCACATCGACATCCGGAAAAATCAGTACGGGTGCATTGCCCCCCAATTCAAGCGAAAGACGCTTCACCGTTTTCGATGCTCCGTCCATCAGGAGTTTTCCAACGCGTGTACTTCCGGTGAAACTAATTTTTCTAACCCTATTATTTTTCAGCATTTCCTCCCCGATCTTGTCAGGCAAACCATTTACTACATTGAGCACTCCTTTCGGAAGTCCGGCATGGTGCAAGCATTGGGCAAGCAACATTCCTGTCAGTGGCGTGTACTCCGAAACTTTGGCTACCACGCTACAACCCGCACCTAAAGCCGCAGCCCAGCAGCGTGCAGGATTGTAAGCCGGGAAATTCCAAGCCGTGATGGCACCAATCACGCCCATCGGTTGATGAATCACCGACATTCGTTTAGTATTTCGGTTGGCCGGAATTACTGAGCCGTAATTTCTTTTTCCTTCTTCGGCATACCACTCAAAAAAATTAGCGGAGACGCGCCACTCACCGATGGCTTCCGCTAAAGGTTTACCGCTTTCCAACACGGTTACTTTTGCATACTCATGGAGACGCTCGTGCATCAGCATTGCTGCTTTCTTTAAGATTACTGCACGATCATGTGGATTCATTCGTGACCAGATTTTGAATGCATCGTGAGCGGCATCAATGGCCGCGCGACAATCCGCATCATCGCCAAAAGGAACAGCAGTGATAACCTCTTCGGTGGCGGGATTAATTACATTCCATGTCTTGCCATTGTTTGCATCCACCCACTCACCATGGATGTATTGTTTAGGATTGAGCGGAATCGTCAGGTCTTTAAGTTGGAACATGATTTCTAATTTTTATTTTTTGCGCCATTGGCAAATGCCATTGACATACGTTTCCTCTACGTGGATGGAATCCAATTGATCTACTTCGATCTCAAATGGATTTTGATCGACCACCATAAAATCTGCGAGATGATGGGGTGCTAGAGCACCTTTAAATTTTTCTTTTCCCTCTGCGTAAGCACTTCCAACCGTGTAGGCATGAAGTGCTTCTTGCAGCGTAATTGATTCTTTTACAGAAATCACATTTCCAAGCCGCGTCTTTCGTTGAATGGCATTTTTAATGTTACTCCAGGGGTTAATATTTCCTACTACGGGCCCATCTGTTGAAAGTGCAACAGGAATATTTTTTTCGAGCAATGACTTGATTGGATAACAAAATGAGAGATATTCCTCATCCAATGATTGAATAAAATTCTCACCTAGCTCGTACAAGAACACCGGTTGGGGAATGGCCACAAATTGATAAGCCGCCATATCATCTACATGCTTTGCTGTGGGAAGGCCGAAATGCTCAAGTCGATTTCGTGTGCCGCCAAATTCAAAGTGAAGTTTTTTATACATTTCAAGAACGAGTTGAATCGCATGGTCGCCAATGGCATGTGTGGCTATTCTAAAACCTCTTTGTTGCGCCTCGTGCGCAAGGTTGTAAAACTGAGTTGGATTCAACCTCAAAACTCCATGGTCTGAAGAGTTTTTATAAGGTCTAGAAAGGGATGCGGTCCTTCCGCTTAATCCGCCATCTGAAAAAAACTTTACCGTATCAATTGTTAAAAAATCAGTTTGATGAATAGCCGGGATTTCATACGGTTGATCTCCCCCATCGGGTAACAGAATTGGAAATACGTTGAGCCGAATAGGAGGATCACGTTTGGCTGTATAACGAAGATAAGCTTCCAACAATTCGGGATGAGCAGCCGGATCAGTGACGCTGGTGATTCCCAACTCCAACATTTTATCAATGCCCACACCAATCATTTGTTCATAATCATTCTGCGAAGGTGGAGGGATATGTTTAGTAACTAATCCAAGAGCAGTTTCGAAAAATGTACCCGTCAGATTTCCATTATCATCTTTACCAATCACTCCACCTTGCGGTGCTTGAGTAGACTCCGTTGCACCAGTCAATTGCAGCGCATAACTATTCACTACAGCAATATGTGCACAAGTACGGATCAAATAAATAGGATGCTGGCGGCTGATCGTATCAAGATCAGCCATCGAAGGCATTCGTTTTTCTTCGAGAAGTAGCTCGTTGAAACCTCTCCCTGTTACCCACATTCCGGCCGGAATATTTTGGATGGCTGATCTTACTTTCGATTGAAGTTCAGCAATACTTTTGACACCTCGCAAGTCAATAATAAACGAAGCGAGTTGTCCAACTTTCCAAAGGTGAATGTGCGCATCATTAAAGCCTGGAAGGACCGTTTTGTTTTCTAAATCAATCCGTTGTGTGGATTGATCCGAATGATTCTCCACTTCTTTTACTTCCCCAACGGCAACGATTTTTCCATTTTCAACCAACATGGCCTTCGCCAATGGCTGCCTTGGGTTTTGGGTGAGAATGTTGGCGTTATGATAGAGTGTGCGCTCCAACTTAATCTTGTGTTATTTATTGATTGCTCCTTAATCTCCCCTGCGGGTTAGTAAATTCAACCTCAACCATTCTGTCCTCGCGCAATCGCAGCTTCCAAAACATCAAGGCCTTCATGCAACTGTTCTTCTGTAATCACCAGCGGTGGCAATAACCGAATGCAATTACTGTACAGTCCCGCACGAATCAACACAATACCATTCGCCACGGCATCTTTCAGGATTTTCAAGGTGAGATCAGGATCCGGTGTTTTTGTTTTCCGGTCTTTTACAAACTCCACCAGGCGCATGGCACCCAAGCCGCGCACATCGCCAACGATGCTGTATTTCTTTTTCCATTCCTCCAATCGGGTAGCGATAATGTCACCAATTTTTTCTGCGTGTTTCATGAAGCCGGGTGAAGTCATTTCTTTAATGACTTCAATGGCTGCCACGCATGTCACCGGTGCTCCGCCATACGTTCCACCTATTCCGCCTAGGTGCACGCAATCCATGATCGCTGCTTTACCTACCGTTGCAGAAATTGGCATTCCTGCTCCCAAAGATTTTGCTACCGTGATCATATCAGGGGCAATGTCGTAGTGATCTAAGGCAAATAATTTTCCTGTCCTACCAAAGCCACTTTGTATTTCATCCCCGATCATGACGGCCCCCGTCTCATTACAAATGTTACGGATTTCTCTCAGGAAGGCTTCAGGTATTGGAATGAACCCGGCCTCTCCCTGGACAGGCTCAATCAGAATGGCAGCAAGATCAGAAGGATCAATTTGTGAAATCAATGCGTGGCGTAAATTCTGAATACAATGTTCAATATATTCCCCCTCGGTAAATTGATCAGGCTTTCTAAAAACATTCGGGGCGGGCAAGCGATAGATGTCTCCGGTAAAAGGCCCCATTCCTTTTTTAAACAATCCAAACTTTGAAGTGAGGCTCAACGTAAGTAATGTCCTTCCATGATAACCGCCTTCAAAACAAATTACCCCTTTTCTTTTCGTGTAATACCTCGCAATGTTCACTGCATTTTCAACCGCTTCACTTCCGGAGTTGGCAAGCAATGTCTTCTTCGGAAATTTTCCCGGGGTCACTTCGTTCAACAATTCACACAACTCCACCATAGGCTCCACGGTGGTGACCAAAGTACACGTGTGAATATATTTGGCAGCTTGTTCTTGAATCGCCTTCACCACCCGCGGAGAGCAATGGCCGATGTTCATCACCCCAATAGCTCCGGCAAAATCTAGAAATGTATTTCCATCCACATCGGTGATCACTGCACCTTTGGCATCGGCAACCACTACTTCGGTTGACTTGGCGAGTCCAGCCGGAGTGGCATTCGCCCTCCTCTTTAATATCTCCTGAGCTTTAGGGCCAGGAAAATTTTCTTTTAAATTAATGGTCTTTGTCATGATGATTTTCCAATTTAAGGTTTGTTGTAATTTTCATTTACACGAATAAGGAAAGCGCAAAAGCCAGCACACACCGGATCATCTATATACCCGGCAACCAGTCCATGAGGGTTGAATCCATTTTTCATTTGTCGCGAAACGGTAGGGTCTTTTACTTTATGTTCGATCACGTGCTGATAATATTCTTCAGCACTCATTTTTGATTGCATTGCCCCATAGCCGCTCAGCATACCATAAGTGAATTGCCCTTTTAAATTTAGTTTATAGACTGTCGCCTGACGGGCCTCATATAAATAAGTAGCAATTCCTTTTCCACGAAAGTCTGGATGCGTGCCAATGTCCATGCCGTAAAGCCATTCACTGTTGGGCTCATGGGTATTTAAAAATCCTCCCGCCAAAACTTCATTGAAGGTATGAAATGATCCGTCTGGAAAATGGTACCGAATGCTGGTGGTCATCCCGATCACTTGATCATGATACAACGCAACAAACTGACCTTCCGGAAAAATGCGGAGATGATTCAGGTAATGTTCCTTGCGCATAAGGGATGTAGGATTTAACGTAGGAAAAACAATTTGCTGAAGTTCTTCCAAGGCAGCCGTATGCTCAGCCTGTGTATTCATAATGACAATGCCTTCTCCTACTTCTTTACGATAGGAAACAGATTGGGAAGTGATCATGCCTTTTGAATTGATGTTCTTTTCGCTTTTATAAATTTGAGGCCGCAGTCAACTTTAACAATTCCTCCCTGATAATTTGCAAGCCTCTGAGAAGATCGGGTCTTTTAATAATTAGTGGGCTCAACACCCGAACTACATTCCCAGAAATCCCTGCACTGATGATTAGAAGACCTTGCTTGGCACACGCTTGAATCAACTGCTTGCAGAGGTCTCCATCCGGTTGATAAGGGTCTCCATTTTTTACCAATTCAAAAGCAACCATGGCGCCTAGGCCGCGCACATCACCAATGGCTGCGCAATCACTTTCCAATTCCTCAAAAAAAGATTTTACAATTTTTCCAACGTGCTCACCTTTTTTCTCAATATCAATTTCTTTCATGTAGGCAATGGTGGCCAGGGATGCTGCACAAGCAACTGGGTTACCGAGATATGTTCCCCCCAAAGTTCCTTTTGTCGTTTTGTCCATAATTTCTGCCCGGCCAATGACCGCACCAATCGGCATACCACTGCCCATTGACTTCGCCCAGGTAGAAATATCCGGCACGATATCGTAGTGTTGGTAAGCTGCCCATTTACCGGTTCGACCAAAACCAGTTTGCACTTCATCCACGATCAGCAGAATACCTTTCGATTTACAAATCGCTTGCAATCCTTGCACATATTTTTTTGGTGCGACTACAAAGCCACCTTCACCTTGAACCAATTCAAGAATGACAGCCGCCACTTGTGATGAATCGACCATGTTGTGCAAGTACACCTCAAAGGCTTCCAACTCCCGATCAACAAATTCCTCAAGTGTTAAGCCATCATTACGTTGATAATAATCCGGAAATGGAAATCGATACACCTCGGGTGCAAAAGGACCACAGCCAATTTTGTAACCGACTTTGGAAGTCAATGTCATTCCAAGTAACGTGCGGCCGTGAAATCCTCCTGTAAAACAAATAATGCCTTGCTTGCCCGTAGCTTGTCTCGCAATCTTAATGGCGTTTTCAACGGCTTCCGCACCACTGTTGGTGAGCATCACTTTTGTTTTCTTTCCATGAGGGAATAATGCAGCCAGCTCCTCACACAATTTCACATAGGGTTCATATACCGCAACCGGGAAGCAAGCATGAACCAATTTTTTGGTTTGCTTGATCATGGCATCGACCACTGGCTTGGGGCAATGCCCTGCATTTAATACCCCAATGCCACCGGCAAAGTCGATGTATTCTTTCCCGTCAACGTCTTTAATCCGCGCTCCATTTCCTGACTCAATGGTTAACGGGCTGAACATTCCCATCCCTTCGGGAACGATGGCGTTTCTTCTGGCGATAAGTTCACTTGATCTTTTCATTGGCTATTAAAATTTCTTGAAGTAATTTTCTTTTAGACGGTTATCGACTTTATGATTTGCTCGGCAGACTTCTTTGCACTCTCTACGGCTCCATTCATGAACCCTTGATGGAGTACGCTGCAATGCTCTCCGGCAAAAAAAATATTTTCAAAAGGCTCTTGCTCCACGCCAGCAAAATCAGACCACTGCCCCCGCAAATAACTTGTGTAACTTCCTTTAGAAAAAGGATTCGCAGCCCAACAAAACTTTGCGATGCGGCCGTTGTATTGTTCTGTCAATCCAGGAAATATTTTTTCGGCCCCACCAAGCCATCTTTCTTTTATCTGACCATAATTCAGGTTTTGAAAGTCGATGGACTCATTTCCTCCCGTTACAAATGAAAGCGAACCTTGAGGAATATCTACCCCTTGCGAACTATCCCAAATGCAGGTGCGATTCACATCGGTATAGACGTAACCCTGCTTGCCTTGCTCTCGCCACACCCTTTTCTTAAATCCCATGGCCGTCTTGGCTGCGAATCCAAATCCAAGCGTATCAATGCACCGTTGTTTCCTTTCGGGAAATTTAAAATTCTTTTTAATGTCTCGAAGGACCGTGAATGGCAATGTGAGCACCACTCGGTCAGCGCTTATGATTTCTGATTTTCCCTCCGTTTCAAAAGTCAAATCATAGCCTTCCACTTCTTTGTTTATTTTTTTCAAGACCCATCCGGTTTTTATTTGCTTTCGAACCTGGGCACTTAATTTATCGATCAATCTCTGGCTTCCTCCTTTAAACTTGAATACCTCGTGTTCCTGTCCAAAGGCATGATATTGGTGTTCTGATTTTACAGGAGGCACCAAAATGTACAACAGGTTAACAGCTGATTGTACGGAGGCCTCCATGGCATATTCATTCGTGATCGCCATGTCAAAGAAATCATACAACCATCCGGTAATACCAATTTCCTTTAGATACTCAGTCACCGTTTTATTATCCAAAACCTTGAATTGATCAGCTTTGGTATAATGCAACTCATCGGGAAGCGAATCGATGTCTTTTGTAAGCCGTTCAACAAAAGGCTCCAATTCCTTAACCATTTCATCTTCGGTGAATCGCCTATCACCAAAAAAATAAAAGCGTGCAATAAGGGGGTCGGATTGAAGATCCACCATCTCCACATTTAATTCCTTGGAGAGCGCGATTAAATCCGTTTGGGTCGTATCGATATACTCCGCTCCAAAATCGACATGCGCCCCATCGACTACGGCATCCTCTACAGTGAGAATACGGCCACCTGCCCGGCCTGTTGCCTCATACAGAATAGATTCAATTCCTTTTTTCTTCAACTCATACGCTACCGTAAGTCCTGATAAGCCTGCCCCAACAATGGCGATTGTTGATTTCTTATCCAACCAATTACAAGAACCAAGAGGAAGTGTTAATGACATCGAAGCCAACACACTTTTGCGCAAAAAATTTCTGCGCCCGGGTTGAAACTTTTCAACGGAACGGGCAAATGCACGCTGTAAAACTTTCGTTAGAATAGATTTCATAGTTACATTTAATAGGTTTCGAGCTACGAGCGTAGCAGTTCTCCGCTCGTGGTCGCGTCCAGAAGCTGGTGTCTTAATTCTAATAGCCCGGATTTTGAACGACAACTCTGTTGGACGCGATTAGCTCTCGGTTAGGAATAGGAAAGATGTCCGTATAGTCATCGGGGCCAGCACCACTTAATATTAATGCTCTTCGTTGTGTTCTGGCCAGATCAAACATCCGATGTCCTTCAAAGTTGAGCTCGGCAAAGCGTTCATCCAAAACCGCAGCAGTAAAGTCACCATTATATATAGTTGAAATATCCGCATTGGTATAGGCAGGCAATCCGCGATTGGTGCGCACGGAATTCAAATCGGCTAATCCTCCATTCGGGTCACCGCTTTGCGCTTTCGCCTCTGCACGGATCAAATAGACTTCCGCCACACGGATGATGTAGGCTGGATTGTCTTTGTTGATTTCGCCCCTGTACTTCAAGGTTCTTCCAAGGCTACCAAATTGTGCTTCCGTCAGTGGATTAAAATCCAGCAATTGGGACCTTAAATCACCAGGGCGATTGGTAAAAAAAGTATTCAACGTAGAATTGGCTAAAAATAAAACTTCCGTACTCAATGCCTGTGTGCGACTGTACGTAAACGAATTGTAAGCACTTTGATTTTGCACATTAAACACTAACTCAAAAACAGACTCACTGGAAAGTTTCGTGGTGTAGATTTGGGTGAAGGTATTTGATCCCAATAGACTAAATGATCCATCTTTGATCACAGAATCTGCAGAAACAATGGCATTCGCATAGTTGCCTTGATACAAATACACCCGCGCCAAAAGAGCTTGCACTGCATCGGGATTGATGTACTCATTCAAGTACGGCTTACTTTTCGGGATAAGCGCATACGCTTGGTTTAGATCGCTGATGATGGCTTGATAGGTTTGGGCCACCGTGCTGCGGGGCACGACATCACTATGGTTTTGCACCGCAGTAACCACAGGAATTCCGTACACAGAATTAACATTCCAATGTTGACCGAACATGCGCAGCAAATCAAAATGGGCCATCCCTCGGATGGCATAGGCTTGCCCCATGATGCTGCCTTTCTGAACTTGAGTGAAATTGGGATCTTTAATTCCCGGAACATTGGCAATGATTCCGTTGGCTGTTGCGATCGTGTAGTACATGGCCACGTACATATTTTGAACGAGTAAGTTGGAAGTCGTTACACCGTAGTTACTGATTTCATCGAGGCCTGTTACATTAAATCCACCCGCTTTGCTCACATCGGTATAAACATCGGATGCCAACGGGAAATAACCTCCGTAGTAATAGTTGCTTTGCATGGAACTGTACAAACCAATCAAGGCCGACTCGGCCCCGGCTGCATTGGTAAAAACATTTGCAGTTGACACTTGGCTTGGCGAAACTTGATCGAGCACGTTGCAAGAAGTAGCCAGAACGATCAGGAACAATAAAACGATATATATCTTTTTCATGGTGGTGCGATTAGAAACTCATATTAAAACCAAGTGTATAAGTTCGTGGCTGCGGATAAGCCGCATAATCAATGCCAGCCGTTTGTGGGTTACTGCTGCCGGTAGAACTTACCTCCGGATCAAAGCCTGTGTATTTGGTAAACACATAAAGGTTCTGGACTTGCGCATAAATCCGAACGCGATCAAAAACACGGGCATTCTTTGGCCTTAGTGTGTAGCCAACGGATAACGTTCTTATCCGAAAGAAAGAGCCGTCTTCAATAAACTGAGTAGAATTATTAAAATAGTTTCGGTTGATAAAAGACGCTCGGCCCACATCGGTGATGTCTCCCGGTTTTTGCCAACGCCTCAGTGCAGCCGTTGAATTGTTTGCATAAATTTGTGATGAGCCTCCTCCATTTGACCAGCCCATGTTCAAGTAAGTTTGCTTGATCAGGTTATAGATTTTGTTTCCCCAACTGAACTGGGTGGCCACCAGCACATCGAACTTTCCGAAGTTGAAATTATTATTGAAGCCACCAAAATATTTTGGAATCGGGCTACCGGAAATCTGTGCATCTTGGATGCTCACGTTTTGCGCATTTACGGCCTGCCCATTTGCGTTTTGAAATAGTTCATCGCCATTGGCAGGATTGACGCCCAAATATTTTACTGCCCAGAAGGTTCCTACCGAATGGCCTTTCTGCAAAACATTGGTTGGTGCATTGTCAGCATAAGCACTTACCAACAAGCCGTTATTCGTGAGCGATAAAATCTCGTTCTTAATAAAAGAAATATTGAAGTTCGTTGTCCATTTGAATTTATCGTTTTGAATGTTGGTGGAGGCAATCGAAAATTCCCAGCCGCGGTTTTCAATTTCGCCAGCGTTTTGAACCACAGTTGAAAAACCCGTTGTGCCCGCAACGCTGTTGCTGCTGAGCACGTTCGTTTTATCCGATTTGAAATAATCGATCGATCCGCTGATTCGTCCATGAAATAACTCCCAATCCAAACCTACATCAAACGTCTTATTGGTTTGCCACCGCAAACTTGGGTCAACTAATTGTGCAGGAGAAAGTCCGCCTGTATTATTATAACGGGTGGATTTATACAATGAAACATTTTGGTAATTGCCAATTTCCTGATCGCCCGTTAACCCATAGCTGGTCCGCAATTTTAAGTTTGTTAAAGTCTCGTTCTTGCCAAAAAAATCCTCTTGCGAAATCCTCCATCCCGCAGAAACCGAAGGGAACACCGCATATTGATTATTTTTTGGAAACCGAGATGAGCCGTCAACTCGTGTCGTTAGGGCTAACAAGTACCTGTCTTTATAATCATAATTTAGGCGGCCTAAATATGAAATCAACCCGAAACCTGTTCCGGTAGCTTGACCGGCAGTGATGATCGCGGCACTGGAGATATTTTGTAACCCTCCGGAAGGAAACCCTTGGCCACTAAGCCCCGTAGTATTCGAATGGGTTTCCTGCATTGTAAAACCAGCCAACGCATTAAAGTTACTTTGACCTATTGATTTTTTATAAGTAAAAATATTTTCGTTCAACCAAGTGAGCTGCTGAAAAATAGAAGAATTGGCAATTCCGCCTTGTGCCTGTGCATTGGCCGTGGTTGGCGAGAAATATTGATTATCGATCAGGTCATTAAAATCAACAGACCAACTCGTTCTGAACTTCAGGTCTTTAGTAAACTTGTATTCACTGAACAGGGAGCCAAGCAATCGGTAGCTCGTGGTGTTAGCAATGATCTGATTGGCCGACTTCACCGGATTATCTGAAAGCCAGGACACATGGTAGGCCGTGTAGTCGGCATAGTTTCCGTTGGCATCATATACGGGCATCAACGGATCGGCACCCAATGCATTCGTGATAACACCCGTGTAAGAATCGTCATTAAAGCTTCTCTTGTTTTTTGAATTGGAAGCATTGAAAGTCAATCCAAACGAGAGCTTGTCTGTTGCCTGATGATCAAGATTAACGCGCATGCTTAACCTTTTGTAACCGGATTGAATGACAATACCCGTTTGGTCGAAGTAAGTGCCCGCTATATAAAATTTAGTTTTATCATTTCCACCGGTAGCCGACACCTCATAATTATTGACTGGAGCATTTTGCAAAACCTGGTGCAGCCAATTGGTATTTACTTTTTGTGCATTGGCATCGCCAAAATTAAATGGCGCATCAAGGCCCGAGCCTACATATTGAAAGCCAGAGCCAAAAACATTCGGATTTGCTGCATACAATTTGTTATCTTGATTAATGGCATCATTGATCAAGCCCGTGAATTGCTGACTGTTAAGAAAAGGAATTTCGCGAGTCGGAGTCTGGACTCCAGTGTAATAATTGACATTGAATTTTGTCTTCCCCGTTTTTCCTCGCTTGGTGGTGATGAGTACGACACCATTGGAAGCACGAGCTCCATAAATAGCAGCAGCAGAAGCATCTTTTAAAACTTCAATGGACTCGATGTCATTGGGGTTGATGTCGGATATAGAACTTATTTGCTGACCGCTTCCTTGAACATTTCCTTGAGTGTCGGTAGAAGTTTGGATGGACGAATTGCTTTCGCTGAGCATCGGGATCCCATCGACTACGTACAAAGGGTTGCTCGCACCCCTTACGCTTACATTTAAACTTGCGCCCGGTGTGCCCGATGCCTGCGTGATATTTACACCGGCCAGCTTGCCTTGCAAATTCCCGGCAATATTTGTTGTAGGCTGGTTGGCGAAGTCTTTATTGTTAATAGAAGCGATTGAGCCCGTTACATCTTTTTTCTCTTGCGTACCATAACCCACAACGATCACATCACTAAGTTGAGTTACATCGGCAATCAATTGAATGTCGATGGTTGTTCGATTTCCGACCAGCACTTCCTGGGTCTTGAACCCGACAGAGGAAATGACTAGAACATCAGTGGGGGTTACTATTAATGTATAAGCCCCATTGGCATCAGAATTGGTTCCATTCGAAGAACCTTTAATCAAAATGTTAACCCCTGGTATAGGGCTGCCATCTTCGGCATCCGTCACTCGGCCTTGGATGCTAATGGAAGTCTGTGCCATTACTGCTAAAGGCAGCAGAAACAATAACCATAAGTAGTAAAGTCTTTTCTTCATTCAATTCGGGATTAAGTGTCGTAAAGTTCCACCAACGTACGATAGTCAAATCCACATAAAAAACAGTCAAATCTTATTTTAGCAAATAATAATTAATTGACTTCCATATACTTATCATGGAATAATTCAAATAAATAGATTTGACGGTCAAAAAAAATATACATATTGCATGGATGACCCCGCTCAAAATCCGTCAAGCCGTTCAAAATCACACGGAATTAAACAAAGCTCTTGAACAGGCTGACTTGGGCACCGATTGGAAAAAATTTAACCGTACTCTGTTCGACTTCATTGCCCGTCACATCAGCAAAGTAGTAACACAACGTGCCTTAGAAAATCCTCAGCTAATCCATGAAAAAATAATTATCGGCAAGGACCAAATTCAGCGCATTCTGGAAGAGAAAAAGCTGAAGGAAGAAGAAGATTTTTTAAATTGGTTAACGAATACAAAACGAGCCTTTCATTGGATCAGCGGAAAAACATTACAGAGTTACTGGCAAAACGGACAGCCGAAGGAAACAAAACTCAATGTGCTATTGGTCTTTCTTGGTGTCCCGCAGAAATCATGGGATGAATGGAAAATTGAATCCAATACAAAATCATTTTTACCCGACCCCACCTTTAAAGTAAATTCCAGAAGAGGAACCCAGGAACTGATCAAAAAATATTTTTGTGGAAGCTACTATTTATACTACTCCAAGTCTGACTTAAGCCCAACGTTGATTAAAGCACCGTTCACGTTAGCTGAAGATGAGCAAGGCAATATGGTAGCGGAGACAATTACGGAAGGGCATTTGTATCGGAGCAACTTAATAGAACTTCGCGAAGGGATTCTCTACATTCATTGTGAGAATCTTGTTTTTAACGAAAAAGAAAATCACATCTTTAACGTAGGGAATGAAACAAACCCGGAAGTACTTTTTGGAATTTCAAATACCATCAGCGTTAAAAGCAAACTCGCCATTGGCATTCGCAATGTTTTGATCAGACAAAAAAAGAAATTTACAACAGCGTCCTTTCTAGAAAAGGAAATTAGTTTTCTGGAAAAGTCGAAGCTCGACAATGAAGAAACTATTGTTCTCGCTTACTTTCGGCAACAGGGGGTAAACCTGATTACCTCGCATCATTGCTGTTCGTTAAAAGTACTTAAAAATGAAGTTGATAAAGTGGTTACTCCACGCTAACACTTTTTGCAAGGTTGGCCCGCTTCGGGCAGGCCGTATAATATTTATCATCGAAAGACAAGCCACAATTGTCAGGTTGAGCTTGTCGAAACCTACTACACAAATCTTCTTCTCATCACTCTTCGACATGCTAAGAGTGACACCGCGTATTAACTTCTTTACTTATTTATTTCTCGCCAGAGTCTCGCTTCTTGGCGCATCATCACGCAGCGTCCCCGAACGGGAGACACTGCTGAGAAGGAAATTAATTATTGTTGTTAGTCTAAAAATTTTGCCATCTAGATTATTAAATTGTCCGAATGACTTTATTGCAATTAATAGAAGGATGAATGATGGCAATTTTTTCATTGGTAGTTTTTAGCAGCAAACATTTCTTGAAATAGAGTCAGGCCATAGACGAGGTAACAGAAATATAGGGATTTTTAGTTTGGAATTTATCTCGGCCAGGGATAGAAGTGGAAAGCCCGAAGTGTGCTGGCCTTGCGCGTGGGCGGACTTGTAGCGGATAGCCCGGTGGCCTTGCGTTTCGCTTAGCCAGGCCGCCCTCCTTCGCTGAAGCTTTGGAGGGCAGGCCATCTTCTTTTTGGTTTTGTCATTCCGGCTGAGGAACGAATGCCGGAATCTCAACTGAACGTTTCATTTAGTCCGGTGCTAATGATGAGATTTGGTTGAGATACCGGACATGCCATTACTCTTCCTGCGCAGTCCGGCATGACAGTGAGGGTTGGGATTGGTTGAGATGCCGGAATAATCCCCATAACTATCGGGACGGCATAACAGTGAGGTTGGTAATGAGATTTTGTTGAGATGCCGGAACACCCGCGTGCCTTCGCACTTGCTGTCCGGCATGACAATGAAATTGTTGAAGGATTTGGTTGAGATACCGGATATGCCATTACTCTTCCTGCGCAGTCTGGCATAACAATTAAATTCACGAACAACCAATAACGACAACTGACAACCATTCCCATTCCTTTGCTTATTTTTGCGGCCTCCTACGCTAAAGCTGCGGAGGATAAATCGAAAAAATCAGTATGACGTTAGAACAAGAAATAGCCAAGCGCAGGACTTTTGGGATCGTCAGTCACCCGGATGCGGGCAAGACTACGCTCACGGAGAAGTTGTTGCTCTTTGGTGGGGCGATACAGAAGGCCGGGGCGGTGAAGAGCTCGAAGATCAAAGACCACGCCCGCAGCGACTGGATGGAGATTGAAAAGCAACGCGGTATCTCGGTGGCCACCTCGGTGATGGGCTTCAACTACAAAGACATAAAAATCAATTTGCTCGATACGCCCGGTCACCAGGATTTTGCCGAAGACACCTACCGCACGCTCACCGCGGTGGACAGCGTGATCATGGTGGTGGATTGTGTGAAGGGTGTGGAGTTGCAAACGGAAAAACTGATGGAGGTGTGCCGCATGCGCAACACGCCTGTGCTGTGTTTCATCAACAAACTCGACCGCGAAGGACAAGACCCGTTTGATCTGCTCGATGAGATTGAAGCGAAGCTGAAAATAAAAGTGCATCCGCTGAGCTGGCCCATCAGCATGGGAAAAACTTTTAAAGGCGTGTATAGTTTGTACGAAAAAAACCTGAAGCTATTCACTCCGAGCAAAACAAAGATTGAGGAAGGTATTGAAATCTCCGACATCCACTCACCGGTGTTGGATCAATATGTGGGCGAGTCGTATGCCAAACAACTTCGTGCCGATGTGGAGTTGCTGAATGGCGTATATCCTGAACTGGAGGTGCAAGATTACCTCGATGGAAAAGTTGCGCCTGTGTTCTTCGGCAGTGCGGTGAATAATTTTGGTGTAAAAGAATTGCTCGATACGTTTATAAGACTGGCACCACCTCCGTTGATTCGTGAGACCACGGTGCGTGAAATAAAACCGGACGAGAAAAAATTCACAGGGTTTATTTTTAAGATCCACGCCAACATGGACCCGAAACACAGAAATAGAATTGCGTTCTTGCGTGTGTGCTCAGGAAAGTTTGAACGCGGAAGCAATTATTTGCATGTGCGCAATGATAAGTCCATTCGTTTCTCCAACGCTACTGCTTTCATGGCGCAAGATCGCGAGACGGTTGACGAAGCCTGGCCGGGCGACATCGTTGGCTTGTTTGATACTGGCAACCTAAAAATTGGAGACACACTCACGGAAGGAGAAAAATTATTTTACACGGGCATCCCGAGCTTCTCTCCAGAGATTTTCAAAGAGGTGATCAACAAAGATGCGATGAAGACGAAGCAGTTGGAGAAAGGCCTGTTGCAGTTGATGGAAGAAGGCGTGGCGCAAATGTTCACGTATGAACTCGGGAAGAAAAAAGTAGTGGGCACAGTGGGTGCGCTGCAGTTTGAAGTGATTCAGTTTCGGTTGAAGAATGAATACGGAGCTACGGCTGAGTTTGCTCCGCAGCATATTTACAAGGCCTGCTGGATCAGCAGCACCGATGAAAAGAAGTTGCAGGAGTTCATTGCTTCCAAGCAACGGCACATCGCGCTCGACAAAGACGGTAAGCTGGTGTTCATGGCGGAATCAAAGGCATGGTTGCAGATGGTGCAGGATAATTTCCCGGAGATCAATTTCCATTTTACGAGCGAGTTTAAAGACTAGTGGATTGTTCCCGTCCCTTCTTTGTCATTTCGGTCGAGGAACGAGTACCCGGAATCTCACCTGAAACATTTCGTTTAGACCGAAGTAAACAATGAGATTCGTTGAGATGCCGGAACAGCCGTCACTCTCCCACGCAGTCCGGCATGACAGTTAAATTGACGATGGGATTCCTGAAATGCCAGAAATAAATCCGGGATGACTGTTATATTAGTACTGTGAAAACCTATTGTGTTTACATCCTCACCAATAAACGATTCACTGCTTTATACACAGGTGTAACCAGTGATCTTGAGCAAAGAGTTTACGAACACAAAACGAAATTTTACCGCAAAAGCTTTACCGCAAAGTATCAGTGCGATCGACTGGTTTACTATGAAGAGTTTTCTGATGTAGAAGAAGCAATCAAACGTGAAAAGCAGTTAAAGAGATATAAAAGACCATGGAAGGCAAACCTGATTAATCAAATGAATCCGGAATGGAAAGACTTAAGCGATGAATGGTATGGTTCTAAGAGCATAGCACTTGGGCTAAGTCTTAATAGGCAAGAAGAATGAGTTCAGGAATCATCAGATCACAAATTTCATCTTTAGTTCTTTACGAAGACAACCATTTACTGGCGATCAATAAACCTGCTGGCGAATTGGTGCAAGGAGATGAAACAGGCGATGAGCCGTTGGTGGAGCGCTGCAAAAAATACATCAAAGAAAAATACAACAAACCCGGAGAAGTTTTTTTGGGTGTGGTGCATCGGCTGGATCGGCCGGTGAGTGGCGTGGTGGTTTTTGCCCGCACATCAAAAGCATTAGAGCGAATGAACGAACTCTTCCGCGATCGGCAAACAAAGAAAATTTATTGGGCGATTGTAAAAAGCAAACCAAAAGAAGACGCTGGAACGTTGGTGCATTGGTTGGTGAAGAATGAGAAGAATAACAAAGTCACTGCTTTCGCAAAAGAAAATAAGGACGGACAACGGGCGGAATTGAACTATCGCATACTAAAGCACAAATCCGACTTTTATTTATTGGAAGTGAACCCCATCACCGGAAGGCCACATCAGATAAGAGTGCAACTGGCCTCAATGGGCTGCCAAATTGTTGGCGATTTGAAGTACGGTTACGAAAAGCCGAATGCCGACCAAAGCATTTGCCTCCATGCCCGTCAGTTGACATTTGTTCACCCCGTAAAAAAGGAAATTATTTCTATCGAAGCTGCTTTGCCAACGAATGAAGTCTGGAATCTTTTTAGTTAATTGAAACCGATTATGAGCTGGCTACAAAAACTTCAACATCGGTGGAACGCGCGCAATCTTTGGCAGGTGGCGGCCATCTTGCTCACGTTTGCCTGCACGGGCACTACAGTGGTGCTGCTCATGCGCCCCTTGCTTCATTTTTTCTTTGGAGCTGAAATCCCCACGTGGGCAAAAACGGTTTACTACATTTTGATTTTACCCATCTATAACATCGTACTGCTTTGCTATGGATTCATTTTTGGTCAGTACCATTTTTTTTTACAATACGAAAAAAGATTCTTTAAAAGGATAGGCTCTTTTTTTGTGAAGAAATAATTTTAACCAAGGTGGTATTTCTCCGTGAACCTCTGTGCGCTCAGTGGTTGAGCAATGCCATCTTCGGATAAATAAAAAATTCCATCTGGCCACAACCAAACGAAATCTCTTTCCACGAACGGATGTTCAAGAGCGCACCCACAATTCCACAAGTCGGGATATTGTCAATCGAGATTTTTAAAAGAGCGTTGGCAAACTCGGTGATGCCCGGGTTATGGGCAAAGAGCATGACAGACTCTTCATTATTGTCGATAGTGCTGAGCACGCTTAGCAATGTTTCTTCGCTGGCATGATAAAGTTTTCGTTCCAAAATAATTTGACTTTGCTCGTAGTGCATGGTCTCTGCAAACAAACGACAAGTAGTGAGTGCACGGATGGCGGGGCTTGAAATCATTAGTGTCGGAGCGACCTCTCGCTGGTTGAGCAACGAGGCCATGCGGGGCGCATCGGCCGAACCGCGCTCATTCAATGGTCGATCAAAATCGTCCACGTTGGGGCTGGCCCAGCTTGACTTGGCGTGACGAACGAGGTACAATTTTTTCATCGCTACAAGTTACGTTTTTTGCAATGTAAATAAGAGGCACTCTGGGAAGGATAAAATATTAAATCGTGGATAATCAAAATTCTGTAAATCCGAAAATCTAAGTAATCTTGATCTATCTTTGAGTTTTTTCGGCTATGGAAAAACGACCGCTGCGCAAGGAAATAAAATACACGGCCCTTTATTATTTTATCCGTTTCCTGATTTTTTCTTCGAATATCATTCCACGCAAAGCATGGCTTCGGTTCTGCGGTGTGTTGGGACGGATTGCTTATCTATTTTCTCCGAAGCCAGCCGAACGCATGGTTCGTCATCTTACCATTGCGTTTGGTAATGAGAAGTCGCCCGATGAAATCAAAAAACTTTGCAAGAAAACTTTTGAGCTGCTCGGCAAAAATGCAGGCGATGTTATTCGTTCGCTCAGCGTAAAATTATTGACTGATTTAAATAAATTTTTAGTCACTACGGGAATAGAAAATTACGAGAAAGCGTATGCCAAAGGAAAGGGCGTGATGTTTCTCACTTGTCATCTGGGCGCGTTTGATTTACAGATCACGAACATGGCGTTGCGCGGGCTGAAGCCAAACATCATCGGCACGGCTTTGGGTGACGAACGCCTCAACGGATTGTTGTTAAAATATCGGAATGCTTACGGAGCGATTGCCATCGAACGCGGAAAGGAAAGTGTTCGTTTGTTTAAAGCATTGAAATCAGGAGGTTCGATTGCCATTCTTATTGATCAAGATACCAAAGTGAAAAGCCGCTTTGTCAATTTTTTTGGCAAGCCCGCATCCACACCGATTGGAGCAACCGTGCTGGCATTAAAGTCAGGCTGTTCTGTTGTGCCAACGTACATTTATCTGGACGAAAATTATAAACAGCAGATGCACATTCTTCCGGAAATTCCTTTGGTTTACACGGGCGATGATGAACAGGACTTGATTATCAACACACAGAATTTTACCGACTTCACTGAACAAGTAGTACGCGAACATCCCGAGCAATGGGTGTGGATGCACGAGCGGTGGAAGACGAAGGTGGGGGAGGAGATTTCTTGACACTGGATTGCCAGCCACCAGAATCAAGAATCCAGTTTCACTTCTTAAAAATAAAATACACGGCAAGTATTAAGAAGACGAACCCGATGAAATGATTTAGCCGCAGTGTTTCATTTTTGAAATAGATCACAGAGAAAACCACAAAGACCGAAAGCGTAATCACTTCCTGAATTACTTTTAATTCTACTAAAGAAAACGGACCTCCATTCTCTTTGAAACCAATTCGATTGGCGGGCACTTGCAATGCATACTCAAACAATGCAATCCCCCAACTTATTAAAATGATACTGGCCAGCCCTAAGTTCTGGCTCCACTTCATGTCCTTGAATTTCAAGTGGCCGTACCATGCAAACGTCATGAACGTGTTGGAGAGCGTCAACAATATGATTGTGTAGACTGCTTTCATAATTTGAAGATTTTAAAATTATAAAATTGAGATCAATCGGTGAATCATAGCTCATTTTCAAATCACCGAATTATTTCACCAGCTTTTTATACTTAATCCGGTGCGGCTGATCATCGCCAACACGTTTCCTTCTGTTCTCCTCGTATTCGCTGAAGCCACCTTCAAACCAATAGGCTTGCGAGTCGCCCTCAAAGGCGAGGATGTGCGTGCACACCCGATCAAGGAACCAACGGTCGTGGGAGATAATCACGGCACAGCCGCCAAAGTTTTCCAGTGCTTCTTCCAACGCACGGAGTGTGTTCACATCAAGATCGTTCGTAGGTTCATCCAACAACAATAAATTTCCACCTTGCTTCAGCGCGATGGCCAAGTGTGCACGGTTGCGCATGCCGCCCGAAAGTTCTTTCACTTTTTTCTGCTGATCGGTGCCACTGAAATTAAACTTGCTCACATAAGCGCGCGAGTTCATTTCTTTTCCTCCGATCAAAATCAAATCGTTGCCACCAGTGATTGCCTGAAAGACGGTGTCGTCTGGTTTTAAGTCATCGTGCTCTTGATCTACATAAGCGATCTTCACCGTTTCGCCTACCGCGAATGTTCCGGCATTGGGTTGCTCTTTGCCGGTGATCATTTTAAAGAGTGTGGTTTTTCCGGCACCGTTCGGGCCAATGATACCAACGATTCCCGCAGGTGGGAGTGAGAACGTCAAATTTTCATAAAGCAATTTGTCGCCATAGCCTTTGGCCACGCCAGTGGCTTCGATCACTTTATTGCCGAGACGAGGACCGGGCGGAATATAGAGTTCTAATTTCTCTTCCTTCTCGCGACCTTCTGCGCCAATCAGTTTTTCATACGCATTCAAGCGAGCCTTGCCTTTTGCTTGTCGGCCTTTCGGGTTCATGCGCACCCATTCCAACTCGCGCTCCAAAGCTTTCTGTCTTTTGCTTTCCGTTTTTTCTTCCTGCATCAACCGTTTTAGTTTTTGGTCGAGCCAACTGGAGTAATTTCCTTTCCAGGGAATCCCTTCACCACGATCCAATTCTAAAATCCATCCCGCCACATTATCCAAAAAATAACGATCGTGCGTTACCGCGATGATCGTGCCTTTGTATTGACGTAAATGTTCCTCAAGCCACAGTACCGACTCCGCATCCAAGTGGTTGGTTGGTTCATCCAGCAACAACACATCGGGCTCTTGCAAAAGCAATCGGCACAGTGCCACTCTTCGTTTCTCACCACCCGACAGATGCTCAATTTTTGTATCACCGGGCGGAGTGCGCAGCGCATCCATGGCGCGTTCCAATTTATGATCGAGCTCCCATGCACCGATTGCGTCAAGCTTTTCTTGCACTTCGCCTTGGCGAGTGATGAGCTTCTCCATTTTGTCGGGGTTCTCCAACACATCGGCATCGCCAAATTTTTCGTTGATCGCTTCAAATTCTTTCAGCAAGGCAACGGTATCTTTCACGCCTTCTTCCACAATTTCTTTTACGGTTTTTGTTTTGTCCAACTGTGGCTCTTGCTCCAACATGCCCACGGTAAAGCTGAGGTCAGAAACCACCTCGCCCTGAAATTCTTTGTCGATGCCCGCAATGATGCGGAGCAGCGAAGACTTGCCCGAACCATTCAAGCCGAGAACGCCAATTTTTGCGCCATAAAAAAAGGAGAGGTAAATATTTTTTAAAACCTGTTTTTGGGGCGGGTAAATCTTGGTTACGCCCGTCATCGAGAAAATTATTTTTTCGTCAGCCATAGAAATTTTGTGTTCAGATTGGGCAGCAAATATGGCTTTTTTAAGTCAATAGTCCATTTTGTTGTGCTGCCGATGTGAAGGCAGCGCGGCTTACTTTTCCAAATTGTAAACTATGAACCCGCAGCTATTGACTATGGTCTAATTAATTCTATTTTTGCGGGAAATTAAGAAGGGATAACTTATGTATTGGACACTTGAATTGGCATCGTACTTAGAAGATGCACCTTGGCCTGCCACCAAAGATGAATTGATCGATTTTTCGATTCGCTCTGGCGCACCACTCGAAGTAGTAGAAAATTTACAAGAGCTGGAAGATGACGGCCAGCCGTACGAGAGTATTGAAGAGATATGGCCCGACTATCCGACTAAGGAAGATTTCTTCTTCAACGAAGACGAATATTAAGTCGATTTGATAATTATCTGATTTGATAATTTGAAAATGCCTTGCTCCGTAAGTTTTTTTTTCGCCTAGGCTACTCATATACTTGCCTTGCTTCTATTTTTCATCAACGCTTCCGCCACAATCAAATCTTCGGCCGTAGTGATCTTGATGTTTTCATAACTTCCTTCAAAAAGAGAAATCACATGGCCTGATTTTTCGGCTACACTGGCATCGTCCGTTAAACTTGGGTCTTCTTTTAATTGATAGGCTTTTTTGATGAGCTGCAGATCAAAAGTCTGCGGGGTTTGGATTATTCTGAAACGCGAGCGATCAACAGCCTTCGTGTTATCTTGGTCTGTTATGCGAATAGATTCTTTCAATCGTACAGCCGCTACAGCAGAACCATGCACAGCTGCCAACCGAAACGAAGCTCCGATCAAATCCGCACTCACCAACGGGCGCACTCCATCATGAATGGCAACAAGTCCGTCACCATCAATTTTATCCAATCCATTTTTCACGGACTGAAATCTTGTCTCGCCACCTTTCTGCAAAATGATCGGCTTGTTGAAATTGAATTTTTTACAAATCGCTTCCCAGGTTTTGAAATCTTCTTCCGGCAAAACCAAAACAATGGAAAGTGTTGACGAGTATTTTAAAAATGCTTCGATTGTTTGAAGGAGGATAGGTTTGCCATTTAGTTCAATGAACTGTTTAGGCAGTTTACTTTTGATGCGCGTGCCTTTGCCTCCGGCTACGATGAGTGCGTGTTCTTTTAAAGTATTCATCTGGCGTTGAACAAAAATACAAAAGCCCCGACAAATGCCGAGGCTCCATTTTAACTTCTTCAAGAGTTGGGTATAGGCCGATGTAAACTCTTGAAGAAGTTTGTTACAAGATGCATTTGCTTACACGATCAGGAGCGCATCTCCGTAGGTGAGGAACTTGTATTTTTCTTTCTTGGCCAACTCATAGGCTTTCATCACTTGATCAAAACCACCAAAGGCCGCAGCCATCATCAACAAGGTTGACTCCGGTTGCTGAAAGTTGGTGACCATGGCACTACAAATTTTAAATTCGTAAGGCGGAAAGATGAAACGGTCGGTCCAGCCTTCGCGCTCTTTCAAACGGTTGTTGGCAGACACAGCCGACTCTAACGAGCGCATGGCCGTGGTGCCAATGGCGCAAACTTTATTCTTATTGTCGAGGGCTGCGTTCACTTTGTTCACCACCTCCGTGCCCACAATGTAATTTTCAGAATCCATCTTGTGCTTGGTGAGGTCTTCCACATCGACAGCGCGGAAAGTGCCCAGCCCAATGTGCAGTGTCACATACGAGATGTCGATGCCTTTCAGTTGTAGGCGTTTCACCAATTGCTTGGTAAAGTGCATGCCCGCTGTGGGTGCAGAAACTGCACCTTTGTTTTTTGCGAAAATGGTTTGAAACCTTTCCTTGTCGGCAGGCTCGATTTTTCTTTTGATGTATTTAGGCAGTGGGGTTTCGCCTAATGTTTCCACTACTTTATCAAATGCGACAGAGTCACCATCGAACAAAAAGCGAATGGTGCGGCCACGCGAAGTGGTGTTGTCGATCACTTCGGCCACGAGGTCGCCATCGCCAAAATATAGTTTGTTGCCCACACGGATTTTGCGGGCAGGGTCAACCAGCACATCCCACAAGTGCATTTCGGCATTCAGTTCGCGCAGCAAAAACACTTCAATCTTGGCCCCGGTTTTTTCTTTGCGGCCATAGAGGCGTGCGGGAAACACCAGCGTATCGTTGGCCACCATCACATCGCCTTCGTCAAAGTAGTTGACAATGTCTTTGAAGATTTTATGTTCAATTTTTCCGGTGTCGCGGTGTAACACCATCATGCGTGCATCGTCTCTGTTTTCGGCAGGATGGTTGGCAATGAGGCTGTTGGGCAGGTCGAACTTGAATTCGGATAACTTCATAAGCTTACGGGCTTTTGTCCTGTGAAGGACGGTTAAAAATGGAGGCGCAAAAGTAAGTAAACGAGAGCGAACACCAAAATATAACCGTTTGCATAACTTGATATCGATGTTCTTTTTAAAAATCCATAGATTTCGCAACCCTAACTATTGCTGACCGCGTTTAAAAGCCCATGTTCACCCTACGATTAATTTTTGAAAGCCTCGGTTTTGCCTGGAAGGCACTCAAGTCAAACTTGCTGCGCACCATCCTTTCATTGCTGGGCGTTACCATCGGTATCTTTTCCATCATTGCGGTGCTCACGCTGGTCGATTCCCTTCAAAAAAATATTGTGGACAGTCTCAATTTTCTGGGCACGGATGTGATCTACGTAGAAAAATGGCCTTACACAGGTGGCGACAGCCGCGATTGGTGGAAAGACTACATCAAACGACCCAATGTTTCGTATGACGAATTCCGGTTTTTAAAAAACAACTTGAAAAACGCTAAGACAGTTTCCATTTTTGCCGACACGCAGCCCATCACCGTCAAGGCCGAAAGCAACAGCATCAATAAAATCACATTAAATGGTGTGGCCACCGATTATGAAAATGTATTTGAAGTCAACATTGAAAGTGGCCGCTACTTTACTTCGGCCGAAATTGAAGGAGGAAGAAATGTGGTGATCATTGGAAGTGAGATTGCCAAAGCATTGTTTCCAAAAGACAGCCCGATTGGCCAAACAGTGAAAATAAAAAACCTGAAATACAATGTGGTCGGTGTGGTGAAGCGCGAGGGCGAAAGTTTTATGGGCTGGGCCAGCAAAGATTTTAGTTGCTTCATCCCTTACGATTCGTTTCGCAAACTTTACCAAACGGGCACGGGCCGATGGAATGAAAACGGCTCTACCATCGGGCTGAAAGGATTTGAAAACGATTTGGGCTTGGTGGAATTGGAAAACGAAACGAGAGGGTACATGCGTGTGAAGCGCGGCCTGAAGCCCGCCAAGAAAGATAACTTTACGATGAACCGCCCCGAAGCAATAGTCAATGTGATCTCTGGCCTGTTCGATGTGCTGGGTGTGGCCGGCTGGATCATCGGTGGCTTCTCCATGTTGGTGGGCGGGTTTGGCATCGCCAACATTATGTTTGTGTCAGTGAAAGAACGGACCAGCATTATCGGCTTACAGAAATCGTTGGGCGCAAAAAATTATTTTATCCTCTTCCAATTTTTGTTCGAGTCTATTTTCCTTAGCCTGATTGGCGGCTTGGCCGGATTGGTATTGGTGTGGCTGCTCACACTCGCGCCCTTTGGCAGTTTGGAAGTAGTGCTTTCCATGAAGAACATTGTGCTTGGCTTGGGCGTGTCGTCCATCATCGGGCTGGTGGCAGGCATTGTGCCCGCAGCGATGGCCGCTAGGCTTGATCCGGTAATGGCGATCAGGGCAAATTAAAATTTATGCTAAGACTTTTTGGTTCCACGCTCATTGTTTTATTTTCCCTTTCGGGGAATGGGCAAGGGCGTGAACTAAACAAACATATTGACTCAGCGTTGGTGTTGCGCGTTTCTAATTTCCCAAAACAAAAACAAACCCAGCCTGACCAATGGCAGTTGGCATCGTTTTCACTTCACCAAAGAAACAACTCGCCATGGCAGCAAGCCTACTCGCCAAACTCATCTAAAATTGAATTGAAACAGACTTGGGCGACCATGCTAAAGCAGCAACAATACAATTGGGATAACTTATCTTTTTCTTTTGGGGTGCACAATTCTTTGTTGGGCAAAGCATGGGGAACTCAACAACCCTTTATGAAAGAAAAAAACCGTGCGTGGTCATATTCCATGTCTTCGAGGCGCTATGATTTCATTTCAGAAAACCAGCAGCGCGAGCGCGCAGGAGAGTAAATTCATACACTCTTCACTTCAATTCTAAAAGTAGTGCCTGAATTTTCCTCGGACGACTTTACAAAAATCCTTCCATCGTGGTAGAGCTCGATGATGCGCTTGGCCAAGGTGAGGCCCAATCCCCAGCCTCGCTTTTTGGTGGTGAAGCCAGGCCTGAACACTTTGGCGATCATTGGCTTTGGAATTCCTTTTCCGGTATCCGAAATATCGATCAGCACTTTGTTGTCGTTGCCGCGCAAAATTTTTATCGCCACCGTGCCGTTGCTGCCAATGGCATCTACCGCATTCTTGCAAAGGTTCTCGAGCACCCATTCAAACAGTGGAGGGTGCACCATCCCTTGAATGGTTTCTGAAAGGGTGTACACTTCAAAATTTATTTTGGAAGAAACGCGCGGTTGCAGGTAGCTCACTACGCGGTTTACAAGTTGATAGATATTTTCACTTCTCAACGTTGGCGTGGAGCCGATGCTGGAGAATCGCTCGGTCACCACTTGCAGCTTGCGGATGTCTTTGTCGAGTTCATCGACAATGCCCTTGTTGCGGATTTCGGGGTCATCGCGCAGGACCTCGATCCACGCCATCAGCGAAGAGAGCGGTGTGCCCAACTGGTGCGCGGTCTCTTTGGCCAAGCCTACCCACACTCTGTTTTGCTCTGATGTGCGTGAGTAGTTGAAGGCCAGATAAGAGATAAAACCAAAAATGGTAAGCACAAAAATTTGAATGTAGGGATAGGCCGTTAGCTGCGCGAGCAAGAAAGAATTTTTGTAGTAAACAAATTGGCGGTCGTAAATTTTTTGAGCCTCATCTTTAAGCAGAATCACAATCGGAGGAAAAGTGTTTTTCATCTCGGCAAGCTCGGCCAACAAATAGTCCTTTTTTTTCTGATCGCTCCACGAAGGATCTATTTCGATGTTATTGTAAGTGACGATTGAATCATTACTGAAAGTAAGGATGGTGGGGATCGAATTATTTTTGTTGATGATCTCTTCGGTAATGAAAAGGATATTATTGTCAGTATCGTTGATGGTATATTCCAGGGCGCGGGCAAAAAGTTTTACTTGGTCTTTCTCACGGTCTTTCAGTTTACTGACGAGTGCATCGGTAAAATAAATGGATGCCACACTGATAATCACAGACACGGCCAAGATCACCCACTTCAGGTTGGTGTTGCTTTGATAGAAATCCAAGGATGGAAGTGCCCTCATCGATTTCAAGTTACAAAATCAAAATGGGTAAAGTTCAGAAAGCCGTCTTGTCACCTGCGTACTACTCGCGCATCAAAAACCATTTCACCAATACTTTCCAGTTTACTTTGGAGCCGGTCATCAAAATGCCTACGCGGTAAACCCTTCCGGCAACCCAAGTAGTGAAAATAAATCCGGCAATGAGCAGCACCATTGAAAGAGCCAATTCCCAAGCAGGCACATCGAAAGCAATTCGGCCCACCATCGCCACAGGTGACGTGAAAGGAATAATTGAGAGCCAAAAACTTACCGAGCCGTGGGGGTCGCGCAAGATGAACATGAACAGACCCAAATAGCCGATGAGCAATGGCAATGTAATTGGAAACTGAAATTGCTGCGACTCTTGTATCGACTCTACGGCAGAGCCCACGGCTGCAAACAATGCACCGTACAGCAAGTAGCCACCGATGAAGTAGAACACAAACACAAAAGCGATTTTCCCGAAAGGGATCTCGCCAATGTTGGCCAGTATCTCATTCATCTTTACGTTTTGCTGATCCATGGCCTGCTTCACGTCTTCGTCTTTCTGCATTTGCTTGGTCACTTGCTCAATCGCTTGCTTTTGTGGCATCTTCAAACCAAAATAACCCAGCACACCCGAAGAGAGAAACGTGATGAGTACAATCCATATCAAAAACTGTGTCAACCCCACGGCTGCTATGCCTACAATTTTTCCAAGCATGAGTTGAAATGGCTTCACAGACGAGATGATCACCTCTACTACTTTTGAAGTTTTCTCATCGATCACCCCTTGCATGATCTGTATGCCATAGACCAAAACAAAAACATAAATCATGATGCCCAGCACAAAGCCCAGCCCGTAAAGGATTCCCGAGTTGCTCGATTTCTCCTCGCCCGAAGCGGTGAGGTTGATCTGCTTCAGGTTGATATTTGTTTTTAAATTCTTCAGCGTTTCTTTGTCGATCTTGAACGCGAGCAGTTTTAAATCGCGCACGCGGTCTTCCAAAATCGATTCGAGGTCTGCAATTTTTTCGATGCTCGGATTTTCTTGTGTGTAGATCGCCAGTCCTTCGGGTTTGTTGAGGTCAAACTTTGGCACATAGAGCAGCGCAAAGTCTTTGGTTTCGTTGTACGTTTTCTTCGCTTGCTCCAACGGTTGCCCCAGGGGTACAAAAACAAAGCGCCTGTTGTTCTTGGTGCTGTCGAGGTTGAACTGCCCGCTCTCATCCACGATCATTACCGTGTCGGGCTTGGCTGCCTCGGCTTCTTTCAACATGATGTAAACGAGTCCGCCAATGATGGCAGGGAAAATCAACGGTACAATTACCGTGGCGATCAAGAAAGATTTCTTTCTGACACGGATCAAAAACTCGCGCTGGATGATCAACCAAACTTTATTCATAGCTGTAAATGGTAAATGATTCTGGTTTCTTGTTGACTGTCAAGCTGAGCTTGTCGAAGCTTAAACTTCCTGCAAATGTTTTTTCAACGCATCATCGCCTTCCCCTTTCACCAAACTGATGAAGATGTCGGACATGCTCGGAAGTTTTTCTTGGAAACTGTACACTTCCGTTTGGTCGATCAAATCGCGGATCAGTTGGTTGCCTTTGATCCCTGCCTTTGCTTGGATGGTAGAAGAGAACATTCCATCCTCGATGATGGCTTGCTTCTTCAACTCGTATTTTTCTGATGGCAACGAAAAATGATTGCCGCGATGCTCTACCAAATAAGTATTGGTGCGGAATTGGTCTTTCACTTGCTTCTTGGGGCCTTCCAATATTTTTTTCGATTTGTTGAGGAGTGCAATGTGATCGCAAAGCGATTCAACGGTTTCCATACGGTGCGTTGAAAAAATAATGGTGCTGCCGTTGGCTTTGAGCTCTAAAATTTTTTCGGTGATGAGTTCTGCATTCACGGGGTCAAATCCCGAAAAGGGCTCGTCTAAAATAATCAACCTCGGTTCGTGCAGCACGGTGCTGATGAACTGCACCTTCTGCGCCATGCCCTTGCTCAGGTCTTCCACTTTTTTGTTCCACCAATCTTTGATCTCAAATTTTTCGAGCCACACTTTTATCCGCGCCAGCGCATCTTTGCGGCTGAGGCCTTTGAGTTGCGCCAGGTAAAGTAGCTGGTCGCCCACTTTCATTTTTTTGTAGAGGCCTCGTTCTTCGGGCAAGTAGCCAATGATCTCAACGTGATTGGATCTCAATTTCTCGCCAAAGACAATCACCTCGCCCGAGTCGGAGTTGATGATCTGGTTGATGATGCGGATGAGGGTGGTCTTACCTGCCCCGTTAGGGCCGAGTAAACCAAAGATTGTTTTTTCTGGAATCGTAATACTGACATTGTCTAACGCAGTATGTTCGGCATAACGTTTGGTTACGCCATTGATGATTAAAGCTTCCACAGATTGTAGTTTGAGTCCGACAAAAATAGGGATTCAAATGTAAGCGGATGAATTTTTTTGACGAAAAGTTAAGGTTTGATGTTGAAAAGGGTAGGAGACATGACCAAACACCAAATGGAAATGGTTTCAGCTAAGAACAAACAAAAGGTTTATTGCTGAGCGAAATCAGTCTTTCGCTTTGAAAATAATTTTCCCCATCGACACATCCAAATCGAAAGAGAGGGCATCTTTCGGATTTTTGCCATAAGCTGCATTGGCAAAAGTATTCTCTGCTATTTTTTTCAAGTGCTGAGTGAGGCTCACACTGCACAGCCACGAATCAGAAATCTTTACGATCACGGGCACTTCATTGCCCGGGAGGTAGATGACTAAGTTGCCCGCGCCCACACTGCCCTTGATGCGCTGCCCCATGGTGGGCTTGTCGCTGAAATCGAGGAGCATGTTTCCGAAACCAACATCGGCCAATACTAATTTAGAGCGGGTGAGGTTCAACTGCCGTGCGGTGAGCGAGCCCATATCTACTTTAATAAAAAAAGTATCCATGTCCACTTTGTTTCTCACATCGCTACTGTACGAAACGTTGACATCGGCACTGCCGGTGTTGATCTTCAGTTTGCTGATGGCAAGCCCGGCCAAATCTACGTTGGCATTGCCGAGCCCATAATCAAGATCAAGCGAGTAGGGCATGTCTTCGGCCAAATACACTTTCCAGAACTTATCGTTTGGCGTATCATCGGTGCCAAATACTTTGTACGAAATCTTGCGGCCTACTCCGCGCTCGCCCTCTTGTTCCAACGATAATTTGACCATGCAGGTCTTGCCTTTCACCTCGTTGCTGAACGAATGAGCGTATTGTTCCAAATCTTGGTTGCTGTAAACGTTAAGTAGTTCGTTGTTTTGGCTGGGCCGAATGAAACAGTTGCCTGTCTTGGCTTTCAGGCAAAGCTCTACTTTGTCGCACTGCTTATTCTTATCAACGGTGAACTGTTTTTTCACCTGTGCGAAACCACCGAAGCCCACGAGCCCGCCCACTAAAATCAACACCATCGTTTTCATGTAGAGTTCTTACGTTAGCTTTTGGTTTAAAGTTACCGAGATGTTAGAAAGATTAATTTTTTGTAAAAAATAAACCTGTAATAGGGCTTATACGGGATAGGGTGGACAAGGTTTTAAAGATTAACTGACGGCTTTGCTAAACCCATAGAGTACGTCTGGGCAAAAATCAAGGGGAGCTGCAAAGGAGCGGCCATCGGTATCAAACATTTCAGTCATCTGGTCCCAGTACAAAGTACGGCCATCGGTTTTTACTTTACTGAAAATATCTTGATCAAATAACTTTGCGAACACTGAATTTTTATTTCTTTCGGACGACAAAAAATCCGCAAAGTCAATCGACTTTTTTTCCCCGTTGGTCCATTCAACGGTAATTAAATAGGGCTTAACATCCAATATGCGCGCAATGCGAGGATTCATTATTCAAGAGGTTTTATTTTTATGAGCCTTCCAAAATCTTTTTGTGCTTCATTATAATTATGAATCAATTCTTCCCTGTGCAATTCCACCCAAGCTTGAACTAACCTTGTTTGTCTTTTTGGCAAATCACCAGCGATAATATTTCCAGTCTCAATGGATATTTGTACTTCTTGCCCTTGGTACTCAGCATGAAAATGCGGAGGAACATGATCTTTAAAATACATGTAGATTACGATTCCAAAAAACCTAGCAATTCGGGCATGTTCAAGAGAATATTGTAACAATATCGCTGTTACTGAGTACTTGTCCAAACCATTACCCAGTAGCCTACCCAAAATACTCCTTCATGCGCTCAAAGAAACCCTTCTCGTTGTGGTCGGGGTGAGGGTGAAAGTTGGGCGAGTTGCGCAAGGCCTCTAGTTTGGTTTTTTCTTCGGCACTTAATTTTTTTGGCGTCCACACATTCACATAAATAAGTTGATCGCCCGATCCATAACTGTTGATGTCTTTGATGCCCTTTCCGCGCAAGCGCAAAATCTTACCGCTCTGTGTGCCAGGTTCTATCTTCAAGCGGACTTTTCCGCCCACAGATGGAACTTCCACTGAAGTGCCAAGTGTCGCATCGATAAAACTGATGTGCAGGTCGTAGATCAAATTATTCCCATCGCGCTTCAGGTCTTTGTCTTCCACCTCTTCAATGAGGATCAACAAATCGCCTGGAATCCCTCCACCGGGTGCTTCGTTGCCCTTGCCAGACATCGAGAGCTGCATTCCTTCGGCTACACCAGCCGGGATCTTTACAGAAATCAAATCTTCTTTGGTAACAAGGCCTGAACTGTCCACACCTTGCGGCCGCTTGTCGATGGTCTGGCCGGCACCACTGCACGTTGAGCACGCAGCAGTCGACACCATTTGGCCCAACATAGTGTTGACCACTTTGCGCACTTGGCCTTGGCCGTTGCAAGTGGTACATTTTTTAAACGTCACCCCTTCGGCTTGCACCAAGCGGTTCACTTTTATTTTCTTCTCAATACCATTGGCAATTTCTTCCAACGACATTTTCAATTTGATGCGCAGGTTAGAGCCTTTGCGCTGGCGCGAGCGGCCACCACCGCCAAAAAAACTGTCGAACCCACCACCGCTGCCACCAAACACATCGCCAAACTGACTGAAGATGTCGTCCATGTTCATCTCGTGGCCACCCTGAAAACCGCCACCACCTTGGCGCGAGTGGCCAAAGCGATCGTACTGCGCGCGCTTGTTTTCATCGCTGAGTACTTCGTAGGCTTCGGCTGCTTCTTTGAATTTCTCTTCGGCTGCTTTGTCGCCTTGGTTTTTGTCGGGGTGAAACTGGATGGCGGTTTTGCGGTACGCTTTTTTTATCTCTTCCGCGGTAGCGGATTTGCTTACGCCTAATATTTCGTAGTAATCTCTTTTGGTCATGGGTGTGTGTTGAGGTGCTTACGTGTTAATGTGTTGATGAGACGGATCGGCACATTGATAATTTGATTAATGAATTTAGCTGCCGGTCACGACTTTCGCAAAACGGATAACTTTGTCGTTGAGCAAGTACCCTTTCTCAACCACGTCAATAATTTTTCCATTCAGTTTTTCATTGGGTGCTGGCACGTGGGTGATGGCTTCGTGCAGGTCGGGGTTAAAGTCCGATCCTTGGGCAATGTCCATTGCTTTTACACTGTACTGCTCCAGTATTTTCTTAAACTTGTTTTGAATGAGAAAGAAGCCCTCTGATTCTTTGTCGCTTTTTTCTTTGAACGATTTTTCTGCCCGCTCAAAATCATCGACCACGGGCAGCAATGTTTTCAGCAATTGTTCATTGGCCGAAATAATCATCTCCAATTTTTCTTTTGCCGACCGTCTGCGGTGGTTGTCAAACTCGGCATAGAGACGCACGTACTTGTCTTTGGCTTCTGCCAATTCGTCTTGGAGTTTTATTAGTGGATCAGACTGCGGCTCTTTCTTTTCTTCTACGGCCAGCTCAGGGCTTTGCAAGGGTGTGCCATCGGGCATCGCATCGCTATGTTTTTCCAGTTCGGGTTCTTGGTGCACAGTATTGTCCATGAGTATCACTTAAATGAAAATGCAAATTGACAAGAATTTTGCCAATAATGGAATTGTGACAGGATGGCGTTAGTGTAGTTCCTTCCAAATCAAATCCTTCAATTCCGCGATGCCTTGGTTGGCAAGAGATGAAATGAAAACAGTTGGGATTTTCTTGGGCAATTCTTTTTTTATCGCTGCTTTCAGTTCTTCGTCAAGCAAATCGGATTTGCTGATGGCGAGCAATCTTTTTTTGTCGAGCAGTTCGGGGTTGTATTTTTTCAACTCGTTCAACAAAATATCAAATTCACTTTTGATGTCGTTCGCATCGGCAGGGATGAGGAACAGCAACAGCGAGTTTCGTTCGATGTGTTTTAAAAAACGGATGCCCAAGCCCTTGCCTTCGGCCGCCCCTTCAATGATGCCGGGAATATCGGCCATCACAAACGATTTGTCATCGCGGTAGGCCACCACGCCAAGGTTGGGCGTGAGCGTAGTGAAAGCATAATCGGCAATCTTGGGCTTGGCAGCCGACACCACCGAAAGCAGGGTGGACTTGCCTGCGTTGGGGAAACCAACAAGACCTACATCGGCCAATAGTTTTAGCTCAAGCACTGTCCACTCTTCTCTGCCGGGCTCGCCTGTTTGTGCGTGCTGTGGTGCTTGGTTGGTGGGGGTGGCAAAGTGTGCATTCCCTTTTCCGCCACGGCCACCGGGTGCAAGGATTATTTCTTCACCGTCATGGTTGATCTCGCAAACAATTTCGTTGGTCTCAAAATTTCTCGCCACCGTGCCCAGCGGCACTTCTAATACAATGTCTTTGCCAAAAGCGCCCGTCATGTTTTGACCTTCGCCACCATGGCCCTCCTCGGCTATCACGTGCTTGCGGTATTTCAAGTGGAGCAATGTCCACAACTGTGAATTGCCTTTTAAAATAATGTGGCCACCACGGCCTCCATCGCCTCCATCAGGGCCACCTTTCTCAACAAATTTTTCGCGGTGAAAATGACGGGAGCCTGCACCTCCATGCCCCGAGCGTGCTTTGAACTTAATGTAATCAATGAAATTAGACATTTTTTGCTATTTTAGCCCCGATAGCGATCGGGGTATGATTAACGATTTTAGATTTCGGTAACCGAAAATCTAACCTTGTCACTACTATTAGTGATCGATGGCTTTACAAATGTTCACAAATATTTCTTCGATGTCTCCAATTCCATGCACGGTGTTCAACCGATTTTGCTTTTCGTAATACGGAAGCACGTGGATTGTCTTGGTGAAATATTCGGTAACGCGTTTGTTTAACTTTTCTTCTTCATCGTCCACCCGGTTTTCGGTTGTTCTGCGTTTGGCGATGCGCGTGCGCAGTTCTGCTTCGGTCACCTCAAGGGCGATCACAAAGTGAATGGCAGAGCCGTTGTCTTTCATGAATTTATCCAACGCCTCGGCCTGCGGCACGGTGCGCGGAAATCCATCGAACAAAAAACCTTTGGCTTGCGGGTTTTTATCTAGCTCCTCTTTGAGCATGGCAGTGGTGATCTCATCGGGCACCAGCGCTCCGCTGTTCATGATCTCTTTTACTTTTTTTCCTAAGACCGTATCGTTTTTGGTGTGCCAGCGAAAGAGATCGCCCGTAGAGATGTGTACGAAACCATATTTCTTAATGAGCTTTTCACTCTGAGTTCCTTTGCCAGCGCCCGGAGGGCCAAAGAGTACGAGGTTGATCATTTTTTGATTCAGTTGGTTTTTGAAAAGAAAGGCAAGGTAAAATTTAATGATCAATTAGCCAATGTGCCAATTACCAATTCATCGTTATGGCTCCTTTAAATCATTCTCAGTCAATAGCGTCCTAAACGTTTTGGGTTAAGAGAAAATTTATTCAGTTGAAGCCATTGGGCTGTGGTGTAGCCTTTGTTGTTCTTATCGGACTGCTTTTCGTTTACCCATTTAGAAAACTTTCTGCGGTCCAGCTTAGAAATAATTTGCGGGAATAGGGTTATGTTTGACATCGAGAAGGGGGTGGTTTTTTTGTGCACCTCAAAGGTAACTTTGAGTTAAAAAACTTCCTCTTCTTTCTTAATCGTTTGGGACGCTATTGGCGTAACATCATTTATGTAAACCTCAGACCCTGATGAATTTATGAAAACCAAGATAAATCCAGATAAGTTAGCGATTGAAAGAAAAGAAGATCAAGGCTTAGCTATGCTGATGGCGGAAAGTTGATAGATCGAAGAAGGTTTTAAAGCAATGATAATAGAGATCGTAGTTTACAATATGGAGTCCGCACTCAAAGCGCAGGAAGGAAATGCCGACCGAATTGAACTGTGCGACAACCCCAGTGAAGGCGGCACAACTCCTTCTTACGGAACAATCAAAAGTGTTCGGCAAAATGTAACGCTCGATGTGTTCGTGATGATCCGCCCGCGCGGTGGAGACTTTCATTATTCCAATGACGACTTTCACACCATGAAGCGCGACATCGACCAATGCCAGAAGTTGAGTGTGGATGGAGTGGTTTTTGGAATTTTAAATGCGGATGGGACGATTGACAAGAAAAGATGTAAAGAACTGATCGACCGAGCTCGGCCATTAAAAGTAACGTGCCATCGGGCGTTTGATATGACGCGCGATCCTGTTGAAGCGTTGGAAGATTGCATTGAAGTGGGCTTCGATCGCATCCTCACCTCAGGACAAAAACCAAAAGCCATTGATGGAGTTGATCTGATTGCTGAGTTGATCATAAAAGCAAACGGAAGGATTGCGATTATGCCAGGCGCGGGCGTAAATGAAAACACTGTAGAAGAAATCGTTTCAAAAACAAAAGCAAAAGAAATCCACTTTTCTGTTACAACATTCCGCGAAAGCGAAATGATTTATAAAAATCAAAATAGGGCAGGCATGGGCGATGAGGAGGGGGGCGAGTTTAAATTAAGAACGGTGGACCCTCATCGGATAAAAAAAATGAGGGAGCTAGCCACTCAGGTAATAAAATAAAAAATCCGCTTCGTGCGGATTTTTTTGTGGAGAATATCGGATTCGAACCGATGACCTCTTCCATGCCATGGAAGCGCTCTAGCCAGCTGAGCTAATCCCCCCTGTCCGCCATAGCTTCAGCGAAGGCGGGCAGCAAATATATTTCAAATTATTCTTTCAGCAAAAGCAAGATCATTTTATCATCCTCCGTGCTCCGCGAAAGCGCTTGAGATAATAATCTGAAAATAAATTGGTCTCCACCACACCCAGCGAAGTGGAGGCGTGAATAAACTTTATATTGTCTTTGCTCTTCACCTCGGTGATCATGCCTACGTGCGTGATCACCCGTTTCTTTTTTCCGGTAGCAAAAAAAACGAGGTCGCCCGGTTGTAAATCTTCTTTCTTGATTTTTTCACCTTGCAGAGCTTGTGCATCGGCCGTGCGCGGCAGCACTACATTGATGGCTTGGTAGGCATGGCCCGTCAGTGCAGAGCAATCGATGCCCGCACGCGAAGTGCCGCCCCATTTATATGGAGTGCCCGTGTAGCTGCGTGCCGCTTTGATTGCCTCGGCCACTTGGCGGTCTTTCGTTTTGGCTTTGCGCGAAGCAGCGCAGCCAGAAAGAATGCTGACGGCAATCAGTGCCCCAATAAAAAATTTTAAATGTGTAATTTTATGACTTGGTAAAAAACGCACAGACAAAGTTAGGGCAATGATGCACACGAAAGAAATGGAAGAAGTAAAAAATAATATTCGAAAGGAGACGATTGACCGCTTTCGCGGAATTGTTGGCAGCGAGAATGTGATTGTTGACGAAAAGAGTCGGGAAGAATACGGCCACGACAAAACCGAGGATTATCAATTCATGCCCGATGTAGTGGTAAAGCCGGGCACAACACTCGAAGTAAGTGCGATCCTTAAAATTTGCAATGAGCAATTGATTCCAGTTACTCCGCGCGGTGCTGGCACAGGCTTGAGTGGCGGTGCGCTACCGATACGAAAGGGAGTGGTGCTTTCGATGGAACGGTTCAATAAGATTTTGAATATCGATGAACTGAATTTGCAAGCAACCGTGGAGCCGGGCGTGATCACCGAAGTTTTTCAAAACAAAGTAAAAGAAAAAGGATTATTCTATCCGCCCGATCCCGCGAGCAAAGGTTCATGTTTCCTCGGTGGCAACCTGGCCAACAATTCGGGCGGGCCAAAGGCGGTGAAGTATGGCGTTACCCGCGATTACGTCATCAACATCGAAGTAGTGTTGCCCTCTGGTGAAATCATTTGGACGGCTGCCAATGTTTTGAAAAATTCCACTGGCTATAATTTAACACAGTTGATGTGCGGCAGCGAAGGCACACTGGGCATCATCACCAAAATAGTTTTTAAACTTCGGGGCAATCCACAGAAGACGGTGTTGATGATGATTCCCTTTGGTACCAATGAAGAAGCGTGCAAGGCAGTGGCTTCAATTTTTACAGCAGGCATTGTTCCTTCGGGGGTTGAGTTTTTTGAACGTGAGGCAGCCGAGCGAACATTTGAATATTGTGAGAAAGTATTGAGCAGCCCCGTAACGACAAAATTGAGCGATGGCATGGATGCTTACTTGCTGTGTGAGCTCGATGGCAACGATGAAGAGTTGCTCATGCGCGATGCCGAGCGTGTGATGGCTGTGGTAGAAAAACTTCAGTGCGGTGAAATTTTGTTTGCCGAAAGTGCCGCGCAAAAAGAAGAGCTCTGGAAAATCAGAAAAAATATTTCCCCGGCTGTGAACTGGTACACGCTCACCAAGTCGGACGATGTGGTAGTGCCGCGCGCCAATTTGCCCAAGCTCATCACCGGCATTAAAGAAATAGGAAAACGATACGGCTTCAATACGGTTTGCTTCGGCCACTTGGGCGATGGCAACCTGCACGTGAATATTTTAAAGGAAAATATTTCAGACGAACGATGGGAAAATGAAATCCCCGAAGGCATCGGTGAGATATTCAAACTCACCGTGAGTTTGGGCGGCACACTTTCGGGCGAACACGGCATCGGCATTGCCAAGCGGCCTTATATGCACCTTGCTATGAGTGAAGTGAATCTGAACTTGATGCGCGGCATCAAAAAAGTATTTGACCCGAATGGGATATTGAATCCGGGGAAAATTTTTTAGTCGCACTTTAAAGTTTCAAGCAAAAACAAGTTCAGCCTTAACCGTTGCCTGATTCGGTTCATAGATATCCGTCAACCGATCGGCAATACTTTCGACAACTTTTACCGCTACAGTATTGCCTAGCAAATCAAAGCCTTCTTCTACTTTCACAGGCAGTTCAAACCACTCGGGGTAACCAAACAATCGAAGACCTTCGCGCAGCGTCATTCTCCGCAATCCATTTCCATCGGGCACCACCAACCGCGCCATGTCAGAGGCCACAAGCGTGGGGGCAATTCTACTGGGGTCAAGAATTTTGTTGATCTCAAAGCTTAGTTTGCCTGTGACAATGTTATAGCCTGGTTTCAATGATTTATTTTCAGCCCGATAATTTTTGATTCCGAAAATAGTATGTTCTTTCATCAGGCTTTTTGGATACTCAAATTTCAAATAGCCTTTCGCCACCAAGTCATCCAACAATTCTTTAAGCTTGGGCGAGTCGTGAAATGTTTTTATCTGCTTTAAGGTAAGCGCCATTCCGTCCATCCACTGAATCCCAATTTCTTCTGCCCAATGTTTTCTTCTGCGCTCTTTAAATAATTTGTTCAATAAAAGAGACTGTTCTTTTGACACACTTCCTTTCAATCCAATATCCCAACTGTGAATGTTGTCACCACCGCCACGCTTGTCTTTGATGGATTTGCCAAACAAATCTTTCAAAGTAAAATCTTTCAAAAGTAATTTTGTGAATTTGGTATCCATGGTTGGCAAACCTTTTTCAAGAATGCTTTTAAGAGCTTGATACCTTCTTTCAAACCCTTTCAAACTAACGGCTTGGTCTAATGTGCCAACGATAAACACACGCTTGCGTGCTTGTGGCAATCCAAAGTCGACCGAGTTCAAAACATTCCAACTTACCTGATAGCCTAGAGCAGTTAGCTTTTCTAAAATCACTTGAAGTGTTTTTCCGATTTTAGCTTTCTTGTTTTCCAAATCGTGTTTTACAAGCCCTTCTACATTTTCAAGAATGAAGCCGTAGGGTTTTTTGTTGGCGATGATCCGTTCGATCTCAAAAAACAATGTGCCTCGCGTGTCCACAAAACCATGACGCTTACCACCCGCACTAAACGGTTGGCATGGAAACCCACCTAAGAGAAAATCAAAATCTGGAATTTCGTTGTTCTTTACATTGGCGATATCGCCTACACAATAATCATGTGTGAAATTATGGTGAAGCACTTTGAGGGCATGCAGTTTGATCTCTGAGGTCATCACGCACACGGGTTTAAACCCTTTGGTTTTAAAAGCTTCTTCAAACCCAAGCCGCAAGCCGCCAATGCCCGCAAACAAATCAATGAACCTAACTCCTCGCATATTCCTTGCCTTTATTTTTTTTAGTTTTTTTGTAAATAGCCATTGGCCCTGAAGTGACTATCATATTGGCTTCCACTTCGGGTGTGAAATTTTTACAACCGATGGCTTGAAGACATTGGATTAAAAAAGTAGCTCCAAATGTGCCTCTACTTATTTTGCTGTCAATGCTTGCCTTAGTTTCTTCAACTCCAATATTTTCTAGAAGAGCAACTAAGGCTTCGGTGGTGATGCCGCGCCTCACTAACTCAGATTTGAGCAACCGCTTCACTTTTTCGTTCCAATCAATCCCTTTCATGCCCTAAATTTATGATAAAATATTGTCATAAATGCAAATTAAATGTCATTAACACAATGATTCAGGTTTGAAAGCCCGATAGTTTATTGACGATAAGCCTCTTAGATTTGTAAATCAATTTTCAACTTTAGTGCTGATCGAAAAGTGAAACCCTACAAACTAAAACCCATCATAGTCCCTCGCTTCGAAGAGGCTGCCGGATTTTACACTTCACTCGATCGGTCAAAACTCATGGCCCGAATTAAAGGAAAAAATACAAAGCCGGAAGTTTTACTGCGCAAAGAGCTTTGGAAGCGTGGCTATCGTTACCACGTCAACGTGAAAAAACTTCCGGGCAAGCCCGACATGATAATTACGAAATACAAACTCGCCATTTTTGTGGATGGTGAATTTTGGCATGGTCATCATTGGGACGAAAAGAAGGAGCGAATAAAATCCAACCGAGGTTTTTGGATTCCAAAAATCGAACGCAACATTCAGCGCGATGATGAGGTGAACGAACAATTAGATGAACTCGGCTGGACTGTGATTCGATTTTGGGAACAGAAAATTATTAAAGATGTTCACGGCTCTGCTCTTGTGGTGGAGGCTCTTGCGCACACCCCATTTGCACTAAGAAAAAACTTTGAACCAGGTGAAGATTTTAGCAACTTTACTTTTTAAGAACTAACAAATTAATCAAATGAAAAAATTTGTATGCCTTTTGTTTTTTGCTTCTGCTTTTTTGATGTCTTCCATTACTTATGCTCAAACGGGCAAAGGCTGGAAATCGCTCTTCGATGGAAAAACAATGAACGGATGGAAATTTTTTAAAGATAGGAAGAATAATGCGTGGGAAGTAAAAGATGGAGCACTTCATTGCAAAGGAGATGGCGATGAGCGTGCAGATATTATCACGGTTAGGGAATATGAAAATTTTGAATTTGATTTTGACTGGAAAATTTCTTCGAAAGGAAACAGTGGCGTGATGTTTCGGGTGACAGAAGAATTGGAGGAGCCTTATCTTTCCGGTCCTGAATTTCAGGTAAAAGATGACATCGGCTTTCCAGAAGTTCCAAAGGAATTAAAAGAGGCAGGAGCCAACTATGCTATGCACGCCCCCGAGCATAAAAGCCTGAAGCCGGTGGGCGAGTGGAACTCCGCTAAGATTGTGGCCAACGGAAAGCATGTGGAGCATTGGTTGAATGGACAGAAGATTCTGGAATATGAACTTGGTTCGCCCGATTGGCAGAAGCGCAAGGACAGAAGCAAATGGAAAAATGCGAAAGGTTATGGCATGACAACCAAAGGTCATATTGATTTGCAAGACCACGGTCAAGAAGTTTGGTATAAGAATTTGATGATTAAAAAACTTTGATTTTAAGTTCGAACGGGACAAGAAAAATAATTTTAATCGGGGTTTCTTTGGAAGCCCTGATCATTTTGTTTTCTATTTTGTCTGACGGCCTTTCCCTGGAGGCCCTGCACACTACTACTCGATTTTCCGGAAGGTTATGACTTATCTTCCGCGTGTAATGCGCACATTGCCCAACGTAGGTGGAACTTTTGTTGAACATGTCGTCTTATTTTTCTGGGTTATACTTTTAGGGCTCATTAAAATTGTTGTCACATTTCGTTATAAAATTCAATTGTGAAAGATCATGTGCGGCATCACCGGAATATTTGCGTATAACCTTGTTGGCAAGTTCAACCTTGTCAATGTGGCGGCTGCTACCAAAGCCTTGGAAAAACGTGGGCCCGACAATCAGGATATTTATCACGATGAATTTGTAGGCCTTGGTCACCGCAGACTTTCAATCATTGACACGAGTGCTGTCGCCCACCAACCGATGTGGGACGAGACCAAACGGTATTGTATTATCTTCAACGGAGAGATTTTTAATTTCCTGGAATTAAAAAAAGAACTGCAACAACGTGGTGCCACTTCTTTTTTTTCTGATTCCGACACCGAAGTATTATTGAAACTTTTCATCCTCGAAAAAGAAAAATGCTTGAACAGACTCAATGGCTTCTTCGCCTTTTGTATTTATGATAAGCAAGAGCAGAGTTTTTTTGTGGCGCGCGATCGCTACGGAGTAAAACCATTGCTGTATCAATTCGATGAAGACAAATTCCTGTTTGCTTCTGAAATGAAATCGATTCTCGCCTATGGCATCGAAAAAGAATTGGACTACACTTCACTGCACACGTACCTTCAACTCAATTACATTCCTGCTCCGCGCACGATTTTTAAGAATGTTCAAAAGTTGATGCCGGGACACTACTTGGAAGTTAAAAGTCGAAAGTTAAAAGTTGAAAGATATTACTCGATCCCATATAACGGTCAACGGCCCACTCCCGATAGCTATCGGGACGATAGTCTACAGTTGACGTATGATGAGGCAAAACAAAAATTCAACCAACTCCTCGAAGCTTCAGTCCAGCGCAGATTAATTTCGGACGTTCCTCTTGGTTCTTTTTTAAGTGGCGGAATTGATTCGTCTATCGTCACGGGCCTTGCTGCAAAACATAAATCCAACCTACACACATTTTCCATTGGCTTTCGCGATGAAAAGTTTTTTGATGAGACCAACTATGCGAGATTGGTTGCCAAGCATTTTAAAACAGAACATACTGTTTTCTCACTGACGAATAATGATCTCTACGAACATGTAAACTCTATTCTCGATTACATCGATGAGCCCTTTGCCGATTCTTCGGCCATTAATGTTTTTATTCTAAGCAGAGAGACAAAAAAATATGCTACCGTTGCTTTGAGTGGCGATGGAGCAGATGAACTCCTTGCCGGATACAACAAACATGCGGCCGCGTTTCGCGCGATTCATCCAGGTTGGAAGGAATCATTGGTTTCTTCCTTGTTGCCGCTCTGGAAAAATTTTCCGCAGTCGCGGAATAATTTTTTCAGCAACAAAGCAAGGCAACTCCAACGCTTTGCTGAAGGCATGAAACTTTCATCACAAGAAAGATATTGGCATTGGGCTGGGTTTGCTTCACACGAAAAAGCATATCAATTATTTTCAGAGAAATCAAAAAATAATTTTGACCGAAATGAGTTCGGTCTTTTTAAAAAAAAATTACTTAATACCATTCCCGAAAAGGAAACGATCAATGATGTGTTGCGCACCGACATGAACCTTGTGCTGCCCAACGACATGCTCATGAAAGTGGATTTGATGAGCATGGCCAACGGACTGGAAGTGCGCTCGCCATTTTTGGATTTTGAATTGGTGAACTTTGCCTTCACACTGCCGGATGAATTCAAGATCAACCCTTTTATCCGAAAACGAATTGTTCAGGATGCCTTCAAAGATTTTCTCCCCTCGGAATTATACAACCGCCCTAAAAAAGGTTTTGAAGTGCCGTTATTAAAATGGCTTCGCAAAGAAATGAAATCGTTGATCGAAGATGATTTACTTTCTGAAAAATTTATCCTCGAACAAAATATTTTTGATTATCCAACCATCGCTCAGTTGAAGAGACAATTATTTTCAACCAACCCAGGCGATGTGCATGCGCGCATCTGGGCGTTGATTGTTTTTCAATGGTGGTGGAGAAAATATTTATTGAAATAGCCGAGAGATGGCTGAGACTTCGACAAGCTCAGTTGACAGCTGCTTTGAGGGTTAAGGATGGCCTCAAGTGAGGAGCTGCTCGAAGAACCCTCCAAATTTTTTTACGCGATTAACAAAATGCATTTCTAATATCCAGTCGCGCGCATTCCCATTCGCATCGGGCAACCGCATATCGTTGGGGTTATCTTTGTGGATATATAAACTGACGTTTCCCTTTTCTAATTTCTCGTGTGGAACCCGCCCAATTAAATGCCCTGCTATCTCGCCACCAAAACTCCAATTGTTTTTTTTGGCAGAAGCAACAGCGTACGCAAATAATTCTGAACCAGTAACTTTAGTCTGCGCGTCAAACCATTGTTTGGTTTCGTGCCAGGCAATTTCAATATCGTTTTTTAGTTTACGTTTTTCGGCATCGTTGCCTAACACATACGTGCGGCCATAGTCGGCTTCCCACTCTTCAACGATTGGCCCAAAATCAAAAAACAAAATATCGTCAGGTTGTACAATTAGATCCGGAGGGTTCTCATCATAAGGTCGTAGCGTGTTTTCGCCCGCTCGCACAATTCGTTTGTGCCAATATTTTTTAATGCCAAAAATTTCATCGGCCAATTGAAAAATCTCTTCGTTGATTTCTTTTTCTGATTTGCCTGCCACGATCAGGTGGCGCTGCTCAATTTCTTGAAATAACGTAGCCGCTATTTTTTCGGCATCGATTAATTTTTGTTTGGTGTTATCCATCACTTTTGTTTGGCCCACGTATCGCGCAACGTTACGGTTCGGTTAAAAATTATTTTTTGGTTGATGGCATCGCAATCTAAACAAAAATACCCCATCCGAAAAAATTGAAAGTGCTCTCCCACCTTTGCGTTGAGCAACTCCGGCTCGGCATACACTTTCGATACTACTTGCAGCGAGTTGGGGTTCAAATGATTTTTGAAATCGTCTTCAATCGCGTTCATATCTTCCGTCACAAACAAGCGATCATACAAGCGGATCTCGGCAGGCACCGCATGGGGCGCACTCACCCAATGGATCACGCCTTTCACTTGAAGGCCAGAAGTATCATGCCCACTGCGACTTTCCGGAAAATACGTGCAGCGAAGTTCCGCTACATTTCCTGCGCTGTCTTTTACTGCTTCATCACATTTAATGATGAACCCACTCTTCAATCTTACCATTCCGTCAGGAGAAAGCCGGAAATATTTTTTCGGGGGGGTCTCCATGAAGTCGTCACGCTCAATCCACAGCTCGCGGCTGAACGGCATCTCGCGTACTCCCGCATTCTCTGCCTCGGTGTTGTTTTCGCTCGGCATCATTTCTGATTTTCCTTCATGATAATTCGTGATCACCACTTTCAACGGATCGAACACCACCATTCTGCGCTGTGCCGATTTATTCAATTGATCGCGCACACAAAACTCCAGCAAGCTGATGTCGATCAGGTTGTCGCGCTTGGCCACACCGATCTTGTCGCAGAACTCGCGCAAGCTTTCGGGCGTGTAACCCCTGCGCCTCATGCCGCTGAGCGTGGGCATGCGCGGGTCGTCCCAGCCGTTCACTAATTTTTCTTCCACCAATTGCAGCAGCTTGCGCTTGCTCATCATGGTGTAGGTCATGTTCAGCCGCGCAAACTCATATTGTTTGCTCGGATATATTTCTAATTTTTCGATGCACCAGCTGTACAGTTCGCGGTGCGGCACAAACTCCAGCGTGCAGATGCTGTGCGTGATCTGCTCGATCGAGTCGCTCTGGCCGTGGGCGAAGTCATACATCGGATAGACACACCATGTGTCGCCCGTGCGGTGATGTCGCACGTGCTTGATGCGATAGATCACTGGGTCGCGCATGAGCATGTTCACATGACCCATGTCAATTTTTGCACGCAATACTTTCGATCCATCGGGATGTTTCCCTTCCTTCATCTCCGTGAAGAGCATCAGGTTTTCTTCGATAGCGCGATCGCGATAAATATTATTTTTTCCGGGCACGGTGGGCGTACCTTTTTGCGTGGCCATCTCATCGCTCGTGCTATCGTCCACGTAAGCCAATCCTTTTTTGATCAGCTTCACGGCAAACTCATAGAGCTGCGCGAAATAATCTGAGGCATAGAGTTCTTCTGCCCACTCAAAGCCCAGCCAGCGCACATCATGCTTGATGTTCTCCACGTATTCGGTTTCCTCGGTTACGGGGTTGGTGTCGTCAAAGCGCAGGTTGGTTTTGCCGCCATATTTTTTGGCGAGGCCAAAGTTCAAACAAATACTTTTGGCGTGGCCCAAATGCAAATATCCATTGGGCTCGGGCGGAAAGCGAGTAGCAATAGTTTTGTGTTTGCCCGTGGCCAAATCGGCTTCGATAATTTCTTCAATGAAGTTTAAACTTTTCTCTTCGCTCATGTTCGGTTATAAAGACCGTAAAGGTAAAAATTGAGAGGTAAAGTTAAGCTGATCTGGGAGGAGTGAGGAATATTTTTTTGGCGTCCTGGTGCGGACGAGACGCGCGCGCCATCGGGCTGTAGCTACAAGTCCGGGCCGCGCACGATGCCAGAACACTTCGGGCTTTTCGCTTCCATCTCTGGCCGGGGCGATGATCCATCGCCTTTTAATTGATAAAATTTAGAAGCTAAAAGCTATATTTGGCATTGACAAATTTAATAGGATTAATGAAAGAGGCCATTCATATAAAAGTTAATCATCAGGTATTAATTTGGGCGAGAGAGTCTCTTGCCATATCCAGAAACCAAGCATCTGAAAAAACGAGCATCGCGACCAAGCGCTTAGCTCAATTGGAAGCTGGAGAAAAGCAACCCTCCTTGGACGAGTTGAAGGAATTTTCAAAAGCTTACAAGAGAACCATTGCTACCCTTTTGCTTTCAAAATCGCCAGACGAGAAACCATTGCCAGCTGACAGACGATCTGTCGACTCAAAAGACATTGGAATCTTTCATGAAAAAACTATTATGGCCGTTCGTAGGGCCCGTGCATTGGCCCAATCATCTATTGAACTTCGCCAAGCGTTAGGGATTAGTGTTCCTAATCTTATTTTTTCTGCTTCACCTAAGGATCGACCAAAAGAGGTAGCATCTAAGATAAGGACTTTCTTAAATCTTAATGAACTAAGGGAGATAAAGAACATCAATCAGGCTTTGGAGGCATATATTGAAAAAGTTGAGTCATTAGGCATTGCCATTTTTCAACTGAGCCTAACGCAAGACAAGTTGAGAGGCTTTTCAATAACCGATGAGAAGATCCCAATCATCGTAATTAAAAGAGGTGGTGAACAAGCATCAGCGAAGATTTTTACGCTGTTTCATGAATTAGGCCACATACTGCTTAATGAAGGTGGGTTATGCGATCTTTCGGAAAAGACAAATATCGAAATCGAAAAATGGTGCAATGCCTTTTCGGGCGAATTACTTATCCCTACCTCTGAATTGTTGCAAATAGATGCTGTTGTTCAAAAAAAAGAAAATGGAGAGAAGACTTGGGCCAAGCAGGATCTAGTAACACTTGGAAACTATTTTCATGTTGGTCCTTTGTCTATACTAAGGAGTTTGCTCGAAAATAACCTTACAACTCCTACTTTTTATAGGGAAAAACATCAAGCATGGAACAAGCCACAGTTTGGTAGATCAAAACATCCGGAAGGAAGGAATGTAGCCAAAGAAACTATTAAGGAAAAAGGCAGAACATACATTTCATTGGCATTTTCTGCATTTGATAAAAATCGAATTGATTTAAAAGACCTCTCCGACTTTTTGGGAATTAAGCTTTCATACATCCCAAAAACCCGTCAATTATTGAGCGCATAAGAATGGAAATTGATTTCAATTCTGACAAAAGCATCTACGTGATTGATACCAGTGGATTG
>JAYWDN010000079.1:0-31396 GCA_043780615.1 Bacteroidota bacterium | reverse complement strand
GTGGTCAGTTTGCTGCGGAAAACGGTGGTCAGCTTCCCGCGGAATCAGGTGGTCACATTGCAACGGAAAAGAGTGGTCACATTGCGCGGAATCTCCACATAAGGACATTGTTCTTGAAAGTTTCAGTTTTTTGGTGAAGGATGGGCGAGCTAAAATTTCTGGTTTTGTATTGATGGATACACATTTCCATTGGCAGGTGATGGGCGAGCATAAGCGGGAAAATGTGCAACGAGATTTTTTAAGATTCATCGCTCAACAGATTTTAAAGAAATTGAGAAATAGTAATTCACCATTGCTGAACGAGTTGATTGATCGGGGTGTTGCGGGCTCATTTCGATTAGTCGTCAAAGCCCTAAAATACAAATCTTACGAGAAGGTAGGGCATCATTGCAACAAAAACTGTAGCGGCAACTCTTGTCTTGAGCTGTTGAACCCGTACAAGATCACGCGCCCTTTGTAGGTACTGAAAAACTCGATCACATCTTGTGGGTCTTTCACGCGCTGTCGGTTGATGTGTGTGATGGTATAGTTTTCGGGCAAGCCAATTTTTTTGAACAACCCTTCGCGCAGTTTAAAAATTTTCACTCCGTAGTCAACGGCCTCAAAGCTTGCGCCCGTGGTGGCATCGCTGATGATTTTTCGTTTTACGATCGCAGTGCTTCCGGCTTTGTTCAGCAGTGTGACATTGGCGGTTACGGGTTTGCCCTCGTGCCAGTAGGTGATGCTCACTTTGTCGCCAGGATAGCGGTAGCTGAGCTCTTCTTCAAATGCACTTTCGCTGTTCACTTCCATGTCGTTGAATTTGGTGATGATGTCGCCTTCTTGCAGCCCGGCTTTGTCGGCAGCACCCTCTTGGGCCACATCACCGAGCAGCACGCCTTTAAATTCTTTGACGTTGGCATCGAGGCCGTACTTCTTCGCGTTTTGAAAATCGTATTCGATTACGTTGCCGCCAAAAATTGCTTTTTGTGGAACACCATATTTTACAAGGTCTTCCACCACTTTTTTGGCGATGTCCACGGGCACGGCAAAAGCGTAGCCCGTGTAAGAGCCAGTGCGCGACAAGATAGCGGTGTTGATGCCCACCAAGTCTCCGTTTTTATTTACGAGTGCGCCACCGCTGTTGCCCGGATTGATGGCCGCATCGGTTTGGATAAATGACTCGATCGGAAATTTATCTTCCACAATATTTATTCTTCGGCCTTTGGCACTTACAATCCCAACTGTCACGGTTGAAGAAAGCGAAAACGGATTGCCCACCGCCACCACCCACTCGCCAACTGCTAAGTTTTTTGAGTTGCCGAGCGTGATGGCGGGCAAGTTGGTTTCTTTGATTTTTAAAACTGCGAGATCGGTAGAAGGATCGGTACCGATAAGTTCGGCATCGTACTGTTTTTTGTTGTAGAGCACTTGAATTTTTTCTGCAGCTTCCACCACATGGTTGTTGGTGACGATGTAGCCATCGGCAGAAAAGATTACACCCGAGCCTGAGCTTACTTGTGTTTGCGGGCCGCCACCGCCAAAGAGCAAATCCCAATACGAATAGCTCGCGCCTGTCTGCGAAATGCTGTTGATGTACACCACGCTGGGTGTGGCTTTGGCCGCAGCCAAAGTAAAATCTACGTTTTCGATTGAAGTGGCTTTCACAGGAGGAACTATCACCGACTGATAAGAGGGAGTGGTGGAATAAAAATCAGTAACAGAAATTTTTGCCTTACCCTTGCCCTCTTCACCTTGCTCCGCCAAAGTGCTTCGCGAAGGCGAGACGGAGGGGGAATTTTGTTGGTATTTAAAAAAAACAAAAGCTCCGGCAAGGCCAGCTACAAAACCAACGATAATTGTTTTAAAGGTGTTCATTTGAGTTTAATGTTTAAGGAATCTAACTTCATTATTCATCAATCCTCATTCAAACTTGAATTACGAATATCAAATGCTGAATGTCGATTTTTGAAGTTGCTGCCAAAGAAGTAAATCAATTCTTCTTTTTAAAAGCTGACTTAAAAGCGTTCTCTAATTCTTCTCCTGCTTTTTTCAGGCTGGTTTCTACCTCTTGCCAACGCTCTTTGCTCTTTGCTTCGGTTTTCAGTTTTTGGGCGGCTGCTTTTAATTCTTCAAATTTCTTTTGTAGGTCAACCTCCGCACGGTTGCTTGCATCTTTCAGCTCTACCGCAAACTGATCCATTTTTTTTCCAAACTCTTTAAAGAATTTTTCGGCACGTCCTTCTTGTGTTTCTTCCATTTTATAAAAAAAATTTAGAGTTTATTTATCGCAACAACACTACTCCACCACGTAGCTCTTGCACCCCTTGGTCGGGATGGAACGAACTCACATAGCGCACCAAGTAAACGTAGGTGCCACCGGGTAGCAGTTGGCCGCCATTATTTTTATAACTACCGTTCCACTGAAAGTTTCTGTCTTTCGATTCAAACACCGCCTCGCCCCATCGGTTGTACACCACCACTTCAAAATTATCGGTGACGAAGAACGTGAACAAATGAAAATTTTTGTTTTCGTTGTGGCCACTGCCCGGCCTGAACGCGTTGGGGCCTGTCACGATCGGTTCGCAATCATTGGTCACCGAAATTTTATTGGAGTTCGTGCAACCAAACACATTGGTAAGATCTACTTTGTAGCTGCCTTGACTGTCGGCCGTATAGACGCGCGCGGTGTACGTAAGCGACACATCATTTTTAAACCAATTGTAGGCGCTGAAGAAACCTGGGTCGAGTTTCACCGTGAGTGTTTTAGGATCGTGGTTATCAGGGTCGTTGCAGATCACCGCACCCGAAGGCAAGCGGCCTTGAGGGATCGGAGCTTTGGAAACTTGTATTGATGCCGAGGCTTTGCAAGTGGCTTGAGTAATATCTACTTGATAAGTTCCTTCACTGGTTTGTTGCAAGGTGGCGCTCGAAGCATTTGCAATCGCACTGCCGTTCAGCAACCAGGCATACGTTGGGCTGGTGGCAATAGTGGCGGCTGTGAGCGTGAACGGTTTCCCATCGTTGCACGCCAGGGTGGCAGTGACGCTTGCATTGATCGTGCCCAGCACACTTGCATTTTTTGCGGGCGAGGATTTGATCGTGCAACCACTTTGTGCATCGACCACTTCTAAAATAAACGGCAATCCATTATCGGCAAGAGTAACCACAATTTGTTGACCGATTTGTGTGGGCGCGACCGATCCATTTTCATACCATCGGTAAGTGTAGTTGCCAACGGGTGCAGCAATGAGCACGGCAGAATTTTGACAAGGATCGGATTGAGTGAATGCCGGAGCTATCGCTGGGCTAATGTTAACTTGTTGAGTGATCGATGTGGAACAGCCACTTGCATCGGTGCCTGTAACGGTGAGCAACATCTGCCCGGGTTGGAGCGTCACGGTTTGTAAGCTACTCGAACCAATAATACTTCCCACCACATTGGACGACCAAGAATAAGTGTACCCTGCGGGATTGGCTGTAATGGTATTGCCACATCCGGGCGAGGTGATCGATAACGGGATAGGAGGTGTTGTTGCAATTGAAAAATTATTAGTGATAGAAATACAACCAGCATTGTCGGTGATTTGAATGGTGTACAGCACCGTAGTGGACGAACCTTGTGACGGCAGTTGGATATTGAAAATAGCGGAGGGGTTACTTCCAGAAGTTGCTTGGCCGCTTGAATTATTGGTAACAAGATATTGAAGCGGAAGAGCACCCGCAGTGCTTGTGATTTTTATAATCGGGGGATCGCAAAATTTTATAGTGCTTGGCGTGGCCGTGTACGTTGGATTGCTCAACCCAAACGAATTTGAAATAGTACAACCCGAAACCTGATCAGTAATTATTCCAGAATAGGTTCCTGCTGCAATTGGCGGAGGGCTAACAAAAGGGCCTTGTGTAGCAGCCACTTGGTCAATGCCTTGTTTATTGAAACCACCTGGCCCGGTGAGGAAATAAGAATATAAACTCGGTGAAGTAATTCCGGTAAGGCTAATAGTTCCATCGGTAGCCATACACGTAGTTGGGTTTGTGCCCGTCATGGTAAATGCGGGCGATGCAATCACTGTAAAAATTTTCTGTGCTGCGGTTTGGCATCCGGTGAGCGCGTCAGTCACAATTACTTTGTAAATAAAAGCTCCGGCCACAGTCGTACTCACCCCTTGAAACTGAGAGGTACTTGAGGGCACTGCGTTGATGGTCCAAGCATACGTTATTCCCGGGCTCGGGTTTTGTGCATCGAGTGCAGGTACGGCAGTGTTTTGGCAAACGGTGAGATCGGGACCAAGCACCACTTGCGGGCGGTTGTCAACCACGGCAGTTTGTGCCGATGAAAAACATCCGTTGACATCGGTGTTGGTTACCGCCACGATGGAGGGCTTAGAAATGGAAATTGTTTTTGTGGTTGCACCCGTTGACCACAAATAGGTGAGGCCTGGTGTATTCGGTTTGTTGGCATCGAGTGTTACGGCCACTGTACAAATGGGCACGGCCAATGCCAGCGAGGGCTTTGCTGGTGGCGCATTTATTTTTATTTTCTTGGTGATGGTGGTGTCAAGCCCGCAGCGGTTGGTCAAGCGCATGGAGGCCGAGTAGGTTCCTGCGGCTGCATACAAATGGTTGGGCGATGATTTCGTGCTGCTGGCACCATCACCAAAGAACCATTGAAATTTATCGATGGGATCGGTAGGAGTGCCCACAAATTTTGTAGTGTCGCCCAAACAAATTCCGGTGTAGGTAAAACCTGGGCCACCAAATCCACTGCCTTGTTGTTGTCTGAAATTGGGTAAGCCAATGTTGCTGTTCGTGCCGGCAGCAAGCGCGAAGCCATTGAGATTAATGCCTACGGTAATTTTTGTGGTGTCCTCGTCTGCGGTAAAAGTGCCGAGGTTGGTACTGCCTTTGATTGCAAAATAAATTTGATTGTCGGGGGCAAGTTGCAGTGCACCGATCACGGCTGGTTCTACATTGTCTTTTTTGAAGTGCGGCTTGCCGATGGAGTCAATGGAATATTCAAAAATATCAGCGGTGGCCGCGCCCATCACCGAAGCAAAAAGTTTGTTGCCGCCAGGCGAAAACTCAATGCCATACACTTGCCCGGCCGGATGTTTTAAATCGATCTTGCGATAGTAGGTGAGCCTGCCGGTGCTGTCGTTGAGGTGGAAGAGCTCTACCACGTTGGTGGTGCCGGGGGTTGACAACGCCACGGCCAAATTATTTTTCGGCCCCAGTTTCATGTAGCCTTCCCCGTTGGCAGCAAACTGAAACGAATGGTCTGAGCCGATGGCCGAATACACGGGGTCGCCAATGCCTTGCGCTGTAATTTTATAAACACGAAAAGTAGTGTTGCCGTATTCGTGTGCCACCAGCCAATTGCCGTTGGCGGTGATGCGCTCGGTACTTTTGGCAAACATCAAAATATTTTTTTGCACGATGCCGCCCTTGCCACTGTTCAGTTTCAAATCAAACAGCGAATAGCGCAGTTCGTTTCCCGAAACCCCATTGATCGCTTGGGTGGTGAAAATATAATAAAGCGTTTCATCGCCCGGCACCGAAATGATCAATGACGACTGCGAAGAGCTGGGGTCGCCACCAATGCCCGAAGCGATGGAGGTATTCGTTTTGTCCCACACTTGGTCGCCATCGGTATAAAAAATAGTTTGCCCGTTGCGGTCGCAGACAATCGCACAGCCTGCAGGTGCATTCATCAAGCTGTTGCTAAGTGCCTTGGGAGGCTGTTTGTTAAAATCGATTCCGGCTTTGTTGCCGAAGTACCAGATGTTTGAGCGCTGATCTATCTTTTTGTACTCTTTCACATTCACGCCAGCGTAGGCCGAGCATCCGCTGGCATCGGTGACGACTACATAATAATAACCAGCCGAATCGGGTTTGAGTGTTGCTCCCGTTTGTCCGTTCGACCAATTGTAAGACGTAGCCGAGCCGCCACTCACTTTTACCTTCACCGAAAATTGTTTGGGTGTTGAGCTTCCGCGTGGCGGAGGGAATTCTGAACGACAGGCTGTCGTATCAGAAACCAACTGTAGTTTCAACGTGAACGCATTGATTGTGACGGGCTGCGTTACCGTTTGTTTTTTTCCTTGATAGTAAGCGGTGAGGGTGACATTAAATGTTTGCGCTGTTGTGTATTTGTGAACGGGGCTCCAATCGGTTGCATTTTTGCCATCGCCAAAATCCCAATGCAGGCTGTCGGCATTGGGCAATACGTTTGGAAAAAAAGTGGTGTTGTTGTTTTGACAACTGCCCGAAGAAGTAAAAGACAACGTGAGGATCACATTGGTCTGTGTTAAGAAGGCGGGGAATTGTGTTCCCTTAAAATCAACTGCGCCAAAAGGCAAAGCAGTTTGGATAACACTTGAAGCAACCGTATCGGTCTTCGTAAATTTCTCAACTAAGAATGGCCCGCCCGCTAGGGCCTGGTAGATATGGTAGATCGCACTATCGGGCGCAAGCTGTAAACCCCAACTGCGAAACTCCGGAACCTTGAGCACACTCGCTAAAGTAATTGCAGGATTCTTGTAATCGTATTGAAGCACATCGGCAGTGATGCCCGGCTCGCCCACGCGTGAAAAATAAATGTACTGCCCTGCATTGTCCCACTGAATATCATAAATGGATTGTGGATTGACCGTGGCAGTGCCCGAGTTTAAAATCGACCGATCAAAAGTAAGCGCACCGGTGGCATCGTTGAAAGTAAGAATGATGGCATCGGTATTGGCATTTTGCGCAGACACCGCCAATTTTTTATTTTTCCGATTGTATGAAAAATTGGCAACGGAGGTATTTAACCCCAAACCAGGAGAAGAAATAGCAGTGGTGTTAGTAACCGCAGCGAAAGCACCCGCAGAATAACTCGCAGCAGTGATGAGCGTGGCGGCATAAGTTTGTGTTCCGTTTTGGTGAGTAACTAAAAAGTAATCAATGCCGTTGGAGTGTGGGATCACCGTCATCCCTTCCGAGCGGGCGATCAGTCCTGTTGAAATATTTGTTTGTGGAACACCGGCCACTAAAAAAATATCGCCCAGAGGCGGAGAGGGAAAAACTGAACCGCCAAACGATGCCATGTCAACAACGGTCACACTGATACTTCCGCCCGCAGTGTAGTTGGCCGTGTTGGTGAAAATAAAATATTTCGTGGGGTCGCCCGGCACGGGGCAAATCACCGAAGGTTGGTTGGCCAATGTATTTGCAGTAAGGCCCGAGCCGTTGGGCATCACTATGTGGTTGGTATTGTAGACTTTGGCACCATCGGTATAAAATAAAAGATTGGCCGTGGCCGGATCGGTGGCAACGGCACTACCGCCCGTGCCAAATGGAACTGCTTTATTATTTACAGTGAATGCTTTATTGGTGGCGCGATTGAAACGGATGGCATTGGTTGAGTTTCCAAAATACCAATTGTGCTGTGCTAAATTTTGCGACTGCGCACTGAGGCCACAAGCCATCAAGACCAAAAAGAAAGAATACTTTTTTAAAGTGAAAATCATTTTTTGCCCTGCGCCCATCATCATTTTTATTACGAGTTGTATAAATTCAAAAGTTACTACTTCGTTAACACTACCTGTGCTTGAGCTATGTAGCACAAGTAAAACGCACAAGACCCACTAAATTATACAATTTGATGAAAAATACCGTTAGGTAATTCGATGGCCTCCTGATTTGTAAGCCGAATGATTTTTTTAAATGTCATTAAACAACTTAATTTGCTTGGATGAGTGTAGGAAAATCCCCCGACTGGATGTATAAAGTAGTGCTTGCTCTATTGTTAATGCTTGTTGCGGGCGGAACTGTAACTGCACAAGATCCGCAATTTTCGCAGTTCTATGCAGCACCATTATATTTAAACCCTGCCTTTGCCGGAGCCACAGGCCAGGCCCGCATTGGTACCAACTATCGCAATCAATGGCCGGCCATCGATGCCAACTTTAATACGATCTCTGCTTTTGCCGATTTTTATATCGAAGAAAAAAACAGTGGCGTGGGGGTGATCATCAACCGCGACCGCGAAGGGTTGCTCGGTTTGCAATCCACCAGCATTGGCCTGCTCTATTCTTATGATTTGAAAATCGTGAAAGGGCTTTCGTTTCGCCCAGGTTTTCAGGCTTCGGTGTACAACCGCTCCATCAATTTTGACAAGCTCACGTTTGGCGATCAGTTCGATGCCAACACAGGGCAAGTAGTCAATTCGCAATCGGTGGAAGGACTGAACACAGGCCAGTCAAAATTTTTTCCCGACATCACCATGGGTGGATTATTTTATTCCACCAACGGATGGCTTGGCATAACGGCTGCGCACATCACGCAGCCCGATCAATCGCTCGTGGGCTCGTCTGATAAATTGCCGATGAAAATCAGTGGCCATGCGGGTTGGAAATTTTATCTCCGGCCCGGTATGATGGGCCAAGGTTTTTTTAATCGGCCGCGCGAGCGCAGCATCACCCCCACGGTGCAGTATCGTCATCAAGGTCGTTTCGACCAAATGGATTTGGGATTGTACTATACGCTCGAGCCACTGATCATCGGCACATGGTACCGAGGAGTTCCATTCAAATCAGTAAACGGAGTGGTGAACAACGAGTCGATTGTGCTGCTGGTGGGCTTCACCAAAAAAGGGACGAAAGATATTTTGAACATTGGCTACAGCTACGACTTCACGATTTCAAAACTGGGCCCCGGCAGCGGAGGTGCGCACGAGTTCAGCTTGGTGTACAGTTGGAACACCCGCGATCCGCGCAAGCCACCCAAAGACAAGTTGATTATTCCGTGCCCGGATTTTTAGGGATGTCAATTTTGGGATTTATTGCAACTCTTAAAGTAGGGTTAGTTTTCTTAACTTTATGAATGGAAGATGCCGACTGTTTTAAGGATAGGTTCTTTTAGGTTTTACTTTTATTCTGATGAACAGAATGAACCTCCACATATTCACGTTGCCGCTGCCGATGGTGAATGTAAATTTTGGCTTGACCCAATTAAATTGGCAAAGAACAAGAATATGAAACCACATACCACTCGTGATATAGAGCGGTTGGTGTATGAAAATAAAGAAATGTTAAAAAAAGCATACAATGAATACCACGGATATTTTAGCTGAGCCAATTGCAGTAAAAGCATGGGCTGAAAAAAGAACCATTTACATTGAACTTGCCGACCAACGTATTATTGGTTTCCCTGCCAGTCGTTTCAAGCTATTGAAAAACGCATCTGATCAACTATTGAATAAAGTTCAACTGCGGTTGGATGGCTCGGCTTTGCGATGGGAAGAACTGGATGAGGACATTTCTGTACGAGGCATTGTATTGGGAAATTTTCAATTGCCTTGACTCTCTGACCCTCGAAAGACAAGTTGATTATTCCATACCCGGAGTTTTAAAATTGGATTCTTGTTATTGGATTCTGGACTCAACTGCGAGCAACTAGAATCCAGAATCCATTTTTATTATTTTATAGCTTGCAGTGTTGCTTCGATGATGTAGCGCACATCGCTGTTGTTTTTTTTTGCAGCAAGTTTTGTAGGGTCGCCTCTGCGGGGCCAGGCATCTTTGCCTATTTTTCCGAGCATCAAAATAATTTGATATTGAAGCCCGCCATCCTGCTCGGTGCAACATAATATTGCCTTCTGCTTATTGCTTACTGCCTACTGGAGATTGCCTACTTTTTTTACTCTTCACCGTTTCCGCCAATTTTACAAACGTTGTCAAAGCCAATGTGCAGCAGTGCATCGCCTGCGTTGACCACCGGATTATTATTCAGTCCCACCACATAGCCAGTAGAGGGCGATTTGACTTGCTCTTTGAATTCGCCAAACGGATCGGTGAGCGTGCCCACCAATTGGTTTTTGGAAATAAGTTCTCCGCACTTGATCACGGGCTGAAACAATCCGGCCGTGCGCGCGCGCGCCCACGATGAACTCCAAATGATTTTATTTTCTTCTGTTGGCTTGGGTGCTTCATCAATCATTTTCAAATGCTTCATCAAGCGCAGCGTGCCGTTGACTCCTTCTTCAATAGCATGTTGATCGAAGCGAATGGACTCCCCCCCTTCATACACAATGATGTGCTTCTTTTTTTTCGATGCGGTGAGCCGCAATGAATGCGGGCGAAAAGGCGCATCAATGGTGAAGGGCGCGTGAAATGCATTCGCCAACTCTACATTGATTTGCTCTTGCATCATGCAGCGCACTTGAGGATAGTTGGTGCGCATAGCGCCACCGGTATGAAAGTCAATACCATAATCGATGAAAGGCAATACATCGTGCGTCATGTGGTAGGCTACGCGCGCGGCCAGTGAGCCAGTTTTACTTCCCGGAAAAGAACGGTTGATGTCTTTGCCATCGGGCATTTCGCGCGAGTAATTTAAAAAGCCATAGACATTGATCACGGGCATGCACAGCACTGTGCCGCGCTTCACGCGATTGTGCCCCATGTCGATGATCCTGCGCACAATTTCCATCCCGTTGATTTCGTCACCGTGCATTCCGGCCGTAAGTGCCAGTACGGGCCCATCTTCCAACGCCCGATAAATATAAATGGGTGTTTCGATCTGCGTGCGCGATGGCAGCCTTGCAATGTTGATGTTGATTTCTTTAAACTCTCCCGGTTTGATCGAGTGCTCAGCTATGGTCATATTTTTATAGGACTTAGGGGTTAGGTCTTGGGACTTAGGGGTTAGAACTTATGGGTTTAAGCGTGTTGATATAACTGTTCAGCATCTTGCCAATTACTTCAAGATCTGCTAATAACTTAATTGAAAGTTTTGGGTCAATTAAATTTCGATTGTTTGCTTTTGTTAACCAAGTTTTGGTTTCAAACAATGAGCCCCTTGAATAGTAACTGAAATTCTTTATCTCTTTGATATGATACCTTCCAAGGCCTTCCGATAAATTAGCAGCGATTGAATCAACCGCCCTCACAAGTTGCTTGCCGATAGTATCCTTTTCAAAATGTCCCCAAGCCGTGACAACCTTCCAAACTTCTTCGCCAGTTTCCATTGCAAGGTTATAGATTTTAAAATCTTCCAAAGATTTGATCATGTGACTGATTTTAAATTGAGAAGTTGTATTTAATTTTTTTTACTCTAAGTGTTCTAATCCTAATCACCAAGTTCTAAGCCCTAAGTCCCAAGTCCCAAGTCCTAATTTGTCACGCATTGATTTTATCCTTCTGGATTTTTTTTATGCCTGCGAATTTTTCAATGTACTGATAAATCTTCGAGGCAATGTCCACCCCCGTTGCGCCTTCGATTCCTTCAAGGCCTGGCGAAGAGTTGACTTCGATGATCAGTGGCCCGCGCTTGGAGGGCAGCATGTCCACGCCCGCCACAGCGAGCCCTAATTTTTTTGCCGCAATGATGGCCGCATGTTTTTCTTGACGGCTGAGTTTCACTACCGTAGCATGGCCGCCCCGGTGCAAGTTGCTGCGGAATTCGCCATCGCGTGCTTGCCTGCGCATGGCGCCCACCACTTCGCCATTGATTACAAACGCGCGGATGTCGGCACCCTTTGCTTCCTTGATAAACTCTTGCACGATGATGCGCGCCTTCACGCCATGAAAAGCTTCGATCACCGACTGTGCCGCTTTTTTATTTTCGGCAAGCACCACGCCAAGCCCTTGTGTTCCCTCCAACAATTTAATAACCACAGGTGCCCCGCCCACGGCTTCGATCACGCCTTCAGTATCTTTGGAATAGTCCATGAAAATAGTTTTGGGCAAATCCAACCCGGCACGCGAAAGGATTTGCATGCTCCGCAATTTATCGCGCGAGCGGATGAGTGCCTGCGACTCGATGGCCGTGAACACCTTCATCATCTCGAACTGCCGCACCACAGCCGCACCATAGAAAGTGACAGAGGCCCCAATGCGCGGGATCACGGCATCGAAGTAGTCGAGTTTACGGCCGTTGTACCACACCATCGGGTTTTTCTTTTCGATGAGCAACACGCATTTCATGTGGTCGATGATCTCCACGTTGTGGCCATGCTTTTCTCCCGCTTCTTTGATGCGCCTGGTGGAGTAGAGCTTAGGATCGCGTGATAAGATGGCGATGTTCATTTTTTCAGGGCTTGGTTTTTAGGTTTTAGGACGTAGAATTGGATTTGTCTTTTGTCTTAATACTTATCTCCTGCTACTGGTGTCTTGTGCCTTTGAGCTATCGAAAGATAAATCTTTTTTGGTCACATCGATGAGAAAGCGGTTTCTTAAGATCTTCCTTCCCAGCAAAACGGGGAAACGTAATTTCTCACGGTCGCTCAACGTGAATTCGGTACGGATTTTCCGATTAAAAATTTTAATCGTGGTTTTAATCACGTAGCGCATCTCGGCTTCGCCAAAAGAATTTTTTATTTCCCGTTGCGTAAATTTCTTCATGGTGAATTTCATACCCGTAAACTCAGGATGTTCTTCATCGAGCAGCACAAACTCCAACCAACCATTTAGTACTTGAGCACGGGAGCAATGAAGGCTGCACGTGTAGGCACCGGTATCAATTTTAGCGTGGATGTTTTCCAAGCCAAGGCCTGGCAAGTCAACACGATCGGAACGGCCAAGGGTTTGCATCAGTCGAATTTTAAAAAAAGAAATTTAGTGATTCTGAAACAAAAATTAACGCACGCTGATTTTATTAATAAAAAAAACTTTACGCAAATCAAAAAAAATGTCTTGGGTTCTGATCGTTTGGATGCCATGAGCAATAAAGTGATTGCCATACCAGTGTTCCAATTTGCTGCTGAGCACGCTGTGCTTCATCGCTTCCTTGCCGCCTACAATTTTTATTGCCTCCTGTGTGGTGCCTTCAACGAGTTGCTCTCCTTTAATGATCTTGGAGCGGATCAAGTTTTCGTATAAGTAGAGAAGTACAATGTGATCTTGCCCAGGGAATATTTTCACGAACTGTTCCAACTGAAAACTTTTTATACCATTGATCTCAAAACTATTGTTCCAGATGAGGTTTGCTTGCTTATCGAAACCAATGGCCACGGCATGGGTGTATTGAAAGCCATCGAATACATAATCAGTACGATACGGTGAATTATAATAGCGATTGTACAGCCCATAGCTGGTAGGCGAATAATAATTGCCAAAGGCGGGCGTACGATAAAAATTTGAGCTGCGGTTGGAATAGCTCGGATAAAAGGCCTCGCCCAGCATAATGAATTGATCGCCATAGGGAACGAGGTCGTGTACTAAGAAACGATAGTTGAACCTGATCTTTTTTCCTTTTACCTTTCTCCGTTCAATCCGCTCCTTGATGCGCTTCTCGCGCTTGGCTTTCATGTAGTGAAAAAAATTATTCAGGTCAGCAAAGTTGTAATAGTGGATCACGTATTCGCCATAGACATTTACCTCGGCCACAAAAATCCCGCGCGAGTACTGCGAATTTTTTCCATACACGCCCGCAATCACTTGATTATCATTTTTCATTTTAGCGGCACGGCCAAAGATCAGATTTTTATTTTCATCAGGCTCCAACACTACGGTCTGTATCAAATCACCAGCATTGTCGAAATGACGGATCCACAAACATTTTTTACGGCTGGCATTTTTGGCGCTGACGATTACATCCACATTTCCATTGGGGTAGGTTTTGATTTGCGTAAGCTCGCCCGGTTCGTTTAAAAAGCCAGGCAGGATGCGCGACCGTTGTTCCTTCAATGAATAAAACAAAACAATGGGCCTGAAATTAAAATAACCGCCAATTAATAAAGCTTCTTCTCCTACCACAAATTCGGTGGCGTTGAATTGGATCAGGTTTTTTATTGGATACGAAAAAAAACTGCCGTCTTTAGTCTTCACTACAAATGCCAAAAAACCCTGAAAGTTGGGCACAGTGCTTTTAAGAAAAAGATAGATGGCGTTGTTAGTTGCTTTGGCGCTCGCTACTGAAAAACCTTTTGGCACCGGCAAGAAACCTTTCCATACTTGTTGCAGTGCGGTGTCTAATCGCGTCAGCTCAAGCTGATTTTCTTTGGGGCCTTCAAAACTTCTGTAAAGAGCTAGGCCCGAACTGTCGAGCGGGACAACGGAATAAGTTTCAAAGTCATGGCCGATAGGTACTTCCAAACGCCCGGTCTGCACCACTTGCGCCAAGGAAGAAATCGAAACGCAGGCAAGCGTAAGAAAGAATACGCTCTTAGCCCACTTTGATTTTATTGATATAAAAAACATGGCGCGTGGATTTCTCAGAGTTGTCGTGAACGGTACGATAGCCATACACATAAAAGTAGCGGCCGTACCAGGTGCGAATGCTACTGTTGTCTTGCGATTCGGATCGCACGGTTTCGGAGAGTTTCTTCAGCTCGGGTTTTATCTTCTCTTCTTTTACGACTGCGCCATCGTGTTCCGTTACTTTTATAATAATTTCTTTCTCGTTCTTACAGGCCATGGTGGTGAATCCATCATGAATTATAAAATCGGAAACTTGGCTTTTAGAATCCAACTTGATCTCTTCATATTTTAATGAACAGTCTGAAACTAATCTTCCTTGCCCATCAAAAAAAATTAGAGACGAATGGATCACGCGCAAATCGCTGGAGTTGGAATAACTAGTGCCGTAGGGGCCGTACGGATTGTAACCATAAGGCGATCCGTAAGAGGAGTAGCGATACGGATACGGACTAAAACCATACGGTGAATAACTGTAAGGACTATAAGGATAGGAGTAGGGCGAGCCCCATCGCGAATTATAATTGACAGAGGTTTCGTACGATTCGGTGAGGAACGCAAAACCGTCTTTGGTCTCTTCGATTTTAATAGCCGAGAGGTAGGTACGAAACTCGATTGGCTTGCCCACACTTTTTCGCCACTCGGCCTTGGCTTTTATTTTGGCGGCACGTTTGGGTTTTAGGTAATCAAGAAAATGAGTAAGCAACGGCAAGTCATAGTAGTTTACTTTTTGTTCGTTGAATGGATCGACTACCACCGAGAAAATACCAGCGGCTTGTTTGTTGGCAGTATAAGTCCACGTGCCCATGATCACTAATTCATCGTGTACCAGCGAGCTGGTCATCGCTTCGAGTATCGACTTCCCGTCTTCAAGCACGATCACATCGTCCACCAACAGCACCCCATCAGAATCAAAAGTTCGGATCACTAATTTTTTATTTGCTCGCGAGTTGCGATCCACCAGCAGTGCATTAAAGGTATCGTTGCTGTTGGTGCGCACGTCAAGCAACTCTACATTGGGCTGAAAAATTCCTGGCACCACTCGGGCACTTTCGGTAATCATGTCATACATCAGCAACGCAGGTTCTTTGTTGATGTAGCCACCGAAGATGGCTTTGTGTTTGGTCACCGAAAATTGTGTGAACTTTATATTTACTTCTGGCTTGAACTCGTGTTGTCTGATGGAATGATCCGCGAAAATTAATTCGGTCAAGTTGATTAGCCGGCCTGCGGTTTCGGGCTCTTGAAAAATTAGATAAATATTTCCATCACGGTAATCGTGGCCTAAAATATTCATCCGCTGCTCCACTTCTATGGTCGTGGTCCACGATTCGTTCAATGTACTGTCGATCAAGATTACTTCCCATTTTTTTTTATTGCCTTCAAATTTTTCGGTGTCGCGCACCAAGGCCAATCCTTTTTCGCCCAGCGAAAGGATGATGAACTCGTGGTCTCGGTTTTTGTGCTCACGTTCGTACGGAGCAGATTGAGTGACGGATTGCGCCAACAAGGAAAAAGAAAAAAAGAAATTAATAATACAGGCAACTACAAAATTGAATACTGAATACTGATCCCGATAGTTGTCGGGATTGAATATTGAATGTTGAATTTTCATGCTTCGCATAATTCAATCACCCAATCAAACTCTTCTTTCTTCACCGGCTGCACCGATAAGCGGAAGCTGCGCACCAGTGCCATGTTGGCAAGCCGCTTGTCGGCCTTGACTTGCGCCAAGGTCACTATTTTTTTTAGTTTCTTTTTATGACCAATCTCAACCGAGGTCCAGGCACTGTCGTTGGGATCGGGAAAAAATTCTTTTGTGATTTCGGCCAGGCCGATGATGGCTTTTTCTTCTCCGCTGTGGTAGATGAAAACGAGATCACCTTTTTTCATTGCCTTAAGGTTGTTGCGTGCCTGAAAGTTGCGTACCCCATCCCACGTGGTTTTTTTGTCGCGCACCAAGTCGTCCCACGAATAGGTGCCTGGTTCGGTCTTCATCAGCCAGTAGTTCATAGTTTTTACTTTTTGCGGTGATCAAAAATAAACTTACTAAAAGTTTGCGCAAAAAAGTAAATTGTAATTTTATAGGATAGAATTAAATGAAAATCCTCATCATCCGCTTTTCGTCTATTGGCGATATTGTGCTCACCACTCCTGTGGTGCGTTGCCTGAAAACACAATTGGACGATTCGGAAATCCACTACGCCACCAAAGCCCAGTACCAATCGATCTTGGAAAACAATCCGTATGTCGATAAGGTTTTTTTGTTGAAAGAAAATTTTGATGAACTCGTAGGAGAGTTGAAAAAAGAAAAATACGATGTGGTGATTGACCTGCACAACAATTTGCGCACACGTATTTTGAAATGGAAGTTGAGTGTGCTTTCCTACAGTTTCAATAAGTTGAATATTCAAAAATGGCTGATCGTGAATTTTAAGATCAATCGTCTTCCCGATATCCACATCGTTGACCGTTACCTTGAAACCGCAAAACCGTTGGGGATAAAGAACGATGCACTCGGCTTGGACTATTTCATTCCCGAAAAGGATGAAGTGCCGTGGGAGTGGCTGCCCGATAGCCATCGCAATGGATTTGTGGCCTACGCCATTGGCGCACAACACGAAACAAAAAAATTGCCCGTGATCAGAATGATTGAACTGTGTATGAAAATCAATCGACCGATAATTTTATTGGGCGGCAAAGAAGATGTTGAAAATGCAGAACGAGTACGCACAGCACTTGAAAACAAAAACACCAATGCACAGATTTTCAATTCGTGTGGAAAATTTAACTTGAATCAATCCGCCAGCATTTTAAAGAAAGCAGATTTGGTTTTCTCGCACGACACCGGACTGATGCACATGGCGGCAGCGCTCAAAAAAGAAGTGTACAGCATTTGGGGCAACACCATCCCCGCCTTTGGCATGTATCCGTATCGCACCAAATATCATGTGTTGGAAAACGCAAACTTAGGGTGCCGGCCTTGCTCGAAAATTGGGTTTCAAAAATGCCCCAAGGGACATTTCAAGTGCATGAACGAACTGAAATTTGATTTTGTGATTCGGTAATGGGACAGCTTTCAGAACGATGTTGACCGTTTAAAACTACAGAAAAGAAAATTCTGCACCGTGTCAAATGGAGTTCGGTGGTCTTCGGTGATACATTTGATTTTTTTAAACTCCTTCTTCAGTTGCTCCTCAAGTGTTTCTTCAGAATATTGCTTGATGGTAAGCCCGCTGCATTTTTTTGGACCAGCCTCTGAAAAAGTACCAATGGTCAAAAATCCATTTTCTTTGAGATTGTTCTTTGCTCTTGCCAGGTACTTATTTATCTGGCTCACCGTTGTCAGAAAATGAAAGGTGGCTCGGTCGTGCCACAAGTCATAGGCTTTTTCGGTTTTAAATTCTGTGATGTCCGAGACGACCCACTTTATTTTTTTTGCCTTGTCGCCAAGACGGATTTGAGCTCTCTTTAAGGCTTGCTCTGAAATATCTAAAACGGTGATGTCTTCAAACCCCTCCTCAATTAATTTGTCAACGAGCTTGCTGTCGCCACCCCCAATGTCGATAATGCTCGCTTGTTTAGGAAGATTAAAACTATGAATGAAGTCCAAGGAGGTTTTAGGGTTTTCCTGTGTCCAGCTGACTTCACTGGGTTGTTTAGTCGAATAAATTTTGTTCCAATGTTCTTTTATCTCGTTTTCCATGCTCTGTTTTTTTACAGATTGCGTCCAACCAATGGAATTCAATACGCCCGCACCAATTTGCCATCCATGTAGTTCATGTACGATTGGTTGGCCACCTTCATGCCGCCTGCGGTGGGGAAGTTGCCCGTGAAGTACCAATCGCCTTTGTGTGCAGGGATGGCCTTGTGCAGGTTTTCGATGGTTTGAAAAATTACTTCCAGTTCGGCTTTCATTCCTTCTGGCCGCACGATGTCGGATATCTTTTCAGAAATTTCTTCGGGTGTGAACAGTTTGTAAAGTTTTTTCACAAAATTTTCAGCGCCATCGTTCATGCTTCGGCATTGCTCATAGACTTCGCCCAATAAATAATCTTTGCCTTGATCTTTGATCAGTTGCACCATGGCGCGAAACGCCACAAAGTCGCCCATCTTGCTCATGTCTATGCCGTAGCAATCGGGGAAGCGGATCTGTGGTGCAGACGAAACCACCACAATTTTTTTCGGCCCCAGCCGATCCAACATTTTCAAAATACTTTTTTCCAACGTGGTGCCGCGCACAATCGAATCATCGATCACCACCAAGGTGTCTTTGCCTTTGTTCACCACTTCATAGGTCGTGTCGTACACGTGCGCCACCATTTCATCGCGGTGGCTGTCATCGGTGATGAAGGTGCGCAGCTTCACATCTTTGATCACGATTTTTTCGATGCGCGGGCGAAACGACAGAATCTCTTCGAGCGAATCCACCGAAGGTTTTCCGTCAAGGATAATGTCTTTTTGTTTGTTGATGAGAAAATCCTGAAGGCCTTCCATCATGCCGAGGAAAGCCGTCTCGGCCGTGTTGGGGATGTAGGAGAAGACGGTGTTCTTCAAATCAAAGTTGATTGCCTTGAGCACTTGTGGCACCAACAGTTTTCCCAATTGTTTTCGCTCGCGATAAATCTCTGGATCAGTGCCGCGCGAAAAATAAATACGCTCAAAGCTGCACGAAGTTTTTTCGAGGGCAGGCATCACCGGCACGTGCATGTACTCGCCATCTTTGTTGATGATCAGTGCATGGCCCGGTTGTATTTCTTCAATCTGATCGTAGTCAATATTAAAAGCTGTTTTGATCGCTGGCTTTTCGGAAGCCACCACCACGATCTCATCGTCTGCATAATAATAGGCAGGCCGAATGCCCGAGGGATCGCGCACCACAAAGGCAGAGCCCGAGCCGGTCATGCCCGCCATGGCATAGCCGCCATCAAAATCTTTGCACGCCCGCTTCAGCACGCGGTGCAGGTCCAGTTCGGTTTCGATGATGTCTGAAACTTCTTTGTTGGTAAATTGATCTTTGTATTTCAAAAAAAGTTCTTGCACTTCTTCATCCAGAAAATGGCCGATCTTTTCCATCACCGTCACAGTATCCACTTTTTCTTTCGGATGCTGCCCCAGTTCGACCAACACATTAAAAAGTTCCTCTACGTTGGTCATGTTGAAGTTGCCCGCCATCACCAAGTTGCGGCTGCGCCAGTTGCTCTGCCGCAAAAACGGGTGCACACTTTCAATGCTGTTGATGCCGTGTGTGCCGTAGCGCAGGTGGCCCAGCCACAGTTCGCCCGAGAAGGCCACGTGCTCTTTCAGCCATTGCTCATCGCAAAATTTTTGTTTGCCTTCTTTCTGCGCCTTCTTATATTTTTTACTGATTTTTTTGAAGAGGTGCGCGATCGGTTGTGCTTTGATGGAGCGATAGCGACTGAAAAAACGAAAGCCTGGCTTCTGGTCTATTTTAATGTTGGCGATGCCCGCGCCATCTTGCCCCCGGTTGTGCTGCTTCTCCATGAGAATGTACATCTTGGTCATGGCATAGGTGGGGCCATACTTTTCGAGGTAGTAACGGAGGGGCTTTCGCAACCGGATCATCGCTATGCCGCACTCGTGATGGATGTTGTCGCTCATAATTATTGGAACTTAGGACTTGTTCAACCAACCTCATCATTCTTAATTCATCAATCAATATTCTACATTCAGGGCATCTCTAAAAACCTATCTTTTTATTACCTCAACCCTTCACCCTTCTCCAGAAGAGAAGGGTACAAGGAGTTTTTAGAGATCCCCTTCAATTTGAATTTTGAATTTTGAATGATGAATGTTTATTTGTGAAGTATCTAATTCAACGCAAAGGTAAGGCGATTAATTCATCCTTCAAGTTGAAATCAACAGACTCTTGCCAATAGCTTCCGCCAAAGCAACCTTTGCGCGCAACGGTGCAGAATACATCGGCTACCTTCAGGCTAATTATTTGTCGCTCCAGGTGTATTTATAGGCGGTGGCAAACGAAAGTGATCTGATCAAATCCTAACTAAGTTTTTCACAATCGTGAAAACTCATTCTTAGCCCAATGCCAATAGATTTTGATTGCTCACAAACTATTGACTATCGACCATTGACTATGGACTTTTACTTATTTTCGCGAGTTACTTTATAGTACTGAGTATTACGAAGCTTGTGTGGAAACAGGGTGGTGTTGGTTATTGATGGAATTAGAAACAATAGTTATGTCGTCTAAATAATGAGCGAAGTAGTATGATCGAAACAGAGATTATTATAGTGGGGGCTGGGCCGGTAGGGCTTTTCACGGTTTTTGAGGCGGGCCTGCTCAAACTTCATTGCCACCTCATCGACTCGCTGCCCGTGGCGGGTGGCCAGTTGATCGAAATCTATCCGAAGAAACCCATCTACGACATCCCCGGCTACCCGATCGTGAATGCCGGTGAACTGGTGGGCAAACTGATGGAGCAAACTGCGGTGTTCAAGCCGGGCTTCACGCGGGGCGAAAGTGCGCTGAGCTTAGCGGAAACCGAAGACAACAAATTTATCGTCACCACCAACAAGGGCACACAGCACAAAGCACCCATCGTCATTATTGCCGGAGGCCTCGGTGTGTTTGAGCCGCGCAAGCCGCCCATCGAAAATTTGGAAAAGTATGAAGACAAGGGCGTGGAGTACATCATCCGCGACCCCGAACTGTACCGCAATAAAAAAGTAGTGGTCTCGGGCGGGGGCGACTCGGCTTTGGATTGGTCGATTTATTTGATCGAAAACAATATTGTGAAAGAACTTTCGCTGGTGCATCGCAGAACTTCCTTCCGTGGACATTTAGATTCGGTACAAAAAGTGATGGACTTGGCCAAAGCCGGCAAGATCAATTTGATCACCGAGGCCGAAGTGGTGGCCATTGGCGGCAACGGAAAAGTAGAGTCGGTCACGATCAAGCACGCTACCCTTGGTGATATAATAAAAGAAGCCGATCACCTCGTCCCCTTGTTTGGCCTCACGCCAAGCCTTGGCCCAATTGCAAACTGGGGCTTGGAGATTGAAAAGAATGCGGTGAAAGTAAATACGTTTGATTACTCCACTAACCGCAACGGTATATTTGCCGTGGGCGACATCAACACGTACCCTGGCAAGCTGAAGCTGATCTTGTGTGGTTTCCACGAAGGCACGTTGGCGGTGCAGTCGGCCTTTGCCAAAATCCACCCCAACAAAAAGAATGTATTGAAGTACACCACCGTGAATGGCGTGAGCGGTTTTTAAATGCAGTGTGCAAACATCGACACGTCAACACATCGACACGTCAACACCTCAACACGTCCCAACATCAAATGGAAAACATGATCAAGGTTTTTGTGATTGACCGCGAAGGAGTAACCCACCCACTCGATGCGCCCACCGACATGAACCTGAACGTGATGGAAATCTGCAAGGCCAACGACTTGCCCGTTGAAGGCACGTGTGGCGGCATGGCCTTGTGTGCTTCTTGCCAGTGCTATTTGGAATCGGATACGCTACTGCCCGAACAGAGCGATGCCGAACTTGCCATGCTCGATCAGGCATTTCATGTAAAAGAAAATAGCAGGCTGGGTTGCCAGATACGAATTACCGAAGCCATCGATGGGATTGTGGTGAGGCTGGCTCCTTAGGCTTTCTTAATAGTGAAATAGAACGTGCTTCCTTTTCCTAATTCGCTCTCAAGCCAAATGCGGCCTCCGTTTCGTTCTACAAATTCCTTGCACAAGATCAGCCCAAGGCCTGTACCTTTTTCGTTGGCAGTGCCGCGCGTGGTGTAGCCACTGGTTTTTTCAAAAAGTATTTTTTGTACTTCAGGCTCAATGCCAATGCCCGTATCTTTTACCGATACGATGAGGTCATTTCCTTCGCGCTGCGCAGCCACTTCAATCGATCCGCCACTCTCTGTAAACTTCATACTGTTCAACACCAAGTTGCGCAGCACCAAGTTCACCATGTTCAAATCTCCCCAGCAAAAAGTATTGTGGGCAAGGTGGTTGACCATGTTGATCGACTTGAGGTGCAGCGAACCGATCAACTTAAAGTTGTCTTCCACCAACGCATGCAAGTTGATTTTCTCGGGCTGGATTTTCAACTTGTCCATTTGCAGCAGGGCCCAGTCGAGCAAGTTGTTGATGAGGGTTTTGGTATGATTGAATTGAATGCGCAGCTCCTTATTCAACTTAGAAAACTCATAGGGCTTGATCTGCCCACTGTCCATCATGTCCAGTATGGCCGAGAGCGCATTGATAGGCGAACGCAAATCGTGAGAGATGATGGAGAAAAATTTGTCTTTCACTTGGTTGAGTTGCTCCAACTCTTTGCTCCGTCTTTTTATTTCGTCTTGGTGCTCGATGAGCAACTTGTTGATGCGTATCCTACGCTGGCCGCTACGATAAACCGTAAACAACAAGATCACCGTGAGTGCAATAGCGACCACCAAAATATTGCGCACCATGCCCTGCTTGCGCAGTTCGTCTTTGCGCAACTCTTCCAACTTGGTCAGTTGTTTGATCTGATCTTCTTTGGCCGAAGTTTCGAAGCGCAACTGGTCTTGCAGCAACTTGGCCTGCATCCCTTGGTTGAATAAGCTATCGCCCAATTGTTTATACTGTTTGTAGTAGGCCAACGACTTTTTAAAATCGCCTTGCTCTTCGTGAAGCACCGCCAAGCTTTGATAGCATTCAATCTCCAATGCCCACGAGTTGATCTGATGCGCAGTAGCCGCGCTTTTCTCCATCAATTTGAGAGCCTGTTCATATTTCTTTTCTTTCAGATAAACTGTCCCTCGCCCAAGTTCTACTTCGGCTAAGCCATATTCATTTTCTGTTTCTTGAAAAAGCAGGTAGGCCGTGTCGTAGTAGGCCAATGCATGGCGGTGATCTTTTTGTGCCAAATAGGTTTTCGCGATTTTGATTAACGTTATGGGTGTTAGTTCGTTGATGGTCATCTTCAGCGAGCGCGAAACCTTCAAAGAGAAAGTAAGCGCATGAAGGGCCGAGTCGTAGGCACCCTTTCTTCGGTAGATGTCACCAATCTCATCGTAATTATAGGCCTTGCCTTCGTGGTCTTTGACGGCATCGCTTAATTTTTGAGATAGCTTCAAATAATCGAGTGCCCGATCATACTGCCCAAGTTCTTTGAACACGGAAGCCATGTTGTGCAGCGGGATGGCCATTCCCAACGTATCTTTATTTTTCCGCTCACTAGCAAGGCGATAGCTCTGGGTAAAATAAAAATAGGCCTCATCGTATTTTCCAAACGAAGAATAATTTTCGCCCAAGTTGTTGAAGGCCGTAGCCATCCGCGATGTATCTTTCAATTGAAAGCTGATGCCCAACGCGAGGTCGTTATATTTGGCCGAAGCCGTGAAGTCGCCACTGATGCCATAATAATTGGCAATGTTGAGATAGGTGAGAACCTTCGCCCAAAGCAGATTTTTTGTTTCGGCCAAGGCAAGGGCTTCTTCGGAAGATTCAAAAGACTTTTTAAGATTGCTGTATTGGTATTCTCTTGAAAGCAACACCAATGTGCGGATGCGAAGGGAATCATTAAGGTCTTCCCTTAGTTTTCTTTCCAAGCTATCGATGGAACTTTGCGCCCAAACCGATGCAGTACTGCACCAGAATAAGCAAAGCGATAAAACAATTTTCTTAGGTACCAACATAAAAGCAATTTTCAAAGTGCAAAAATTAACAACAAGAACAAAGCCTCATTATAAAAATGCCAAAATGGGTTCAGTTCAAGTGCAAATTACAAAGACAAAATTGAGAATAACCCATAGGTCAAAAGCGATGGATTTGCCCGATACCCTACACGCAACCGATTTTTATGAAAGCTAATTCCAAAGGCGGTGATGCTCCAAACTGACGTTCTCGCCAAAGAATAACCGGGTGGAAGCCTCAAACGACTCGGTATAATCGGACACATAAAAATGACTCTCGGGCTTGGCTGCCGCGTTGAGCAATCCATTGCTGACCAAAAATGTATGCAAGGCCTGAGCGGCTATCATGGATGAATCGAGTATGGCAGTTTTACCTTGATAGTACTCTTCAATCTCTTTTTTGATCAATGGATAATGGGTGCAACCGAGAACCAGCGCATCAAGTGGGCCAAGCTGGGGGTCGGCCAGGTATTGAGCGATGATCTCTCGGCTGATCTGATTATTGAAAAACCCCTCTTCGATCATGGGTGCCAGCAACGGGGTGGCCAAGGTGTGGAGCGCAATTTTCTTGTTTTGGGTGTTTATCTTTTTGGAGTAAACATCGGACTGCACCGTGCGCTTGGTGCCGATCAGCCCCACGGTCGATCCTTCAAAGTTTTTGAGGAGATACTCCACCATCGGGTCAATCACGTTGATCACATGGGCTTCGTGCCGTACATATTCTTTGAGCAATTCGTAGGCGGCAGAGCTGGCCGAGTGGCATGCGATGACAATCACCTTGCATCCTTTTTGCAACAACACATTTGCAATTTTTATCGAGTAAGCCTGAATGGCCGCTTCTGATTTATCTCCGTAAGGCAGGTGGGCAGTGTCGCCAAAATAAACCATGTGCTCGTGCGGCATCAAGGTGCGGATGGCATGCGCAACGGTAAGCCCGCCAATGCCACTGTCAAATATCCCGATGGGATTCTCTGGTCTGGTGTTCAAGGTGTGAGTAAATGTTCGGTCAAAGAAAATAAAAAAGCCCCACTTGAAAAATGGGGCTTGAAATTTTGACGCCCTTAAAAATCAAGCAATGTTTTTTGCTAAGGGTGATAATTTTGTTTCGCGTGCCTCGCGGTGGTTGCAGTAGTTGCACTGATAGTGCTTCAGCAATACACCCGCTTCGGTTTCGGTAGGCTTTTGTTCTATTTCTTCTTTCTTGATTTTGAAAGTATAAAACCCACACTCGGGGCACTGCTCGGCATGGAGATAGCTTTCGTATTTTTCAACTTTCTTGTAGCCTGTCTTTTCATCGAGCCACACGTCATAGTCCACCGAATGCACCCCACCTGCCTCTTCGGCTATTTGCTGGGCGTCAAGGTGAGCATCTTCTTCTTCTTCAGAGAGCCTGCGCATTTCATTGCCAGCAGGTGAAAGACGGGGCTTGCTGCGCAATTTCACCAATCTTTTCTCTACATAACGTGGGTAATAAATGCGCACCAAGCTAAAGAACACGAAATAGCCGATGACCACAAAACTAATAGTAATGAACAGTCTTACATAGAACCACAAAACGCCATGAGAGGCTATCTTTCCGGTAGCGAGCGTATTGGCATAAAAACCAGCGGCCACGACAATGGCCAACACGGCATACCAAAAGAAGCGAACCTCATTGAGGTTTACATAATCGTACTTCTCTTTATAATCTTTGATCTGCATCACCCGGAATTCGTGATAGAGCAGAATGAGGATGGCGATGATGACGCAAGCGGCAGTGCCAAGGTGCATCCAACTGTTCCAGTCATTTCTTAAAAAGGTCACAAAAGCGTTTTCTTCCATAGGGTTTGGTTTTTTGGATGTTTAAAATTAATAGAATCTTTCGATTTTGAGGAAATTCTGATAATAAATCTGATGAAATTGGGCCGCAGCCTGTTGATAGGGGTTATAAATTTGATGCAAGCTCGCTGAATAAAAATCAAAATACTGTCTTTATTGACTTTATTGAAGGAAAATTACGATAGAGGGCACCTACTACTGAAAGTGTAACACTTGAATAGATTTTTTTAATTTGCACCTTCAACACTAACCCTGTTTGTCATGTCCAACCATTTATTGAAAGGAAAAAAAGGAATCATCTTTGGCGCGCTCGATGAAAACTCCATCGCGTGGAAAACTGCTTTGAAAGTGCATGCCGAAGGCGGAGTGTTCACGCTCACCAACGCGCCCATAGCCATGCGCATGGGCAAGATCAATGAACTGGCCAAAACGTGTGGAGCCGAAGTGATCCCAGCCGATGCAACTTCCGAGCAAGACCTCAACAACCTCTTTGTCAAATCGCAAGAAATATTGGGTGGCAAACTGGATTTTGTGCTGCACTCTATCGGGATGAGCCCCAACATCCGCAAGGGCAAAGAATATGGCGACATGAATTACGAATGGTATTTGAAAACCCTCGACATTTCTGCCCTGTCGTTTCATAAGATTTTGCAGACTTGCGAAAAGCTCGATGCCCTCAACGAATACGCTTCCGTGGTTGGCCTCAGCTACATTGCTGCTCAGCGCGCTTATCCTGAATATACCGATATGGCGCAAGCGAAAGCGATGCTCGAATCGATTGCGCGCAGCTATGGCCAACGCTATGGCACGAAGAAAAAAGTGCGCGTAAACACCATCTCGCAGTCGCCAACGAAAACAACTGCGGGCGCGGGCATCGCGGGCTTCGATGCATTTTTTGATTACGCACAACTGATGTCGCCACTGGGCAACGCCTCGGCCGAAGATTGTGCCAACTTTATCACCGTCATGTTCTCTGACTTCACCCGCATGGTGACGATGCAAAACCTCATGCACGATGGTGGCTTTTCATCGGCTGGAATCTCTCACGGTTTGGTGGAAAGGCTTACGAAATAAAACGTAGGCAATAGGCAACAATCAATAGACAACTTGCCTACTGCCCACTGCCTACTATGATTTCATTCCCGCATTGCAAAATCAACCTCGGGCTGCACGTTGCCGGTAAACGGAGTGATGGATTTCACGATCTCTCCTCTTGCTTTTATCCAGTTCCGCGCACGGATATTTTAGAAATCATTCCCGCCCAAGAATTTTCTTTTTCCCTTTCGGGGATGGAGGTGTTGGGCGCGAGTGAAGACAATCTTTGTGTGAAGGCTTATCAATTGATCAAAAAATATTTTGACATTAGCCCGGCAAAAATCCATCTACACAAAACCATCCCAATAGGCGCTGGGCTTGGCGGTGGCTCGGCCGATGCGGCCTTTACGCTGCGGTTGCTTTGCCAAGTTTTTGATTTGAAAATTTCGAATGACCAACTAAAATATTATGCCGCCCAACTCGGCAGCGATTGCACTTTCTTTTTGCAAGATCAGCCGATGATGGGAAGTGGCCGAGGAGAAATTTTATCTCCAACACTGGTCAACTTAAAAGGAAAACAGTTGGTGCTGGTGAAACCTAATATTCATATCTCGACATCGGAAGCGTACGAAAATATTTCTCCACATCGGTCAACAAATTCGATTGACGAGATTTTAAAATCTCCTGTAAAGGAATGGAGAGGCAAATTAAAAAACGATTTCGAAGAATCTATTTTTATTACCCATCCTGCACTAGGAGCAGTAAAAGAAAAACTGTATTTGCTGGGCGCAATGTACTCAAGCATGAGCGGGTCGGGCGCCAGTGTGTTCGGGATTTTTGAAAAGCCTGTTGACTTGAAAAAAGATTTTTCAAGAATGGATTACTGGAGTGGCGAATTGAAATGATGTTCAAACTTCCGCTTCAACAAAGGGTACAAGGCTACCGCGATAATAATGATGAGCGTGCCGGCATAAAAATTCCAACCCATCACTTCTTGTTTTCCAAAAATAAGCAAGGCCAATGCGATGCCGTAAACCGGCTCTAAGTTCAAGGCCAGCTGAATAAAAAACACCGACATTTTTTTGCTGAGTTCAATCATTTGTGAGTACGCATAAACCGAACAAGCCCAGCCCAACAGCGCGAGGTAAATCCAATCTTCGGCCGAAGGAATTAATTGCAGAGTGCCATCCGGAAAATAGAGTTGATAGAAAGGAAAGAAAGCCACGATGCCCACACACGCCCCGGCCATTTCGTAGAACGTAATGGTAAACGATGGAATGCGCGTCACCATTTTAGAATTGATCACGCTGAAGATAGCCGCGGTGAGGCCCGATGCGATGCCGAGGAGCAGGCCGAGCACATGATGAAAATCAAACGAGAAAATAATGTAGAGCCCAAACAGCACGGCCATGCCAAGGCCTACCTCCATCGGGCGGATTTTTTTTCGCTTAGCGATGGGCTCAATCAACGCGGCCCAAAAGGAGCACGTTGCAAACCCGACCAAGCTCACCGATGGATTGGCAATGCGGCCGGAGCCAAAAAACGTGAGCCAATGCACGGCTACAATTAATCCCGTAAGGATAAGTTTCCAAAAATCTTTTTTTGAAGCCAACGCAAACGAACCTTTGGTGAACAAGATGAGCGCGCCCATGCCCGCCACGGCCAACAGGGTGCGATAGAAAACCATTTCCACACTGGGCAACGAAACCAATTTTCCGAGGATGGCCGTGAAGCCAAAAAGGAAAACGATGAAATGCAATTTGAAATAATCAGCGAGCGTAGTTTTCAACGGGGCACGAATTTATACATGATCAATGAGATGGACCCGAACACCATGTTGGGCAGCCAGGCGGCCACTACAGGCGAGAGCGATCCGGTTTCGGCAAACGTGCGCGTCATGGTAAAAAATAAAATGAAAATGAAGGCGAGCGAAAAACCAAGAGCGATCTGAAAGCCAGTGCCACCGCGGTTTTTGCGTGCCGACACGATCACGCCCATGAACACCAGCACGAACGTGGTGAAGGGTGCGGCAAAGCGGATGTGCCGCTCTACTTCATACGATTCGACACCTGTCGATCCTCTAAAACGCAACTGCTCTATCTGGTGGCCGAGTTCGGGAATGGTCATGCCATCGGCTTTGTGCGCCTCGTTTTCAAAATCTTTTGGCGAGATGATCAATGTGGTGTCCATCGAGTCGCCTTTTTCTGCCAGGCTTTCGGCCAGTGTTGATTTGGGTACTTCAGTTTCAAATTCGCTATGAACAGTGACTAACTTGGTGTTGAGCGAATCGCTGTTGTGGATCAAGCTATTGACGGCAGTGACCTGAAAAATCCGATCCACTTTTTTTCGTTTCCAGTAGCGCAGCGTCCACTTTTGTTTTACGCTGTCCCATTGAATATTGTCGGCTGTGAGTTTTTCAACGAGTTTGTTTTCACTGAATTTTTCGAGGCTGAACTGGTAGCCCGTATTGGATTGGTTGTTGAAATTTTGGATGAAAAGAAAAACATTGGGTGCCGCCTGCATGTGCACGTTGCGCCTTTCAAAATAAAATTTGTTTTGAAAATATTGCATCTCAAACGCAAGGCGGTCGCGGTTAGAGTGGGGGATGACCCAGCCGTTAAAAATAAAACTGATGGAAGCAATGATAGACGAAGCGATGAAGTAGGGCAGCAGCAACCTGCCAAAGCTCATGCCACTGCTGAGCATGGCAATGATTTCGGTGTGTGCCGCCAGCCGCGAGGTGACATAAACAATAGCGATAAAACAAATGATGGGCGTGAGCAGGCCCGATATCCACGGCACGAAATCCATATAGTAGCCCATGATCACGGCCATCTTCAAATGGTGATCGTTGAACTTGTCCACCTTTTCAGTGATGTCGATCACCATGATCACCGCCACGAGAATCATCATCACGAAAAAAAACGTGGAGAGGATTTTACTGATGATATAGCGGTCGAGGAGTTTCATTCTTGAGAATCAACAGGGCATTGACTATAGATCATAGCCATCGAAGTAGCCATACTATCTTTGTGCCATCATTTTATGATTTTTTAATTATTGTTTTCATAATTCGATGATCTCACGTGGACTTCTTATTTCCAAGCCTTAAAACCGTTTTTCAAATTTACGGAATTATATCCTCTGATCCTGTTGATGTTCACGATGTGCTTAAAATTTCGGCTGACTAATATGTCTGCATTAAGTTTGCTCCACAATCTCTATCTGAATTTTTGGTATTGAAAACTGTAAAATCTTCCATACCGGTTCTGGAGCACCTTCCAATTCAGTAGTTAAAATATCCGAAAGGATTATTTTGAATTTCCCTTCAAACACTTTCTCAAAGAATAGTTTTGTGTAAAACTCAAACTCTTCATCGAAATATCCACCAATCACGGAGGTGTCGATATAAATCCTTGGGATCATTTTTATAATCGTTGCGATACTTGCTTCACCATTTTATTTTTCCACGCTACAAAAATCCCTGCCTCTATTTTTTGCCGGGCTTCGTTCACCAGCCAAAGATAGAAGGTGAGGTTGTGGATTGAAGCAATTTGCGCGCCTAAAATTTCTTTGGAGATGATCAGGTGCCGCAAGTAGGCCTTAGAATAAAACGAACTCACGTGGCCGCCCAAATCGGCATCGATGGCGCTCAGGTCGTCTTTCCATTTTTCGTTTCGGATGTTGATGGTGCCCTGCGTGGTGAAGAGCATGCCGTTGCGTGCATTTCGCGTGGGCATCACACAGTCGAACATATCGATGCCGAGGGCAATGCACTCCAAAATATTTTCTGGCGTGCCCACGCCCATCAGGTAGCGTGGTTTGTCGGTTGGCAAAATGCCACAAACGAGTTCGGTCATCTCATACATTGTTTCATGCGGCTCGCCTACCGACAGCCCACCGATAGCGTTGCCTTGCTGGTTTTGCGAAGCAATGAACTCGGCTGATTGCATGCGCAAGTCTTTGTAAACACTTCCTTGCACAATTGGAAATAGTGCTTGACTGAAACCGTATTTTGGTTCTGTGGAATCAACGTGATCCACACAACGCTTCAGCCAGCGATGAGTCATCTCCATCGAATTTTTGGCGTAAGCATATTCGCATGGATACGGTGTACACTCATCAAAAGCCATGATGATGTCTGCACCAATGGTGCGCTCGATATCCATCACGCTTTCGGGTGTGAATGTATGTTTCGATCCATCGATGTGCGATTTGAACACCACGCCCTCTTCGGTAATTTTTCGGTTCGCGCCAAGCGAATACACCTGATAGCCACCGCTGTCGGTGAGGATCGGCCCATCCCATCCGTTGAACCCGTGCAGGCCGGCCGCCTTTTCTATTATTTCCAATCCGGGGCGCAAGTACAAGTGATACGTGTTGCCCAAAATTATTTTTGCCTTAATGTCGTCTTTCAGTTCGCGCTGGTGCACGGCCTTCACCGAACCTGCTGTGCCCACGGGCATAAAGATGGGTGTAGGGATTTCGCCATGGTCGGTGGTGACCGTGCCAGTGCGGGCACGAGAATGAGGGTCGGTGGCGGTGAGTTTGAAATGCATGAAATAGCAAAGTTACCGATTTCAAGTTTTACGTTGTCGATAAGACTTTATCTTTGTCGGTAATAATAATAAACCCTTGACCCTCGCCATCCTCTGCTTTGCCGTACTCGCCACACAATTCATTTATTTTGTTTTGTTCCTTTTTGCCTTTC
>JAYWDN010000078.1:0-5001 GCA_043780615.1 Bacteroidota bacterium | reverse complement strand
GCAAAGGCAAACGAAAGTGCGAACACAAAACACAAAACAACATTGGGATCTTTGAATGCGCTGAGGGCAATTCCGCCACGCTTGACCACGATATAGAAAGTAACCATAAAAAAAAACAATCCCTCTAAAGCAGAGAGCAGCATCAGCGGGTTTTTTACTTCCCACAAGTAAGGGCGGAACAACGAAACGTTGATGGCCTGCGGTGCAAGCCGAAGCATGGTGCCAAAGGTGCCGTCCAAATCGCCAAGCGAATAGCCAGAGCCCGCGTCTTTGCCTGTCCAGTAGCGAATGTCATAGGCCGTGATCTGTGCCGTGCTTGCAATGTTGTTGAGCGAATACTTGGCATTGTCTTCGAGCGCTTTCTCCACAGCCGTGTACGACAAGATCAGGGCAATGGCAAAGAGAACAGGAAAACTCATCACCCTGGCAGCGGTGGATTTTATTTTGCTAAAGTGCATAAGAAAAATCCAAATAATAAGGGCGGGCAGCAACGTGAACAGCATATAAATTTTTATCACATAAAGTCCATCGAGGCAAATCAATAATAATAAAAAACTAAGTATTGAAAATCTAAGTTTTATAAAAAGTTGGTACGAGAAGAATACCGCACCGCCAATGCAGGCCAGCGTTACGGTATCTTTGAGCAAGCCCGATCCCCAAAAAATAATGGAGGGAATGGCAAACATGGCCAGGGCAAATGGGCGGTGCAGATGTGGATACTGCTCATAAAATGTTAGGAAGAACATCCAGCCCCCGGCAAAACTCAGCACGGCAAACAATACGGCCGTTGCCGTGTAACTTGAAAAAGTGATCAAGTCAAAAATTGAAGCGATGCGGATCACTGCAAATGAAGAAGGGTCCTGCATTAAAATCACTTTTGAGTAGTACTTGTACATGCCTGCTCCGTGGGCATCGCCAAAAAGCAATTTTATTCCAGCAGAAAAAGAATCGGAGAAAGTCTCCCACACATGGCGGCTGCCATGAACATGAAAATTGAGCGTATCGCCATAGCCATAATAAAACTGGTACACCAGACCTAAGGCAATAGCACCAAAAATTTTGAGGGACAATGCTGGAAAAAAATACCTGCGCGTGTTTTCATCGGTGGCATAAGGCCTGATGAAATACGCCACCATCAACACCAAGATGATGATAAGAGGTGTAACAGCTAAGTCGCGCAGTTCCAAAAATGGATCAGTTATAAGTTATAAAATAGAACGAGCAAAGGTATCAATTCAAAAACGCTTTGTGCGTGAATACAGCGTCTTTAAGATGTTACACTATTATATGAGCAGCAAACCCTTGGCTTTATTTAGTTTCTTTCCCATCAAAGTTAATTTGTATTTTTAAATTCAAAATTTTACACAATGAAAAACCTACTTACCTATTGTTTCGTGTTGGTGGCAACCTTGCAAGGCATTGCCCAAGACCAAAAAAAATGGCAAGGCAAATTTGAACAACTCGACTACCTCATGCCCACGCCCAACGAATACCGCTCTGGCTCGGGCGCACCCGGTCCCAAGTACTGGCAGCAACGTGCCGACTACACCATCGATGCAGAGATTGACGAAGCGGCCAACCGCCTGACGGGAAAAGAGACGATCACTTATTATAATAATTCGCCCGAGACGCTCTCTTTTTTGTGGCTGCAGTTAGATCAGAACGTGAACAAAAAAGGCAATGAAGATTTTGGAAACGCCTTTGGCAATTTGCGAGACACCCTCACCGGGTTGACCATGCAGTACTTGGTGCGGCCAGTAGAATTTCAAGCCGGGTACACGATCAACTCGGTCACCGATAAACTTGGCAAAAGCCTTGCGGTGTCCATCAACAACACCATGATGCGGATTGACCTAACGACACCGCTGAAGCCTGGAGAAAATTTTTTGCTCAATGTTTCGTGGAGCTACGCAATTACCGACCGGAGCATGTTCATACTTTCGCGCGAAGGGTATGAACATTTTCCAGAAGACAACAACAATGTTTATCTCATTGCGCACTGGTTTCCACGCATGTGCCAATACGATGACTATGAAGGCTGGCAAAACAAACAGTTTCAACGCTTGGGCGAGTTTGCTCTTGAGTTTGGAAATTATAAAGTGAACCTCACTGTTCCGGCCGACCACATTGTGGCGGGCACGGGCAATTTGAGCAACATCAAAGAAGTACTGTCGGCCAACGAATCGGAGCGGTTTGAAAAAGCAAAATCATCTTTTGATAAGCCGATGATGATTGTGACCGAAGCGGAAGCGCGCCAGAAAGAAAAAATAAAATCGAGCGCAAAAAAAACATGGCGCTTTCAAGCCGACAACGTGCGCGATGTAGCCTATGCCAGTTCGCGCAAATTTATTTGGGATGTGCAAGCCGTAAAGCTCTCCACCAACACTACATTGGCGATGTCGTTTTACCCGAAAGAAGGATTGCCTACTTGGACAGAGGAGTCAACAAAGGCAGTGAAGAATGCCATCGAAGTTTATTCGCAAAATACTTTCGACTATCCGTATCCGGTGGCGATCTCGGTCAATACCTCCAACATCGGCATGGAGTTTCCGATGATCAGTTTCAACGGAGGCCGACCAAAAAATGGAACAATGAGCGACCAAGCCAAGGCGGGAATGATCGGCACCATTGTGCACGAAGTAGGCCACAATTATTTTCCGATGATTGTAAGCTCAGACGAACGCCAGTGGATGTGGATGGACGAAGGGCTGAACACGTTTTTGCAAACACGCACCGAGATGGAGCGTTATCCGCAATTTCACCACACCCAACCCAAAGACATCATTCCATTTATGAAAGGCGACAAAAATCTGATGCGCCCCGTGATGACCACTTCTGATAATGAAAGACTGATGGCTTTCGGAAATAATTTTTATCAAAAGCCAACGGTGGCGTTGACCATCTTGCGCGAAACGATCATGGGCCACGAGCTGTTTGATCGCGCCTTTAAAGAATATGCCAACCGTTGGAAATACAAGCACCCACGCCCTGCCGATTTATTTCGCACGCTCGAAGATGTTTCGGCAGTTGATCTCGATTGGTTTTGGCGCGGATGGTTTTATGGCACTGACAACGTAGAGATGGAACTGAGCGAAGTGAAATGGTTTAAGATGAGCACACCCGTGAATGATCCCGAAAAGAAAACAGTGAACGTGCAACCCGGTGACCTGGCCGCGAACAAGAACAATGGGAAGATGACAGACTTCAACAACGGCCCACTTCCGCTCACGGTCATCAACACGCCCGATGCTAACTACGGACAGTTCTTGAGCCGCCTTGACGACAATGCCGTGCGCAAAAACCTGGAAGGGAAAAATCTGTACCAACTCAAATTTAAAAACAATGGTGGCTTGGTTAGCCCCGTGGTGATTGAGTGGACCTACAAAGACGGCACGAAAGAGATTGAAAAAATTTCGGCTGAGATTTGGCGGCTTAACGAACAAGAGGTGACCAAAATTTTTGTAAAAGAAAAAGAAGTGATAGGCATTGTGATCGACCCCAATGCAGAGACTGCCGATGTGGACAACACCAACAATTCATTTCCAAAAAAAGTAGAGATCAATAAATTTGATCAGTTGAAGAAGGAGAAATAATTTATTCTTATCTTTTTGAAAAATAGCTCGGCTTTTGTCGGGCTATTTTTTTATAAGTTTGCTTGCGTGTAATCCAAAAAATGAAATAAAAAAAGGATTATATAAATCAGCTACTTCAGTTTTTGAACAAATCAAAAAAATAGATGAAAATGGAAACGAATTTTGGAGTGGCCGTGACATAGCCAAGGTACTCGACTATGTTGAGTATCGTAACTTCAAACCAGTTATTGACAAGGCGAAAGAGGCTTGTAACATTAGCGGCTATATAATAGAAGACCATTTCGTGTATTTCCACGAGATGGTTAAAATAGGTTCAGGTGCTGAGCGCAGATTTGAAGACGGTGTAAGACTTTCTCGCTATGCATGTTATCTCATTGTGCAAAATGCGGATCCTTCCAAAGAAGTAGTGGCATTGGGTCAAACTTATTTTGCAGTACAAACTCGTTTACGAGAACTACAGCAAACGGACGAGTACAATGGCTTGAGCACCGAAGATGACAAAGATTGTTTCTTCGCAACGAAATGGCCAAACACAATATCTTGTTAGCAGTTGCTGCCAAAAAAGCTGGTGTCACAGGCTCACTTGATTATGCAATCTTTCAAAACCACGGATACTTGGGTTTATATGGTGGGCTTGATGCTATGGGAATTCATAAGAAAAAGAGATTAAAAAAATCGCAGCAGATACTTGATCATATGGGCAGTACTGAATTAGCCGCCAACTTATTTCGGGCAACACAAACAGAAGAAAAACTTCGAAAGGAAAATATAAAAGGAAAACAAAATGCCAATCAAACCCACTTTGAGATAGGCAAGAAAGTACGTCAAACCATCAAAGACATTGGTGGAACCATGCCCGAAAATTTGCCCGTGGCCAGCAGCATCAAAAGAGTAGAGGGTAAAAAACAAAAAAAATATTTTTTTTGATTTGTCAACCCACCAATTATAATTCTAAAGATTTCCGAGAAACTTCTTTGCTGATTTTACTGTTCTTCTTTCCGTAGGAAAAATAAACAACAAGGCCAATCAAAAGCCAAACCGCAAGACGTATCCACGTGCCTAACGGAAGTGAAAACATGATGATCAAGCACGTGACAATACCAAGGATTGGAACAACAGGAACCCACGGAGTTTTAAAAGCGCGCGGCAAATTGGGCTCGCGTTTTCTAAGGATGAGCACGCCCAAGCACACCATCACAAAGGCGAGCAACGTGCCGATGCTCGTCATCTCGCCCACGATATTGATCGGCACTAAGCCGGCAAACAAACTGATGAACACGCACAACAAGATATTTCCCTTGTAGGGCGTTTGAAACTTGGGATGCACCTGTGCAAAAAGTTTTGGCAACAGGCCATCGCGGCTCATGGAAAAAAATACGCGCGATTGGCCAAGCAAGTCCACCAAGAT
>JAYWDN010000077.1:0-5062 GCA_043780615.1 Bacteroidota bacterium | reverse complement strand
TAAAACTACTTATCAAAGTGCCCCAAACGAAGACTTTAAATTTTCCAACGCTGTCGCTTAACTTGCCAATGATCGGGCCGGTAGCGATAGAAAAAATTCCTACAATAAGATACACCATGGGAAGTTGCTCTAACGTAAGCCCGAGGTTATTCGTGCTAAACGCACTTCCAAAGGGCATGAGCATAAATCCACCTGTAGCCAGCAAGGTGGTGCACAAATACGCCTTGACATAATCAGGAACTGAAAAAGTTTTAATCAGATGTTGAAAGGGATTGCGTTCTGATTTGAGTTGAAGGTGACTGGCCACGGGTTTCATATAAATTACAATCACGACTCCTACCACTATTCCAAAAATTGCAATCATCCAAAAAGAAGAATGCCATCCAAACTTATTGGCCAGCATAAGCCCAATCGGTAAACCAAGAATTTGACTTGCAGCAAACGACATCTGTACGAAACCCATCACGCGGCCACGCACTTCAAATTTGAAAAGGTCGCTGATGATGGCAAAACCGACCGAGCCGATCACGCCACCGAAAATCCCGGTGACGATACGCGCTATCAAAAGAAAATTATAGTCGGGCGCAATGGCACAAAGAAACGTTCCAGCTAAAAACCCAATGTAAAAGAAAATCAGGAGTGCCTTGCGGTCAAATTTATCGGCAAACCCAGCGGCCAATATTCCTGATATGCCTGCGCTAAATGCGTAAGCAGAAACTACCAATCCAAACTGCGCAGTGGTGATATGCAACTGCGGCATCAAGATCGCGCCCAAGGGCGACAACACCATAAAATCTAAAATGATGGTGAATTGAAGAATCGATAAGATGGCAATTATAAAAACCTGATAGCGGGAAAATATTGTTTCTTTCACTGGATTGGTAGCTGTCATTTTGTGTGAGTGTGAATTTTTAAATCTAGGAATTATTACATCCGTGGCTTCCACGGAGTTTCTTCGATGTTTAGTTCATGTGCCATCATGCGGCAGAGCATGAACAAATAGTCAGAAAGGCGATTGAGGTATTTTATTACTAACGTGTCAACAGGAGTATTCGCATGCAACGCAATCACCAATCGTTCTGCTCTGCGGCAAACGGTGCGGTTGACATGACCAATAGAAACCGATTCATGTCCACCCGGCAATACAAAAAATTTCATGGGTGGAAGCAGCGCATCCATTTTATCAATTTCTTTTTCAAGAAAAACAATATCATCTTCTTGCAGTGATGGAATTTTCACTTTGGTATTTCCGGGTTCTGTAGCCAAAATAGATCCGATGGTAAAAAGCCGATCTTGAATTTCGATGAGGATTTCTTTTCGAGTTGAGTTAACAGGCTGATCTCTCAACAAACCAAGGAATGAATTTAGTTCATCAACTGTTCCGTACGCTTCGATGCGCAAATCTGATTTTGGCAAACGCTGGCCACCAAACAATGCGGTCGTTCCTTGGTCACCAGTTTTGGTATAGATTTTCATTTTACGAAATTCAAACACTAATTACTAAAGGTAATGTCTTTTTACAAACCTTTCTTCGGTTTGGAAGCCATGACTCTTCAAATATTTCTTTAACTGTTTTCTTGTTGGTTTAAAGTTATAAACAGTGTCGCTCTTTGTATTTGTCAATTCTCTCAAATTATTCAAATCTTCTTTTTTTGAAATTGACCCGATGACGATTCCATTTTTAGTTATTCCTAACTTTATAACGCTCCAGCGATTGGATGAACTTTCAGTATTCAAAAAATAGTAGCCTTTGAACTTTTTCAAAATGCTTCCCTTTGAAAGACTAAACAAGGTATCAGAATAATGAGCACTATAAAATACGCTGTCGCCTCTTACTGTAATATCAAATTTTGTTTTGTGATCTACTTCGGAAAAAGCGGTATCATGTTTGGTCTTTGGCCTTTCCACTGAATCCAATTCTGATAAAGCCCAGAAATGTTGGTGTTGACAGTTTTGATAATTTGATTCTCACCAATTCTTACAATTGAAGAGTCGTTCAAGCTCAAATAAGTTCCAACCATTTTCTTGGGAATCATTTTTTCATCTCGTTGTCCTTCTGGTTGTGGGGTTTCAAACCTCACATTGTTCTCACCCGATGAAAGAATTAAAATGGATAAGCCAATTACCTTGATCCTCATTCAACGAAATTAAAAATTCAAAATCGGATTTATCCAAGGAAGATATTTATCGAATTAAGCATGCGCGGCCACAGTCTCTCCCCTATTTACTTTTTCATTTTTGTGGTCCCACTCGACCAGGCCGTCCCGCAGGCGGACGATGCGGTGCGCGTAATGCGCAATATCATCTTCGTGCGTCACCATAATAATAGTGTTGCCTTTGTCGTGCAACTCCTGAAACAAGTTCATGATGTCGTACGAAGTTTTGGAGTCCAAGTTTCCGGTAGGTTCATCGGCCAAAATAATGGAAGGGTTATTTACCAAAGCCCGTGCAATGGCCACGCGCTGTCGCTGCCCGCCCGAAAGTTCGTTGGGCCGGTGATGGTGGCGGTCGACCAGGCTCACACTTTCGAGTGCGGCCATGGCCATCTCATCGCGGTCGTCTTTGTTGTAGCCCGCGTAGATCAACGGCAAGGCCACGTTCTCCAACGCAGTAGCACGTGGCAGCAAATTGAAGGTCTGGAACACAAAACCAATTTCTTTGTTGCGGGTGGTGGCCAATTCGTTTTCGGTCATCTCGCTCACCAATTGGTTGTTGAGCATGTACGAGCCGTGGGTGGGCGAGTCGAGGCAGCCCACAATGTTCATCAGCGTGGATTTGCCCGAGCCCGATGGCCCCATGAAGGCCACATATTCACCTTTGTCGATGGAGATGGAAATGTCTTGCAGGGCATTGACAATGTTGTTGCCCATTTTATAGACCTTGGCAATGTTGTGGGTTTCAATGATTTTTGGCATGGCGGTAAATTAGGGTTGCAAGTTATTCATTAGTGATACTGATAACCACAGAATTAGTTTCATTTTTTTGATCGGATACAGAAATAAATATGTGGTAGGATGACGGCTGCGTCATTGATTTGTTACAAAACCAATTGAGAATTGTTTCTCCATCTTCCAATAGTACCACTCTTAAATATTTGCCTCTCATAATAAATCTCCAACGTCTTATTCTGCCATCGTCTTGCACCAATCCTTTTTCGGGAAGCCTAAATACATTACAATCCTAATATCTTCGCTGTTTTCAGAATCCCCATCACACTTAGGCTGTCGGTAATTTTTCCTTGCATCACCATTTCGAGGGCTTTGGCAAAAGACAGTTTCCAAACTTTCATGTCCGCCTCGGTGGCTTCGCGCTGGTGGTTGCTCGCGCTCAATTCTTGCGCAAGAAAAACATAACCCACTTCGTCCGACACGGAATTCGATAAATGAGCTTTTAAAATTTCTGTCCATTGTTTTGCTTTCAGTCCGGTTTCTTCCATCAGTTCGCGCTGTGCCGATTCTAAAATAGTTTTCCCAATCGGGCCACCCCCTTTGGGTATTTCCCAACTCCATTCGTTGAGCACATAACGGTGCTGGCCTACCAACCAAGTATTATTTTCATCATCTAACGGAATAATGCCGATGGCCGTATTTTTAAAATGCACCTTTCCATAAAGACCTTCGCCACCCGAAGGGTTTATCACTTGATCTTCCTCTACTTTTATCCAAGGATTTTGATAAACTTCCTTGCTCGAGATTGTAGTCCAAGGGTTTTTGTTCATGGTTGATAAGTCAATCGTTATTTGTTAATTGTGCCTTTGGGTAAATTTGAAACCAGAGGCAATATTACTATTAACTTTTAACCATTAACGATTAACAATGCTACTCTCTTCCTTCACTCCAGACCTGATCGAGGCCGGCTGCGATGAAGTGGGCCGTGGGTGTCTGGCCGGGCCGGTGGTGGCGGCCGCGGTGATCCTTCCAAAAAATTATCAGCATGAATTGCTCAACGACTCCAAGCAACTCACTAAAGAAGAGCGAAACTTATTGCAAGAAGAAATCAAACGCGATGCACTCGCTTGGGCGGTGGCCGAAGTGAGCAACATCGAAATTGATGACATCAATATTTTGAATGCTTCGTTCTTGGCCATGCACCGTGCGTTAGATCAACTGATGGTGCAGCCTCAGTTTTTGCTCATCGATGGCAATCGGTTTAACCCTTATCGGGAAATAAAATTTGAGTGCATCATCAAAGGCGATGCCAACTACCTAAGCATTGCCGCGGCATCGGTGCTGGCAAAAACATATCGCGATGAATTGATGGAAAAGCTGGCTTTAGAATTTCCGGGCTACGGCTGGCCCACCAATGTAGGCTATCCCACCGAAGAGCATCGCGATGGGATTAGAAATTTAGGAATCACTCCTTATCATCGAAAGTCATTTACACTGCTGCCTTCGCAATTGGAATTGTTTGATTAAATCCAGCTTCCATTTTACCACTCGTCAAAAATAAAGGAAATCGCCTTAGCTCATCTTTGAGATTACGTCTTGAAAAACTACCTTCAAGGTTTCCAAATTCCTATGAAAAAAATAATACTGCTTTGCTTTTTAAGTTTTAATTTATCTGTCTATGCCCAAGACACTGTAAAAAAAGCCCCCGAAATAAAAGAAGGCGATGGGCCGTTCACTCAACTGATCATCCGCGGGGTCACGTTGATCAACGGCACGGGCGCACCGCCCATCGGGCCAATGGATATTGTGGTGAAGCAAAACCGCATCGTAGAAATAAAAAATGTGGGCTCACCCGGTGTTGCCATCGATGCCAACCGCAGACCTAAACTTGAGCCGGGCGGAAAGGAATTGGATTGCACAGGCATGTATTTGCTGCCGGGCTTCATCGATATGCACGGCCACATTGGCGGTGAGCAAGCTCCTAATGCCGAGTACGTTTTTAAATTGTGGATGGCACACGGTATCACCACCATCCGCGATCCCTCGGCTGGCAATGGCCTCGACTGGGTGCTGGATCAAAAAGTCAAGAGTGAAAAAAATCTCATTACCGCCCCGCGCATCAAAGCCTACACGGCCTTTGGCATGGGCAGCAAACTACCGATCACCACGGCTGA